>NZ_CP029983.1:5827500-6243355 GCF_003290225.1 Pseudomonas sp. LG1E9 | reverse complement strand
AGCCAATCATCCTGGTTCGTATGGACTTCCCGGAGCCGGTTATTTCGGTTGCCGTAGAGCCTAAGACCAAGGATGACCAGGAAAAAATGGGTATTTGCTCTGGGCAAACTTGCTCAGGAAGATCCATCTTTCCGCGTTAAAACTGATGAAGAGACTGGTCAAACGATCATCTCTGGCATGGGCGAGTTGCACCTGGACATCCTGGTTGACCGGATGCGCCGCGAGTTCAACGTCGAAGCTAACATCGGTAAGCCTCAGGTTTCCTATCGTGAGCGCATCACGAAGAACTGTGAAATCGAAGGCAAGTTCGTTCGTCAGTCCGGCGGTCGTGGTCAGTTCGGTCACTGCTGGATCCGTTTTGCTCCTGCTGACGAAGGTCAGGAAGGTCTGCAATTCGTGAACGAAGTAGTAGGTTGTGGTTCCTAAGGAATACATCCCTGCTATCCAGAAGGGCATCGAAGAGCAGATGAAGAACGGTGTTGTTGCCGGCTATCCGCTGATCGGCCTGAAAGCAACCGTTTTTGACGGTTCTTACCACGACGTCGACTCCAACGAGATGGCGTTTAAGGTGGCTGCTTCCATGGCAACCAAGCAACTGGCCCAGAAGGGCGGTGGTGAGTTGCTTGAGCCAATCATGGCGGTAGAAGTTGTTACACCTGAAGACTATATGGGTGATGTCATGGCGACCTTAACCGTCGTCGCGGCATGATCTTGGGTATGGAAGACACGGTTTCCGGCAAAGTGATTCGCGCCGAGGTTCCGTTGGGTGAGATGTTCGGTTACGCGACCGACGTTCGCTCCATGTCCCAGGGTCGCGCAAGCTACTCTATGGAATTCAAAAAATACAACACAGCTCCGGCGCACATCGCTGAAACTGTATCCAAAAAACAAGGCTGATTCAGTCCTTTAGGCAAGGAGTTAATTGTCGTGGCTAAAGAAAAATTTGATCGTTCCCTACCGCACGTCAACGTTGGCACTATCGGTCACGTTGACCACGGTAAAACCACTCTGACCGCAGCTCTGACTCGCGTTTGCTCCGAAGTATTCGGTTCCGCAATCGTTGATTTCGATAAAATCGACAGCGCGCCAGAAGAGAAAGCTCGTGGTATCACCATCAACACCGCGCACGTCGAGTACAACTCGAAGATCCGTCACTACGCTCACGTCGACTGCCCAGGTCACGCTGACTATGTGAAGAACATGATCACCGGTGCTGCCCAGATGGATGGCGCGATCCTGGTTTGCTCGGCCGCTGATGGTCCGATGCACAAACCCGTGAGCACATCCTGCTGTCCCGTCAGGTAGGCGTTCCGTACATCGTGGTTTCCTGAACAAGGCTGACCTGGTAGACGACGCTGAGCTGCTGGAACTGTTGAGATGGAAGTGCGCGATCTGCTGAGCACTTACGACTTCCCAGGCGACGACACTCCGATCATCATCGGTTCTGCTCGTATGGCGCTGGAAGGCAAAGACGACAACGAAATGGGCACCACTGCCGTTCGTAAACTGGTTGAAACCCTGGACAGCTACATCCCAGAACCAGTTCGTCTGACCGACAGCCGTTCCTGATGCCAATCGAAGACGTATTCTCGATCTCCGGTCGTGGTACTGTTGTGACTGGTCGTATCGAGCGCGGTCGTTCGCGTCAAGATCCGCTTGGAAATCGTTGGTCTGCGTGACACCACCACCACCACCTGCACCGGTGTTGAAATGTTCCGCAAGCTGCTCGACGAAGGTCGTGCTGGTGAGAACTGCGGCGTTCTGCTGCGTGGTACCAAGCGTGACGACGTTGAGCGTGGCCAGGTTCTGGTTAAGCCGGGTTCGGTTAAGCCGCACCAAGTTTCACCGCTGAAGTCTACGTTCTAAGCAAGAAGAAGGCGGTCGTCACACTCCGTTCTTCAAAGGCTACCGTCCACAGTTCTACTTCCGTACTACTGACGTGACTGGTAACTGCCAGCTGCCAGAAGGCGTTGAAATGGTAATGCCAGGCGATAACATCCAAATGGAAGTTACCCTGAAAAACCATCGCAATGGAAGACGGTCTGCGCTTCGCAATTCGTGAAGGCGGCCGTACTGTTGGCGCTGGTGTTGTAGCTAAAATCATCGAGTAAGCATCTCTTTTGAGATAGCTTCGATGCTTTGAAAAGGCCCCCGCTCAGCGGGGGCTTTTTTATTGGGTTGACACCTATCTGGGGCGTCTATAGAATTGCGCCTCCTTTTAACGGGCGTATTGCGCTCGCTGGGAATAGCAGCCGGAGTCTGAAATCCAATGCAAAATCAGCAAATCCGTATCAGGTTGAAGGCTTTTGACCATCGCCTGATCGACCAATCCACCCAGGAAATCGTGGAAACCGCGAAACGTACTGGTGCTCAAGTGCGTGGTCCAATTCCACTGCCTACCCGCAAAGAGCGGTTCACCGTTCTGGTCTCCCCGCACGTCAACAAAGACGCGCGTGACCAGTACGAGATCCGTACTCATAAGCGCGTTCTGGACATTGTCCAGCCAACGGATAAAACCGTTGATGCACTTATGAAGCTTGATCTGGCGGCCGGTGTGGAAGTACAGATCAGCCTCGGCTAAGACTTGGGTCTTAGTCGTGTAACGCTCTGAAATGGGCGGCCATAGCGGGTGAAAGCCCCGTACACTCATGAGGTTTACAACATGACTATTGGTGTAGTCGGTCGTAAATGCGGTATGACCCGTATTTTCACCGAAGAAGGTGTCTCCATTCCGGTTACGGTCATTGAGATCGAGCCGAATCGCGTCACCCAGTTCAAAACTGAAGAAACCGATGGCTATCGTGCAGTGCAAGTCACTGTCGGCGAGCGTCGTGCTTCGCGCGTGACTGCTGCTCAAGCAGGTCACTTCGCAAAAGCAAACGTTGCAGCTGGTCGTACTGTTATGGAGTTCCGTCTTGAAGATGGTGACTACCAGGCTGGCGATCTGATCAACGCTGAAATCTTCGCCGCTGGTCAACTGGTTGATGTAACCGGTCAGTCCAAGGGTAAAGGCTTCCAGGGTACGATCAAGCGTTGGAATTTCCGTGGTCAAGACAACACTCACGGTAACTCCGTTTCCCACCGCGTCCCGGGCTCTATTGGCCAGTGCCAGACTCCTGGTCGTGTATTCAAGGGCAAAAAAATGTCCGGTCATATGGGCGCTGAGCGCGTGACCGTGCAGTCCCTCGAAGTAGTGCGCGTCGACGCTGAACGCAATCTGTTGTTGGTCAAGGGTGCTGTTCCTGGCGCTACTGGCGGCAACCTGGTTGTACGTCCAGCGGCCAAGGCTCGCGGTTAAGGGGAAGCTGACATGCAATTAAATGTAAATGACGCTCAAGCGATCGAAGTTTCCGAACTGACATTTGGCGGCGAATTCAACGAGACGCTGGTTCACCAAGCAGTCGTGGCCTACATGGCCGGCGGCCGTCAAGGTAGCAAGCAGCAAAAGACCCGTTCCGACGTACGTGGTGGCGGTAAGCGCCCTTGGCGTCAGAAAGGCACTGGCCGTGCTCGTGCCGGTACTATCCGTAGCCCAATCTGGCGTGGCGGCGGTACCACTTTCGCAGCTCGTCCACAGGATCACTCTCAGAAGCTCAACAAGAAGATGTATCGCGCAGCTCTGCGCTCCATCCTTGCTGAACTCGTGCGTACTGATCGTCTGGTCGTGGTTCAGGACTTCGCTGTTGAAAGTCCAAAGACCAAAGATCTGCTGGGCAAACTGAACAACATGAGCCTGACCGACGTTTTGATCGTGTCTGAAGCTGTTGATCAGAACCTGTACCTGGCTGCTCGCAACCTGCCACACGTTGATGTACGTGACGTGCAAGGTTCCGATCCAGTTAGTCTGATCGCATACGACAAGGTGTTGATCACCGTGTCGGCCGTGAAGAAATTCGAGGAGCTGCTGGGATGAACCAGGAACGCGTATTTAAAGTTCTGCTTGGCCCGCACGTTTCCGAAAAGGCTACGGTTCTGGCTGACAAGAAAGGCCAGTTCGTTTTCAAGGTTGCAACTGACGCAACCAAGCTGGAAATCAAGAAGGCCGTCGAAAGCCTGTTCAGCGTGAAAGTTGAGCGTGTTACTACCCTGAATGTTCTGGGTAAGAGCAAGCGCACTGCTCGCGGTCTGGGCAAGCGTAATGACTGGAAGAAGGCAGTTATCTCCCTTCAGCCAGGCCAAGATCTCGATTTCAGCAGCAGTGCTGAGTAAGGAAGGGGTGCATCATGGCAATCGTTAAATGCAAACCGACTTCCCCTGGCCGCCGTTTTGTGGTCAAGGTGGTCAACCAGGAGCTGCATAAAGGCGCTCCTCACGCACCGCTGCTCGAGAAGAAATCGAAGACTGGTGGTCGTAACAACAATGGTCGCATTACCACTCGTCACATCGGTGGTGGCCATAAGCAGCATTATCGTCTGGTCGACTTCCGTCGCAACGACAAAGATGGCATCTCTGCCACTGTCGAGCGTATCGAATACGATCCAAACCGTACTGCTCACATCGCTCTGCTGCTGTACGCAGATGGCGAGCGTCGCTACATCATCGCCCCTAAAGGCGTGAGCGCTGGCGACCAGCTGATCGCAGGTGCTTTGGCGCCGATCAAGCCGGGCAACGCTCTGCAACTGCGTAACATTCCAGTTGGTAGCACCGTACACGGCATCGAATTGAAGCCAGGTAAAGGCGCGCAAATCGCTCGTTCCGCTGGTGCTTCGGCTCAGTTGATCGCTCGTGAAGGTGTCTACGTGACCCTGCGTCTGCGTTCTGGTGAGATGCGTAAAGTGCTGGCTGAATGCCGTGCGACCTTGGGTGAAGTCTCGAACTCCGAGCACAGCCTGCGTTCGCTGGGTAAAGCTGGTGCCAAACGCTGGCGTGGCGTTCGCCCAACCGTTCGTGGTGTTGCCATGAACCCGGTTGACCACCCACACGGTGGTGGTGAAGGTCGTACCTCTGGTGGTCGTCATCCGGTATCGCCATGGGGCTTCCCGACTAAGGGCGCGAAGACTCGTGGTAATAAGCGTACCGACAAAATGATCGTCCGTCGTCGCAAGTAAATAGAGGGATACGACAGTGCCACGTTCTCTGAAAAAAGGTCCTTTTATTGATCTTCACCTACTGAAGAAGATCGAAGTGGCGGCGGAAAAGAACGATCGCAAACCAGTTAAGACCTGGTCGCGTCGTTCGATGATCCTGCCACAAATGGTCGGTTTGACCATCGCTGTACACAACGGTCGTCTGCACGTCCCAGTTCTCGTGAACGAAGACATGGTTGGCCACAAACTGGGCGAGTTTGCCGGTACCCGCACTTATCGTGGGCACGTGGCAGACAAGAAAGCCAAGCGTTAAGGGGTTAGGAAATGGAAGTAGCCGCTAAGTTGTCGGGCGCTCGAATCTCCGCCCAGAAAGCCCGCTTGGTCGCCGACCAGATCCGCGGGAAGAAGGTGGGCGAAGCGCTCAACCTGTTGGCTTTCAGCAGTAAGAAAGCCGCCGAGATCATGAAGAAAGTGCTGGAGTCGGCCGTAGCCAACGCCGAGCATAACGAAGGCGCAGACGTTGATGACCTTAAAGTCAGCACCGTTTTCGTCAACGAAGGGCGTTCGCTGAAGCGCATCATGCCACGTGCCAAAGGCCGTGCTGATCGCATCGTCAAGCGGTCTTGCCATATCACTGTCAAGGTTGCTGACAAGTAACGGAGTCGAAGAGATGGGTCAGAAAGTACATCCCATTGGCATTCGCCTGGGAATCGTCAAGGAGCACACCTCCGTCTGGTACGCAGACGGTCGGACTTATGCGGACTATTTGTTCGCTGATCTGAAGGTGCGTGAGTATCTCCAAGACAAACTAAAAAGCGCGTCCGTAAGCCGTATCGATATCCATCGTCCGGCACAAACTGCACGTATCACCATCCACACCGCTCGTCCAGGTATCGTTATCGGGAAGAAAGGTGAAGATGTTGAGAAACTGCGTCAGGACCTGACCAAGCAAATGGGTGTGCCTGTGCACATCAATATCGAAGAGATCCGCAAGCCGGAGCTCGACGGTATGCTGGTTGCGCAGAGCGTAGCTCAGCAGCTGGAGCGTCGCGTAATGTTCCGTCGCGCTATGAAGCGCGCCGTACAGAACGCCATGCGCATTGGTGCCAAAGGCATCAAAATCCAAGTGAGCGGTCGTCTCGGCGGTGCTGAAATCGCACGTACTGAATGGTATCGCGAAGGTCGTGTGCCACTGCACACCCTGCGTGCCGACATCGACTATGCCAACTACGAAGCTCACACCACTTACGGTGTGATCGGTGTAAAGGTTTGGATCTTCAAAGGCGAAGTAATTGGTGGTCGCCAAGAAGAACTGAAACCACAAGCACCAGCGCCTCGTAAAAAAGCTGCTAAGTAAGGGGTACGCCAAATGTTGCAACCAAAGCGTACGAAGTTCCGCAAGCAGATGACAGGCCACAACCGTGGTCTGGCTCAGCGCGGTAGCAAAGTCAGCTTCGGCGAGTTCGCGCTGAAGTCTGTAGCTCGTGGTCGTCTCACCGCTCGTCAGATCGAGTCAGCGCGTCGTGCACTGACCCGTCACGTTAAACGTGGCGGCAAGATCTGGATCCGTGTATTCCCGGACAAGCCGATCTCCAAAAAACCTCTTGAGGTTCGGATGGGTAAAGGTAAGGGTAACGTGGAATACTGGGTAGCCCAGATTCAGCCAGGCAAAGTCCTGTATGAAATCGAGGGTGTAACTGAAGAGCTGGCGCGTGAGGCTTTTGCCCTGGCTGCTGCAAAGCTGCCGCTCGCCACCGCCTTTGTTAAACGGACGGTGATGTGATGAAAGCGAATGAACTTCGTGAAAAATCCGCACAGCAGCTGAACGAGCAACTGCTCGGCCTGCTGCGCGACCAGTTCAATCTGCGCATGCAGAAAGCAACTGGCCAGTTGGGGCAGTCTCATCTGCTCTCGCAAGTTAAGCGTGACATTGCTCGCGTGAAGACTGTGCTCAACCAGCAGGCAGGTAAGTGATCATGGCTGAAGCCGAAAAGACTGTCCGTACGCTGACTGGCCGTGTTGTCAGCGACAAGATGGACAAAACCATCACCGTACTGATCGAGCGTCGCGTTAAGCACCCGATCTACGGTAAATATGTTAAGCGTTCGACTAAGCTGCACGCGCACGACGAAACCAATCAGTGCCACATCGGCGACAAAGTCACTATTCGTGAAACTCGTCCGCTGGCCAAGACCAAGTCTTGGGCACTGGTTGATGTTCTCGAACGCGCTGTGGAAGTCTAAGGACTAGGGGTCGGAGAAATTATATGATTCAGACTCAATCCATGCTCGATGTGGCCGATAACAGCGGCGCTCGCCGTGTTATGTGCATCAAGGTGCTGGGTGGCTCCCATCGTCGTTACGCTGGTATCGGTGACATCATCAAGGTTACCGTGAAGGAAGCAATTCCTCGCGGCAAAGTGAAAAAAGGCCAAGTGATGACTGCTGTTGTAGTCCGCACTCGTCACGGCGTACGTCGTGCTGATGGCTCCATTATCCGCTTTGATGGTAACGCTGCTGTTCTTCTGAACAACAAGCAAGAGCCAATCGGCACCCGTATCTTTGGGCCAGTGACCCGTGAACTTCGTACTGAGAAGTTCATGAAGATCGTCTCGCTCGCCCCAGAAGTGCTGTAAGGAGATCCGACATGCAAAAGATTCGTCGTGACGACGAGATCATCGTGATCGCCGGCAAAGACAAAGGTAAGCGCGGTAAGGTGCTTAAGGTTCTCGCCAATAACCGTCTGGTTATCGGTGGTCTGAACCTGGTCAAGCGTCATACCAAGCCTAACCCGATGTCGGGCGTACAAGGCGGTATCGTCGAAAAAGAAGCTCCACTGGACGCTTCTAACGTCGCCATTTTCAACGGCGAAACCAACAAGGCTGACCGCGTTGGTTTCAAAGTAGAAGACGGCAAGAAAATTCGTGTCTTCAAGTCGACCCAAAAAGCGGTTGATGCTTGAACACTGCTAGGTAGAAGACCATGGCACGACTAAAAGAGATTTACTGGAAAGAAATCGCACCGAAGCTTAAGGAAGAACTTAAGCTTTCGAACGTGATGGAAGTTCCACGCGTTACCAAAATCACCCTGAACATGGGTCTGGGCGAAGCTGTCGGCGACAAAAAAGTCATCGAGCATGCTGTTGCTGACCTGGAAAAGATCACCGGCCAGAAAGTCGTTGTGACCTACGCTCGGAAATCCATCGCTGGCTTTAAAGTCCGTGAAGGTTGGCCGATCGGCGTCAAAGTGACCCTGCGCCGTGAGCGTATGTATGAATTCCTGGATCGTCTGCTGTCGATCTCCCTGCCTCGGGTCCGCGACTTCCGCGGCCTGAATGCCAAGTCCTTCGATGGTCGTGGTAACTACAGCATGGGCGTGAAAGAGCAGATCATCTTCCCGGAAATCGACTACGACAAGATCGATGCTCTCCGCGGTCTGGACATCACCCTGACCACCACTGCCAAGAACGATGATGAAGGCCGCGCTCTGCTGCGTGCGTTCAAATTCCCGTTCCGCAACTGATTGGAGTAGGACCATGGCCAAGATGAGCATGAAAAACCGCGAGCTGAAGCGTCAGCTCACGGTTGCCAAGTACGCCAAGAAGCGTGCAGCACTGAAAGCAATCATCGTAGATCTGAACGCAAGTCCAGAAGCGCGTTGGGAAGCGACAGTTGCCCTGCAGAAGCAGCCACGTGACGCAAGCGCCTCGCGCATGCGTAACCGCTGCCGCCTGACCGGTCGTCCACACGGCGTTTACCGCAAGTTCGGCCTCGGCCGTAACAAACTGCGTGAAGCGGCAATGCGTGGTGACGTACCAGGTCTGGTTAAAGCCAGCTGGTAAGTACTTTCAGCGTCGGGGCGGTCAAAATCGCAAGATACTGACCGCCGGTGACCTTGAATCTGGAACAAGCCCCTTTTGGGGCTTGTTTCATTTCCGGAGTGTGTCTAAAATACGCGGCTCGCCTGAGCCCGTGTTTTTTTACCCGGAGATTCTCGGCGACATATGTAGCCGCAAGGCTAATTTTTTTGTATTAGGAGCGTCTAGCCCATGAGTATGCAGGACCCGTTAGCGGACATGCTAACTCGTATCCGTAATGCCCAGATGGCTGAAAAGTCCGTCGTAAGCATGCCATCTTCCAAGTTGAAGGTAGCTGTTGCCAAAGTCCTGAAAGACGAAGGCTACATTGCGGGTTATCAGATCAGCAGCGAAATCAAACCACTGCTGTCCATCGAGCTGAAGTACTTCGAAGGCCGTTCGGTCATCGAGGAAGTGAAGCGCGTTAGCCGTCCAGGCCTGCGTCAGTACAAGTCCGCTGAAGATCTGCCGAAGGTTCGTGGCGGTCTGGGCGTGTCTATCGTCTCCACCAACAAAGGTGTGATGACGGATCGTGCTGCGCGCGCTGCCGGTGTCGGCGGCGAAGTTCTTTGCACTGTGTTCTAAGGGGGGATAAGCATGTCTCGCGTCGCTAAGAACCCCGTTAAGCTGCCAGCCGGTGTCGAAGTAAAATTCGCAGGCCAACAGCTTTCGGTGAAGGGTGCCAAGGGCACTCTTGAACTGAACATCCATTCGTCCGTTGAGATCGTTGAAGAAGCTGGTGAGCTGCGTTTCGCTGCTCGCAATGGCGATCAACAAACTCGCGCAATGGCCGGTACCACGCGTGCGTTGGTAAACAACATGGTCCAAGGCGTAAGCCAAGGCTTCGAGCGTAAGCTCCAGCTGGTCGGTGTTGGTTACAAAGCGCAAGCAAAAGGCACGGTTTTGAACCTGGCCCTTGGCTTCTCGCACCCAGTGGATTACGAACTGCCGGAAGGCATCACCGCTGAGACCCCTAGCCAGACCGATATCCTGATCAAGGGTATTGATAAGCAGCTGGTAGGTCAGGTGGCCGCTGAGATCCGCGACTTCCGTCCACCAGAGCCGTACAAAGGCAAAGGTGTGCGCTACGCGGACGAAGTCGTCCGTCGTAAAGAAGCCAAGAAGAAGTAGGGCATAGCAAATGACCGACAAAAAAGTTACTCGACTGCGTCGCGCTCGCAAAGCACGCCTGAAAATGCACGAACTAGAAGTCGTGCGTCTCTGCGTGTACCGCTCGTCGCAGCACATCTACGCCCAGGTCATCTCGGCCGACGGCAACAAAGTCCTGGCAAGCGCCTCGACTTTGGATAAAGAACTGCGTGATGGTGCCACCGGCAACATCGACGCGGCCACAAAGGTTGGCCAGCTGGTCGCAACACGTGCTAAGGCCGTGGGCGTCTCGCAAGTGGCTTTCGACCGCTCTGGCTTCAAGTACCACGGTCGCGTTAAAGCGCTGGCTGATGCTGCTCGTGAAGCTGGGCTGGAGTTCTAAGTTATGTCAAATAACGACCAAAAGCGCGACGAAGGCTACATTGAGAAGCTGGTTCAAGTTAACCGCGTAGCCAAAACCGTTAAAGGCGGCCGTATCTTCACTTTCACCGCGTTGACCGTGGTGGGTGATGGTAAAGGGCGTGTTGGCTTCGGCCGTGGCAAGTCACGTGAAGTGCCTGCTGCGATCCAGAAGGCGATGGAAGCTGCTCGTCGCAACATGATCCAAGTTGATCTGAACGGCACCACGCTGCAATACGCTATGAAGTCCGCTCACGGCGCTTCGAAGGTGTACATGCAGCCTGCTTCTGAAGGTACCGGTATCATCGCTGGCGGCGCTATGCGTGCTGTCCTCGAAGTTGCTGGCGTTCAGAACGTTCTGGCCAAGTGCTACGGTTCGACTAACCCGGTAAACGTGGTTCACGCCACTTTCAAAGGTTTGAAAGCTATGCAGTCTCCTGAATCCATTGCCGCCAAGCGTGGCAAAAGTGTCAAGGAGATCTTCTGATCATGGCTACCGTTAAAGTAACGCTGATCAAAAGCATGACCGGCCGCATTCCTAACCACAAACTGTGCGTTAAGGGTTTGGGTCTGCGTCGCATCGGTCACACTGTAGAAGTCCAGGATACTCCCGAGAATCGCGGGATGATCAACAAGGCTTACTACATGCTGCGTGTAGAGGGTTAATCGATGAAACTCAATGATCTGAGTCCAGCGCCGGGTTCCCGTCGCGAAAAGCATCGTCCGGGCCGTGGTATCGGTAGCGGTTTGGGTAAGACTGGTGGCCGTGGCCACAAAGGTCAAACCTCCCGCTCCGGTGGCACCATCGCTCCAGGCTTTGAAGGCGGTCAACAGCCGCTGCATCGTCGCCTGCCTAAGTTCGGTTTCGTATCCCTGAAAGCTATGGATCGCGCAGAAGTGCGTCTGTCCGAGCTGGCTAAAGTGGAAGGCGACATCGTTACTGTGCAGACCCTGAAAGATGCCAACGTGATCAACGTCAACGTACAGCGTGTGAAAATCATGCTGTCCGGTGAAGTGACTCGCGCTGTCACTATCGGCAAGGGAATCGGCGCCACCAAAGGTGCGCGTTCGGCTATCGAAGCAGCTGGCGGCAAGTTCGAGGAATAAATGGCTAAGCAAGGTGCTCTCTCAGCGCTCGGCAAAGGCGGTATGTCTGAACTTTGGGCTCGTCTGCGTTTTCTGTTCTTGGCGATTATCGTCTACCGAATAGGCGCACACATCCCGGTTCCAGGTATCAACCCGGACCGACTCGCAGACCTGTTTCGACAGAATGAGGGGACCATTCTTAGCTTGTTCAACATGTTTTCCGGCGGTGCGCTGGAGCGGATGAGCATCTTTGCACTGGGGATCATGCCGTACATTTCGGCATCGATCATCATGCAGTTGATGACCGCCGTCAGCCCGCAGCTGGAGCAGTTGAAGAAGGAAGGTGAAGCTGGCCGTCGCAAGATTAGCCAGTACACCCGCTACGGCACTGTCGCTCTCGCCTTGGTTCAAGCTATCGGCATGTCCGTTGGTTTGGCAGGGCAGGGCGTTGCGTTCACTGGTGACTTTGGCTTCCATTTCGTTGCGGTATCCACGTTTGTGGCTGGCGCAATGTTTATGATGTGGCTGGGTGAGCAGATTACTGAGCGTGGTGTTGGTAACGGTATCTCGATGTTGATTTTCGCAGGTATCGTCGCCGGTCTTCCGAGAGCGATTGGGCAGTCTTTCGAGTCTGCACGTCAGGGTGATATCAATATTTTCGCCCTTGTCGCCATCGGTTTGCTGGCAGTAGCGATTATCGGTTTTGTGGTGTTCATTGAGCGTGGTCAGCGTCGTATTGCTGTTCACTACGCCAAGCGTCAGCAGGGCCGTAAGGTTTTTGCTGCGCAGACCAGCCACTTGCCGCTGAAAGTGAATATGGCCGGTGTTATTCCGGCAATTTTCGCGAGCAGCATTTTGCTGTTTCCGGCTTCGTTGGGTACCTGGTTTGGTCAGTCTGAAAACATGGGCTGGCTGCAGGACCTATCTCAGTCGATCGCTCCTGGTCAGCCGTTGAATATTCTGCTGTTTAGTGCAGGGATTATTTTCTTCTGCTTCTTCTATACGGCGTTGATGTTCAATCCGAAAGACGTAGCGGAAAACCTGAAGAAGTCCGGTGCCTTTATTCCGGGTATCCGTCCAGGTGAGCAGTCTGCACGCTACATTGACGGCGTTCTGACTCGTTTGACCCTGTTCGGTGCTCTATATATGACGGCCGTGTGCTTGTTGCCCCAGTTCCTGGTGGTTGCAGCAAACGTTCCGTTCTACCTTGGCGGGACCTCGTTGCTGATCGTCGTCGTGGTTGTGATGGACTTCATGTCCCAAGTACAATCGCACCTCGTTTCGCACCAGTACGAATCCCTGATGAAGAAAGCCAACCTGAAGGGCTACGGCAGCGGCATGTTGCGCTGAGTACCCCATAAGGTTCGAGGAGTTGGTGATGAAAGTTCGTGCATCGGTGAAAAAGCTGTGCCGTAACTGCAAGATTATTCGCCGCGAAGGTGTTGTTCGAGTAATTTGCAGCGCGGAACCGCGTCACAAACAGCGCCAAGGCTGAGTGTGATCCGCTTGAAGCCCGGCAGCTAGTGCGCTGCCGGGTTGATTATTTGTTATTACAGCGATATTATCTCGCGCCCTATTTCTTGGCTTCCGGGGCGTAGGTAGCTGTCAATTGGAGTCCCACTGAATGGCCCGTATTGCAGGCGTTAACATTCCAGATAACAAGCACACTGTTATCTCGCTGACCTACATCTATGGTGTTGGTCGCACTACTGCGCAGAAAATTTGCGCAGATACTGGGGTAAACCCAGCCGCGAAGATCAAAGATCTGAGCGACGAGCAGATTGAGCTGTTGCGTGGCGAAGTGGCGAAGTTCACCACTGAAGGTGACCTGCGTCGCGAAATCAACATGAAAATCAAGCGTTTGATGGACCTCGGTTGCTACCGTGGTCTGCGTCATCGTCGTGGTCTTCCAGTACGCGGTCAGCGTACCAAGACTAACGCGCGTACCCGTAAAGGTCCGCGTAAGCCGATCCGCAAGTAATCGCCCACGCGAATCGACAGGAAAATTATCATGGCAAAACCTGCTGCTCGTCCTCGTAAAAAAGTTAAAAAGACAGTGGTTGATGGCATCGCCCACATCCATGCATCTTTTAACAACACAATCGTGACCATCACCGACCGTCAAGGTAACGCGCTTTCTTGGGCTACCTCCGGTGGTTCGGGTTTCCGCGGTTCCCGCAAGTCCACCCCGTTTGCCGCTCAAGTAGCTGCTGAACGTGCTGGTCAAGCTGCGCTGGAATATGGCCTGAAAAACCTCGACGTTAACGTCAAAGGTCCAGGTCCAGGTCGTGAGTCTGCTGTCCGTGCTTTGAACGGCTGTGGCTATAAGATCGCCAGCATCACCGACGTGACGCCAATCCCGCACAACGGGTGCCGTCCGCCGAAGAAGCGCCGCGTGTAATCCAGGAGATTGTAAAGAATGGCTCGTTACATTGGTCCAAAATGCAAACTCGCTCGTCGTGAAGGCACCGATCTCTTCTTGAAGAGCGGCGTGCGCGCGATCGAATCGAAGTGCAACATTGAAGCAGCACCTGGTATCCACGGCCAACGCCGCGGTCGCCAGTCCGACTACGGCACCCAACTGCGTGAAAAGCAGAAGGTCCGTCGTATTTACGGCGTTCTCGAGCGTCAGTTCAGCGGCTACTACAAAGAAGCTGCTGGCAAGAAAGGTGCAACCGGTGAAAACCTGCTGCAACTGCTCGAATGCCGTCTGGACAACGTTGTATACCGTATGGGCTTTGGTTCGACTCGTGCCGAATCCCGTCAGCTGGTATCGCACAAATCCGTAAGCGTAAACGGCCAAACCGTTAACGTCCCGTCCTACCAGGTTCGTGCTGGTGACGTGGTCGCGATTCGCGAGAAAGCAAAAAACCAACTTCGCATTGTCCAAGCTCTCGATCTGTGTGCCCAACGTGGCCGCGTAGAATGGGTAGAAGTAGACACTGAGAAGAAGTCGGGCGTTTTCAAGAACGTTCCTGCTCGCAGTGATCTGTCCGCCGACATCAACGAAAGCCTGATTGTCGAGCTCTACTCCAAGTAAGGGCTAGAAAATAGGTGCATCCATGCAGATTTCGGTAAATGAGTTCCTGACACCCCGCCACATTGATGTGCAGGTTGTCAGTCCAACCCGCGCCAAGATCACTCTCGAGCCTCTCGAGCGTGGTTTTGGCCACACCCTGGGCAACGCGCTGCGCCGCATCCTGTTGTCCTCAATGCCCGGCTGTGCAGTAGTCGAGGCCGAGATTGACGGTGTGCTCCACGAGTACAGCGCCATCGAAGGTGTACAGGAAGACGTAATTGAAATCCTGTTGAACCTTAAAGGTCTGGCTATCAAGCTGCACGGCCGTGACGAAGTTACGCTGACCTTGTCGAAGAAGGGTTCGGGGGTGGTTACCGCTGCCGATATTCAGCTGGATCATGATGTCGAGATCGTTAATCCCGATCACGTAATCGCTAACCTGGCGTCTAACGGCGCCCTGAACATGAAGCTCACTGTAGCTCGTGGTCGTGGTTATGAACCGGCCGACTCGCGTCAGAGCGATGAAGACGAAAGCCGCAGCATTGGTCGCTTGCAGCTCGACTCTTCGTTCAGCCCGGTTCGCCGTATCGCATACGTGGTGGAAAACGCCCGTGTCGAGCAGCGTACTAACCTGGACAAGCTGGTTATTGATCTGGAAACCAACGGTACTTTGGATCCTGAAGAGGCAATCCGCCGCGCTGCAACCATTCTGCAACAGCAGTTGGCTGCGTTCGTCGACCTCAAAGGTGACAGCGAACCAGTGGTAATCGAGCAGGAAGACGAGATCGATCCGATCCTGCTTCGCCCGGTTGACGATCTGGAACTGACTGTACGTTCGGCTAACTGCCTTAAGGCGGAAAACATTTACTACATCGGTGACCTGATTCAGCGTACCGAAGTAGAACTGTTGAAGACTCCGAACCTTGGCAAGAAATCCTTGACTGAAATCAAGGACGTTCTGGCCTCCCGCGGTCTGTCCCTCGGCATGCGCCTCGACAACTGGCCGCCTGCAAGTCTTAAGAAGGACGACAAGGCGACTGCCTGATCGTCGTAATCACCGAACGTGAGTTTGGTAAGGAATGAACCATGCGTCATCGTAAAAGTGGTCGTCACCTGAGCCGTACCAGCTCGCACCGCAAGGCCATGTTTCAAAACATGGCGGTGTCGCTGTTCGAGCACGAGCTGATCAAAACTACACTGCCGAAAGCTAAAGAACTGCGTCGCGTTGCTGAGCCGCTGATCACTTTGGCTAAGACAGACAGCCTGGCTAACCGCCGTCTGGCTTTCGACCGTACTCGCTCGAAAGCTATCGTTGGTAAGCTCTTCAACGACCTGGGCAAGCGTTACGCTACCCGTGAGGGTGGCTACCTGCGCATCCTCAAGTGCGGTTTCCGCGCTGGCGACAACGCGCCTATGGCGTACGTCGAGTTGGTTGATCGTGCTACTGCGGGCGAAGCTGTAAGCGCCGAGTAAGACGACAAGCTGTAACGGAGAACCGGGCCTAGTGCCCGGTTTTTTGTGTGTGTAAAAAACGTTGTCTATATTAATTCAGTCGCTGCCAGCATCAGAGTCCAATCCATAGCTAATTACTCTGTTGGGTTTGTTAGTTATTTTCTATCAATGACCATGATTTAATATATTTGATGGTGTCATCTTGATCGTCAATACTCCCTCTAAGCCGATTAGCCGGCAGTTCCAAGTCTGACCTGAGGAAGATTGAGCATGAGCCAGAATAAAGTCCTTACTACCGCCAGCGGTGCCCCCGTTGCGGATAACCAGAATTCCCGTTCCGCCGGCCCGCGCGGCCCGTTGCTGCTCGACGATTTTCACCTGATAGAGAAGCTCGCTCACTTCAACCGTGAAAACATCCCGGAGCGGCGTGTACACGCTAAAGGTTCGGGTGCCTACGGTACGTTCACGGTCACCCAAGACATTACCCAGTACACCAGCGCCAAGCTGTTTGAGACCGTTGGCAAGCAAACCCCTACCTTTCTTCGGTTTTCCACTGTTGGTGGTGAACGCGGTTCGGCCGATACCGAGCGCGACCCGCGCGGCTTCGCTTTGAAGTTCTACACCGAAGAAGGTAACTGGGACATCGTGGGTAACAACACGCCAGTGTTCTTCATCCGCGACCCGCTGAAATTTCCGGACTTCATCCACACCCAAAAGCGCCTCCCACAAAGCAACCTGAAAAGCGCGCAAATGATGTGGGACTTCTGGTCGCACTCGCCTGAGGCGCTGCACCAGGTGACCATCCTGTTTTCGGACCGTGGCATTCCAGACGGCTATCGCCACATGCACGGCTTCGGTAGTCACACCTACAGCCTGATCAATGCCAAGGGCGAGCGTCACTGGGTTAAATGGCATTACAAAACCAAGCAGGGCATCAAGAACCTGGCTCCGGCGGATGCCGCACGTTTAGCCGGTACTGATCCTGATTACGCCCAGCGTGATCTGTTCGGCGCGATTGAGCGCGGTGACTTTCCGAAATGGCGCGTCTGCATCCAGATCATGACTGAAGCCCAGGCTAACGCTCACTATGAGAATCCTTTCGACGTGACCAAAACCTGGTCTCAAAAGGAGTTTCCGCTGATCGAAGTGGGTGAACTGGAGCTCAACCGCAACCCTCTGAACTACTTTGCCGAAGTGGAGCAAGCCGCGTTCGGGCCAAGCAATATGGTACCCGGTGTTGGCCTGTCGCCAGACCGCATGTTGCAAGGTCGTGTTTTTGCTTACGCCGATGCCCATCGTTATCGTGTCGGCACCAATCACCAGCAATTGCCGGTAAACGCGCCGCGCAGCCCGGTAAACAGCTACCAACGCGACGGCTCGATGGCTTTTGGCAGCAACGGTGGTTCAGCCCCTAACTACGAGCCGAACAGCCACGCCGATGCCCCCAAGCAAGCCCCGCAGTACGCTGAGCCTGCTTTGGCGCTGAGCGGTGCCGCTCATCGTTACGATCATCGTGAAGACACTGACTACTACAGCCACGCGGGTGCGCTGTTCCGTCTGATGAATGCTGAGCAGCAGGCACTGCTGACCACCAACATCGCCGGTGCAATGGCTGGGGTTTCCAGTGATGTTGTCCAGCGTCAATTGGCGCACTTCTACAAGGCAGACGCTGCTTACGGAGAAGCAATCGCAAAGGCGCTGGGTGTATCGCTTAACTGACTCTAAACGATAAGCAGAACCGCCCTCATTTGGGCGGTTTTTGCGTTATTTCAGCTACTTTTCTCGGGAAATGTGCGTTTTTATGCCGTTGATCCCGTGACCTCCAGGTCATGATGGTTCAAACTACAGTCTTTCAAGCAGGGAGATGTAGGGCGATGCAAGGTCACCCCGACGTAATCGATTACCTCAACACGTTGCTGACGGGCGAACTGGCAGCTCGTGACCAATATTTCATCCACTCGCGGATGTACGAAGACTGGGGTTTTACCGAACTCTACGAGCGTATCAACCACGAGATGGAAGAAGAGGCACAGCACGCTGACGCACTGATGCGCCGTATCCTGATGCTCGAAGGCACGCCGCGTATGCGTCCCGACGACTTGGACGTGGGCACAACCGTACCTGACATGCTGGCAGCCGATCTTCGCCTCGAATACAAGGTACGTGCTGCGCTTTGCAAGGGCATTGAGCTCTGCGAGCAGCACAGTGACTTCGTCACGCGTGAAATCCTTCGCGTGCAATTGAATGATACAGAAGAAGATCACACCTACTGGCTGGAAAAGCAGTTGGGTCTGATCAAGCTCATTGGCCTGGAAAACTACCTGCAATCGCAGTTCTGATTCCCGGCTACGAAAAAGCCCCTGTCACCGCAAGGTGACAGGGGCTTTTTCATGGGACGACAAGTCAGGCCCGGTCGCGCTCCAGCAACGGTTTCAAGTAGTAACCGGTGTGGGACTGCGGCATTTCAGAGACTTGCTCCGGCGTGCCGACCGCGATGATCTGGCCACCCTTGGAGCCGCCCTCCGGCCCGAGGTCCACCAACCAGTCAGCCGTCTTGATCACATCAAGGTTGTGCTCAATCACCACTACAGTGTTGCCGTGGTCGCGCAATCGGTGCAGCACGTCGAGCAGTTGCTGGATATCCGCGAAATGGAGCCCCGTAGTCGGTTCATCGAGGATATACAGAGTCTTGCCCGTATCACGCTTGGACAGCTCCCGGGACAGCTTCACCCGCTGTGCCTCGCCACCGGACAGCGTGGTCGCTGATTGCCCCAGCTTGATATACGACAGGCCCACATCCATCAGCGTCTGCAGCTTGCGCGCCAATGCTGGAACCGCGTCGAAGAACACGCGAGCTTCCTCGATGGTCATCTCCAGGGTTTCGTGGATGTTCTTGCCCTTGTACTTGATCTCAAGAGTTTCGCGGTTATAGCGCTTGCTCTTGCACACATCGCACGGCACATAGATATCCGGCAGGAAGTGCATCTCTACCTTGATCAAGCCATCGCCCTGACACGCTTCACAGCGTCCGCCCTTGACGTTGAACGAGAACCGCCCAGGCCCGTAGCCACGTGAGCGAGACTCCGGCACACCCGCGAACAGCTCGCGAATCGGCGTGAACAGCCCCGTGTACGTTGCCGGGTTGGACCGAGGTGTACGGCCAATCGGGCTCTGGTCGATATCGACCACTTTGTCCAGGTGCTCAAGGCCCTTGATGCTGTCATGCGCGGCCGCTTCCAGCGTAGTTGCGCCGTTCAGGGCGGTTGCACTAAGGGGGAACAGCGTGTTGTTGATCAGCGTCGACTTACCCGAACCCGATACACCGGTCACACAGGTCAGCAAGCCCAGCGGAATCTCCAGGTCGACATTACGCAGGTTGTTCCCGCGTGCGCCCTTGAGATGCAGCGCCATCTTCTTGTTGCGCGGCGTACGTTTAGCCGGCACTGCAATCTTGACACGGCCAGACAAGTACTTGCCGGTCAGGGAGTCCGGATGTGCCATGACTTCGGCCGGTGTGCCTTCAGCAACAATATGTCCACCGTGCACGCCGGCGCCTGGGCCAATATCGACCACATAGTCCGCCAGGCGAATCGCGTCTTCATCGTGCTCGACCACAATCACCGTGTTGCCGATATCCCGTAGGTGCTTCAACGTGCCCAACAGACGATCGTTGTCCCGTTGGTGCAAGCCAATGGACGGTTCATCCAGGATGTACAACACGCCCACCAAGCCTGCACCAATCTGGCTGGCCAGGCGAATACGTTGCGCCTCGCCGCCGGACAAGGTGTCGGCGCTACGGTCCAGAGAAAGATAGTCCAGGCCCACATTGACCAAAAACTGTAACCGCTCACGAATTTCCTTGAGGATCTTGTCGGCAATTTCCCCACGGCGTCCGGTCAGCTTGAGCACACCGAAGTATTCACACGCATCGCCGATCGGCAGGTTCGTCACTGCTGGCAGGGTCTTCTCACCCACCCAGACATGTCGCGCCTCACGGCGCAAGCGAGTGCCACGGCAATCTGGACAAGGTTGAGTGCTGAGGAATTTCGCCAGCTCTTCGCGCACGCTCGCCGATTCGGTCTCGCGGTAGCGCCGCTCCAGGTTCGGCACAATGCCTTCGAATGGGTGCGAACGCTTAACGATGTCGCCGCGGTCGTTCAGGTATTTAAAGTCGACGTTCTGCGAACCACTGCCATTGAGGATGACCTTCTGCTGATCTGCCGGCAGTTGGTTGAATGGCACTTCAAGGCTGAATTTGTAGTGGGACGCTAGCGACCCCAACATCTGGAAGTAATAGACGTTACGCCTGTCCCAGCCGCGTATCGCGCCTTCCGCCAACGTCAGCTCGCCATTGACCAGGCGCTTGATATCGAAGAACTGCTTCACACCCAGGCCATCGCAGGTTGGGCAGGCGCCGGCCGGGTTGTTGAAGGAAAACAGCTTGGGTTCCAGTTCGCTGATGGCATGGCCACAGATCGGGCAGGCAAAGCGCGCAGAGAAGATGATCTCTTCGCCCGGCTCGTCATCCATCGGCGCAACCAGCGCAATACCATCCGCCAGCTTCAGCGCGGTCTCGAACGATTCCGCCAGGCGCTGCTGCAGGTCGGCGCGCACTTTGAAGCGGTCGACCACTACATCGATCGAATGCTTCTTCTGCTTGTCGAGCTTCGGTGCTTCGTCCAGTTCATACAGCTTGCCATTGATGCGCGCGCGTACAAAACCTTGCGCCCGCAGCTCTTCGAAGACGGAAAGATGTTCGCCCTTGCGCTCGCGAATCACCGGCGCCAGCAGCATCAGCTTGGCACCTTCCGGCTGGGCCAGTACCAGGTCGACCATCTGGCTGACGGTCTGGGCTTCCAGTGGAATGTCGTGATCCGGGCAGCGGGGGATACCGACCCGCGCGTAAAGCAGGCGCAGGTAGTCGTAGATTTCAGTGATGGTGCCCACGGTGGAACGTGGGTTGTGGGAGGTCGACTTCTGTTCGATGGAAATTGCCGGCGACAGGCCTTCAATGGTGTCGACGTCGGGTTTTTCCATCATCGACAGGAACTGCCGGGCATAGGCCGACAGCGATTCCACATAGCGGCGCTGACCTTCGGCATACAGCGTGTCGAACGCCAGGGACGATTTGCCCGAGCCAGACAAGCCGGTGATGACAATCAGCTTGTCCCGGGGCAGGGTCAGGTCGATGTTCTTCAGGTTGTGGGTTCTAGCCCCACGAATCAGGATCTTGTCCAAGATGGCCTCGCACGGCGGGCGTAAATAATGCCGGAGTATACGGCTAAAGACTGGATGAATATACACTGTCAAAGTGCCGGGTGCAGCCTTACATGAAAGCTGCGCGGCAAAGCGCCGCATATACCCTCTCAATCGATGGGACTGGTAGAATCGCCGCCGGTTCACACGAGGTTTTTCCATGCACGATCCCCACAGCGAACGCATGAGTAGCGGCGAGACCCGAGCGGCAAGCGGTCTGGCCCTTGTGTTCGCCTTCCGTATGCTGGGCATGTTTATGGTGTTGCCAGTGCTGGCGACCTATGGCATGGACCTCGCCGGCGCAACCCCGGCGCTGATCGGCCTGGCGATTGGCGCCTATGGCCTGACACAGGCGATTTTTCAGATTCCGTTCGGGATCATTTCCGACCGCATTGGCCGTCGTCCGGTGATTTACCTGGGGCTGATCGTGTTCGCCCTCGGCAGTGTGCTCGCGGCCCAGTCCGATTCGATCTGGGGCGTGATCGCCGGACGTATTCTGCAAGGTGCCGGGGCGATTTCCGCTGCGGTGATGGCGCTCCTCTCTGACCTGACCCGCGAGCAGCATCGCACCAAGGCCATGGCGATGATCGGTATGACCATCGGCCTGTCGTTTGCCGTGGCCATGGTGGTCGGACCCTTGCTCACACGTGCGTTCGGCCTGCACGGTTTGTTTCTGGCCACAGGCGGCATGGCGTTGTTCGGCATCGTGATCGTGGCCTTCATGGTGCCGCGCTCCACCGGCACATTGCAGCACCGTGAATCCGGCGTTGCGCGCAACGCGTTGTTGCCGACGCTCAAGCACCCGGACCTGCTGCGCCTGGATTTAGGTATCTTCGTATTACACGCAATGCTGATGTGCAGCTTCGTCGCCTTGCCCCTGGCACTGGTACAAAAAGCCGGGCTGCCCAAGGAGCAGCACTGGTGGGTCTACCTCACCGCTCTGTTGATTTCGTTTTTCGCCATGATCCCGTTCATCATCTATGGCGAGAAAAAACGCAAAATGAAACGAGTTTTGCTGGGCGCCGTCGCGACATTGATGCTCACTGAACTATTCTTCTGGCAGTTCGGCGACAGCCTACGGGCGCTGGTAATCGGCACGGTGGTGTTCTTCACCGCGTTCAACCTGCTGGAGGCTTCATTGCCTTCGCTGATCAGCAAAGTTTCACCGGCGGGTGGCAAGGGCACGGCGATGGGGGTGTATTCCACCAGCCAGTTCCTCGGCTCGGCGTTAGGCGGCATCATGGGCGGCTGGATGTTTCAGCATGGCGGTTTGTCGGTTGTCTTCCTCGGATGCGCCGGGCTGGCTGCACTTTGGCTGGTCTTTGCTGTTACCATGCGCGAACCTCCCTACGTCACAAGTCTGCGTTTGCCGCTATCGCCCGAAGCGATCCGCGAAGCCGGTCTGGCAGAGCGCCTGAAGGCCGTCGTAGGGGTAACGGATGCAGTCGTGGTCGCTGAAGAGGCGGCCATTTACATCAAATTGGACACCGAATTATTGGATCGCGCGACGCTTGAGCAACTGGTCAACCCAGTGCCGACAGCGCGCCCAGCCTAGGAGAACGTTATGGCCCGTGGGGTTAACAAAGTCATATTGGTCGGTACTTGCGGCCAGGATCCCGAAGTTCGCTACTTGCCTAACGGTAACGCCGTGACCAACCTGAGTCTGGCGACCAGCGAACAGTGGACCGACAAGCAAACCGGTCAGAAAGTCGAAAAAACCGAATGGCACCGTGTGTCGATGTTCGGCAAGGTCGCAGAGATCGCCGGTGAATACCTGCGCAAGGGTTCGCAGGTCTACATCGAAGGCAAACTGCAGACCCGCGAGTGGGAAAAAGACGGCATCAAGCGTTACACCACTGAAATCGTGGTCGACATGCAAGGCACCATGCAACTGCTGGGCGGCCGTCCACAGGGCGACCAACAGGGCCAGGGCGGCATGTCCAACTCGGCACCGCGTCCACAGCAGTCGCGTCCGCAGCCAAGCCAGCAGCCACAGCGTGAGTCGCGTCCAGCGCCACAGCAGGCCGCTCCTCAGCCGGCTCCGGATTTCGACAGCTTTGATGACGATATTCCGTTCTAGGGTATCGCTCGGAGCAATCCGTAAAGTTTTCCCGGAAAGCCCCGTGAGCACTGCTCTCGGGGCTTTTTTATTTGCCAACGCTACCCACGGCTCCAGCCCGAACAATGTTCTGAAAAGGATCAACTGACGGGACCAGTGATCAGTTATCCGGCATTTGTGCTCATGGGCTACAGGATTTAGGCTGGAGCCAAACCCTAGAGACGAAGGAAAGCCGCGATGACCTGGTCTGCCAAGCAGTACACGATGTTTGAACAACAGCGCACTCGTCCCGTGCGTGACCTGGTGGCAGCCATTCCCAATCTGGATGTGCACACCGCCGTCGACCTCGGCTGCGGCCCTGGCAACTCCACCCAAGTGTTGGCCGAGCGTTTTCCTCAAGCGGATGTCACCGGCATGGACAGCTCTGAAGACATGCTCGTCGACGCCCGCAACCGCCTGCCGAGACTGAGCTTTGAACTGGCGGACATCGGCGCCTGGAACCCTGGAAAAACATTCGATGTGATCCTCGCCAACGCCTCGCTGCAATGGCTGCCAGACCACGCCACGCTTTACCCCCATCTGGTCAACCGGTTGAACCCCGGCGGTACGCTGGCGGTGCAAACCCCGGATAACCTGGACGAGCCTGCGCACCGCCTGGCTCGGGAGGTTGCGGCGGATGGCCCGTGGGCTGCCAGGATTGGTACGGTCAAACACAATGAACGGCACGTGGCGAGTTACTACTACGAGTTGCTGAGCAAGCACTGCGCCACTGTTGATGTATGGCGCACGACCTACCTGCACCCGTTGGCGGGTCATGGGGCTGTGGTGGAGTGGTTCAAGGGCTCTGCATTGCGTCCATTCCTCGCGCCTTTGACCGATGATGAAAAAGTCGCCTTCCTACAGGAATATCAGGCGCGGATTACCCAGGCCTATCCAGCCCTGGCCGATGGCACCGTACTACTGCCATTCCCGCGCCTGTTTATCATCGCGACCCGCTAAAAGCCCAGGCAAGCAGTGGTCACGCTGCTGCTGCTTGCGCCTTCAAATACTCATCCGCCGACACCACGCCCGCATACCC
Source organism: Pseudomonas sp. LG1E9 (assembly GCF_003290225.1). Classification (NCBI taxonomy): domain Bacteria; kingdom Pseudomonadati; phylum Pseudomonadota; class Gammaproteobacteria; order Pseudomonadales; family Pseudomonadaceae; genus Pseudomonas; species Pseudomonas sp. LG1E9. Next base: position 6,219,014 of record NZ_CP029983.1, on the reverse strand, counting down.
AAACGCCAGTGACGCCATATACGCGCCATGCACCTGCGCGGCCGGGATCACTTGCCCGTTGAATTCCTGATCGCGGGTGGCACAAGCGTCATGAATCACCGTGACCTTGTAGCCCAGGTCCGCTGCGGCACGCACCACGGCGTCGACGCACATATGGCTCATGCTGCCGACCACCACCAGTTCGGTGATGCTGCGTTGTTCCAGCAGGGCGCGCAGATTGGTTTCACGAAACGCGTTCACAAAGTGTTTAAGCACCACGGGCTCATCGCGTTGGTTCAGTACCTTCGGATGCAGGTGTGCGCCTTCGGACCCGGGCGTGAAGAACGGTGCCTCTTCGGACGTGAATTCATGGCGCACATGAATCACTGCATCCCCCGCCTGGCGAAACGCCTTGAGTACTTGCGCAGCCTTGTCCGCTGCAGCTTCTACGCCATCCAGCGGCCACTTGCCCTGAGGGAAGTAGTCGTTCTGGATATCGATTAGGATGAGCGCTTGCTTGGCCATGGGTATTGCCTCGTGATGGGTTGATGGGCCCAGTATCTTAGCTGGCGCCGACGCCGGGGATTGGCTGCACCGACAATAACAGGGGGAAAACTGACAATGGCGGTTGTTGAGCTGGGTGTGTTGATCTACCAAGGGGCGCAATTGGCTGCCGTGCATGGCCTGACCGACCTGTTCGGCGTGGCCAACCGGATCGCCGCCGAGCATCAGTCGGCACAACTGCCGCTGCTGCGGATCAGCCATTGGCACGTGGATGCCGATGGTCACCCGACACGGGTATTCGATAGCCACCCAGGCCCCGAGCAACCGATGATGGCCGTGCTGGTGCCACCGTCGATTGGTGTGTTCACCGATGAACAGTCGCCGCCTGCGCTGTTGGCGTGGCTTCGTCAACAGCACGCGACGGGCACAGTGCTGGGCGGCGTGTGCATCGGCTCGATCATGCTGGCGCGCAGTGGCTTGCTGGATGGGCGCAGCGCGACCACCCATTGGTCTTCCGCCAAGTCTTTTGCCGCGCAGTACCCGGCCGTGCGCCTGGAAGCGGATAAACCCATCGTCGATGACGGTGACCTGATCACCACCGCCGGGCTGATGGCCTGGTCAGAGCTGGGCCTGCGTCTGGTTGACCGCCTGATGGGGCCGAGTATCGCTGCCGACACCGCGCGGTTTTTGGTCATTGAACACAGCGACAGCGCGAGCCAGTGCGGCAGCAACTTTGCGCCGATCCTCGGCCATGGCGACGTGGCGATTCTCAAAGTCCAGCATTGGTTGCAAGCCAGCGGCGCGGTGGAGGTGTCCGTGGCGGCCATGGCGCAAGAGGCGGGGCTGGAGGCGCGCACTTTCCTGCGGCGCTTTCGCGGCGCCACCGGCTTGAAACCCACCGAATACTGCCAGCACCTTCGGGTGGGCAAGGCGCGGCAGATGTTGGAATTCACCAACGGCACCATTGACCATATTGCCTGGACCGTGGGCTATCAGGACCCCAGCGCCTTTCGCGCCACCTTCAAGAAAATCACCGGCCTGGCGCCCAGCGATTACCGCAGCCGTTTTGGCGTGTGAATCGTGCAGAACGCCGCGCATTTGAGGCGTCGTCGTGCAGAATAAAACAGGCCAACTGCCATCGGTTTTTCAGTAACTGCTTGATTTCAAATCGCTTGCGCTCACAGCTGTTTTGGCCTGATCCCTGCAGCCTTCCTGATACACACATGGCGGGAAGGCCAAGGGGGATGCATGACCCCAACACAACGCAGGAAATGGGTGGTCGCTCACTCCACACGAGCGGGCGCGCCCCAGCATGAGGTCGACACCAATCACAGCCTGGCCCGCTGGCTGGCGCAGATCCTGGGGCTTAAATTCGATGGCAGCTACGACCCGCGAAAACATGCTGGCCGGGAGCTTTATCTGCTGCCCACTCAAACCCTGGTGGGCCCGGCGCAAGCTCTCGCGCTCAACATCAAAGGCCCCGAAGACCTGTGGGGCGGCTATGTCGATCACGACTTCATCTGCACCAAAGCCATCAGCCATGGTTTGCTGAGCCCTGAAGCCATCGCGCCCGAAGGCTGGTCGCCGTTGTTCTGTGAGCGGGTAAGAACAGTCGTGTTGGATGGCCTCAGTGTGTTTTCGCTCGAAGACGCTTTACCCGCCGCCGCCCATTTGCTCGACGACGGGCCCATCCGCCTGAAACCGGTGCACGCCTGCGCCGGACGCGGCCAGGAAGTTATCCACAGCCTCGATGCCTTCAAGGCCGTACTCGCCCGACCCGACGCCGCGCAGTTGTTCAACGACGGCGTGGTGCTGGAGCAAGATCTGCGCGACGTGGTCACCCATAGCGTGGGCCAGAGTTTTATCGGCGATCACGTATTCAGCTACTGCGGGCAGCAATACCTGACCGAGGACGGGCAGGGCGAAAGCGTCTATGGCGGCTCCGACTTGCTGGTCGTTCCGGGTTATTACGAAGATTTGCTTGAACTCGATCTGCCCGACGACGTGCGACTGGCCATCGAGCAAGCGCAAATCTTCGACACGGCGGCAGATGAAGCCTACCCCGGCTTCTACGCGTCCCGGCGCAACTACGACATCGCTCAAGGCCTGGATAGCCACGGCCAGCGCCGCAGTGGCGTGCTCGAACAATCCTGGCGCATGGGCGGCGCCAGCAGCGCGGAGGTCGCGGCGCTGCAAAGCTTCATCAATCACCCGGGTCTTAACGCCATTCATGTGTCCTCGGTAGAAACCTATGTGGACCAGGCGCTGCCAGCGGATGCCATTGAGGTGTATCGCGGCCCCGCAGAAAACAGTGACTTTCTTCTCAAGTACGTGACGGTCAAATCTTATGACGGCTAGAAGTGAAACCATTTCCATCGACATCGACGACGAACAAATGAGCGGCACCTTCCTGAGCCCCAAATCCAAAGTACCAGGCGTGTTGTTTGTGCACGGTTGGGGCGGTAGCCAGGAGCGGGATCTGGAACGGGCCAAAGGCATCGCCGGCCTTGGCTGTGTGTGCCTCACTTTCGACCTGCGCGGCCACGCCGGTACCGGCATTCCATTGAGCCGCGTCACCCGCGAAGACAACCTGCGCGACCTGCTGGCGGCCTACGACCGGCTGCTCGCCCACCCGGCCATCGACACCTCGGCGGTGGCGGTCGTGGGCACCAGTTATGGCGGTTACCTCGCCGCCATCCTCACCTCGTTGCGCCCGGTACGCTGGCTGGCGCTGCGCGTGCCGGCGCTGTACCGCGATCAGGAATGGCTCAAGCCCAAGCGCGACCTGGATAAGGTCGATTTGATGGATTACCGCAGCACCCTGGTGCACGCCGAGACCAATCGCGCATTACACGCCTGCGCGGCGTTTACCGGTGATGTGCTGATCGTCGAATCGGAAACCGACGACCACGTGCCCCATGCCACCATCATGAGCTACCGCGCGGCGTGCCAGCAGACGCACTCCCTGACGCACCGCATCATTGATGGCGCTGACCATTCCCTCAGCGATCCGGTGTCCCAGCAGGCCTACACCTCAATCCTGGTCGACTGGATTACCGAGATGGTGGTCGGCGAGCGGTTGAGCATCATCCAGTCCCAGTAGCCCGTTCAGGCGGGTGTTTTCTTTACCCGCAACGCCTTGGCCTTGGCTTCTACACCCACGTACATCACCAAGGCGATCAGCAGCGGGCAGATAAAGTAGATCGCCCGGTACGCGATCAGCCCCGCCAGCAAACTGCCCCGCGAGGCCTCATGCTGCAGCAGCCCGATAAACACCGCTTCCAGTACCCCAAGCCCCGCCGGAATATGGGTGAGCACACCGGCAATCGCGCTGATCAGCAACACCCCAAGTACCAGCGGATAGTCCAACTTGGCGGGCAGCAGGGTAAAAATCACCGCCGCCATCAGCGACCAGTTCAACGCGCCCAACGCCAGTTGCAAACAGGCCATGCGCAGCGACGGCAGGTTGATCTCAATGCCGCGGATCGACCACGCACGTTTTTTCGAAAACTGGCAGGCCGCCAGGTAGCCGAGGCTGGCCAACACCAGCAACACGCCCACCCCTTGCAACGCGCCGCTGCTCAGTTTCCAGCCCGGCGGCATGGTCACCAGCCCGCTGCTGAAAACCGCGCCGGCCAACGCCATGTAGCCAAACCAATTGGTGGCCAGGCTCAGGCCGAGAATCTTGGCGATATTGCTGCTGCTCACCCCCAGCCGCGAATACAGCCGATAGCGCATGGCGATGCCGCCAACCCAAGCGCTGAGGTTGAGGTTGAACGCATAACTGATAATCCCCACCGGCAGGATCTGCTTCCAGCGCAACGGCTGGCGGATGTAGGTGCGGCCGATCAGGTCGAAGCAGGCGTAGACGATAAAGCTGCACAGGGTCAACGCGCCCGCGATCAGCAAGGTGCGCAGTTTGAACTCACCGAGTGTCTGGACCACCTCGCTCCAGTCGATCCGGCGGGCGAGCAGGGTGAATAGCACGATCAGCAGCAGGAAGAAGACGATGGTCAGTGGCTTCTTCCAACGCTTGAAACGATCAGCTGTCATGGCGCTGGCCCTCATGCACGAAGGGTTTCAAACGTGGCTTGTGTGCCGGCAACCAGCCGGTCAGCGCGGGGAAGTGGCGCATTACATGGAACACCAGAAAGCCGACGGTCAATCGCCACAACCACAGGCGTGGCTTGCGGTTTTCCGGGATGGTCTGGCAGTGATTCTGACTGAGTGCTTGCAGGCGCTCGTACAGTTGCTGATTAAACGCACGATCGCGAATCAACACATTGGCTTCCAGGTTCAGCGCCAGGCTCAGCGGGTCGAGGTTGCTCGAACCCACCGTGCTCCACTCGTCATCCACCAGCGCGACCTTGCCGTGCAGCGGGCGCTGGCAGTATTCGTGAATCACCACGCCGTCCTTGAGCAGATAGTCGTAGAGCATGCGCGCCGCCAGCTTGGCCAGCAGTACGTCGGGTTGGCCCTGCATGATCAATTGCACCTGCACACCACGGCGCGCCGCGTTGCGGATTTCCCGCAGCAGGCGGTAGCCGGGGAAGAAATACGCGTTGGCGATCACGGCTCGGTGTCGGGCCTTGCTCAAGGCGTGGATATACGCTTCTTCGATGTCGTCACGGTGTTGCAGGTTGTCGCGGTAGATCAGGCGCACCAGGCCGTCGCCATGCTCGTTCGACCACGCTGAAGGCCGTTGCTGGCGCCGCCGCCAACCGCGCCGCGTGCGCACCTGACGGCCACTTTGCGCCAGGGCAAAGTGGTGCAGATCGGCCACCGCCGGGCCAGTGATTTGCACCGCGTAATCCTGTTTGGCCTCGGGGCCGAAATCCCCCAAGTGATCGGCAGAGAAGTTGATCCCGCCGATAAACCCCACCGTGGCGTCCACCACCACAATCTTGCGGTGCAGGCGGCGGAACCAGTTGGTGCGAATGCCCAGGGTCTTGGACGCGGGATCGAACATCTGCACCGTCACCCCGGCCGCGGCCAGTTCACCGAGAAACGCCGGGCTCAGCTCGCCGCAGCCAAAACCATCCAGGCTGACCACCACCTTGACCCCACGCTGCGCGGCCTCGATCAGGATGCCTTGCAGCTCATGGCCGACCTTGTCTTCGAAGAGGATGAAGGTCTCCAGCAGGATCTCGCGCCGGGCCTGGCGCATCGCTTCGAAGACCTTGGGAAAATACGCTTCGCCGTTTTCCAGCAACTCGACCTGATTGCCGCTTTGCCAGCCGTAATCCAGGTCGCGGGCCTTGGTTTCATCCGGCGGTTGGTCGGTGGAAATGTGCTCGACGGCGATGTTCATAGCTCAATCTCCACCGACAGCGGTACATGGTCTGACAGATGCGACCACGGCCGGGTGGTCAGCACCTTGGGGTTGTGCACCTTTACGTTACGCACGTAAATGCGATCCAGCGCCAGCAATGGCAGGCGAGCTGGAAAGGTGCGCGCCGGTTTGCCAAGGGCGTGCACAAACACCTCGGTGAGGCCGCTTTGGCTCAGGTCGGCACGCTGGCGCCAGTCGTTGAAATCGCCGGCGACTACCAGTGGTGCATCGGCGGGAATCTCGCGGATGCGCTGCTCCAGCAAACGCAATTGCTGCTGGCGATGCACCTCGCGCAAGCCCAGGTGAATACAGATCGCATGCACTTCCTGCCCGTTGCCCGGCAGGCGCAACACGCAATGCAGCAAACCACGGTTTTCATGGCCGCTTTGGGAGATGTCGAGGTTGTCGTAGCTCACGATCTGGAATTTCGACAGCAACGCATTGCCGTGATCGCCATGGGGATACACCGCGTTGCGCCCGTAAGCAAACTGCGGCCAGATGCTGTCGGCCAGAAACTCGTATTGCGGCATGTTCGGCCAGTCGCTGTAGCGCTGCGGATGGCGCTCGTGGGTGCCGTGGATTTCCTGCAGGAACACCATGTCCGCGCCCACACTGCGCACCGCTTCGCGCAGCTCGGGCAGGATGAAGCGTCGGTTCAGGGCCGTGAAGCCCTTGTGGATATTGACCGTCAGCACCGTAAAGCGCGTGATGGCGACGCTGGGGGTTACGGGCACCCAGTCTGGGATCGCAGTCATGTGTATTCCTGTGAAGAGTGGCGCAATGCTTCATGTAAGGGCTGACTGCCGGTGGCTGGAGAAAGTTTCGAGCGTCCTACGGACGGTTCTGGAGGACGCATAGAGTTACAAATGCTGTTGAATTGCCATCAGTGACGTGATCCAATCCCGCGCTATCTACCCCATTCAACGATTGTGCAGGGCCTGTTCATGGATGATGCAGTTGGCGCTTTTCTGGTGCTGGCAGTGGGTCGGCGGCTCTTTTCATGAAGGCCGGAACCCATCAAGTGAATACCTCCTTTACCCGAAAAATCAGCCTGCTTGCCGGCGCCGTGGCGCTCAGCGGCTGCGCGACGCTTAACGATGCGGGCAAAAACTACGGCACGGCCATTGGTTGCGCCGGGGGGGCATTGCTCGGCGCCGGCTTGACGTACGCGATCACCGGCGACGCCAAAAAGGCCATCGTCGGCGGCGGCGTGGGCGCGGCGGCCGGTTGTGTGGCGGGCAACTTGTGGCAGAACCGCTTGCAGGAACTGGAGCGGATTGCCAAAGAAGAGAACCTGAACATTCAGGTGCAAACCCTGCAAAGCCAGGACGTGGCTACCGGCACCACCCGAGCCCCTGCGCCGACCGAGGCGGGCATCGTCGCCCAGGTGCAGGATGAAGGCATGTTCGCCACCGGCAGCGCGCAGTTGAGCACCAACGGTCAGCGCCAGGTGCGCAAGCTGGCCGCCGCGTTTGCGCCCAAGCAGGGCCAGAACAGCCAAGCGGCGATTCTGGTCGTCGGCCACACCGACGCCACCGGCAGCGCCGCCACCAACCAGCGATTGTCCGAGCAGCGCGCCCGCGCTGTGGCGTCGATCCTGGCCGAGCAAGGCATCGCGCCGCAGCGCATGTTCTTCCAGGGCGCGGGGGCTTCGCGGCCGATCGCCGACAACAGCGACGTGCAGCAACGCGGCAAGAACCGTCGGGTTGAGATCGTTGAAGTGACCGACCGCAACATGCTGGTCAAGCGCGTCAACGCCGAACAGAACAACTCCAAATACCTCACGCACGGCACCTCGACCGAGCCCGTGCGTACCGTCGCCAGCGCGCCGAAAAACAAGCCTGCCGTCACAACCAAACCGGCTGCCCAGAGCCAACCCGCTGACGCCGGCACCGCGCTGGTCGACTTCGGTGGCACGCCTGCCAGCGACACGCGCTGGACCCTGGCCCAAGGCATCGCGCCGAAAAAGGCCGGCTTCGCCCTGGTCAGCAGTGCCCACGCCAGCGACCTGCCCAACAGCAGTTGCGACGCCGACCGCCCGCGTGAAACCGGCAAAGTGTTCAACCTCGCCAGCGGCAAGGCGCTCGACACCCAAGTCACCACCGAATACCTGCCGGGCTACAACAACCGCGTGTGGGCCAACGTAGTCAATGGCCACCTGGTGACGCTGTCGCCGGTTTCGATCCTGCGCGATGGCGCCAGCGTCGACCGCCAGCCCTTCATCGAAGTGGTCAAGGATTACAAAGAGGGCAACCGCAAATCGATCAAGAGCAAAGCCGTGGCCAACACCTACGAAGGTGAAGAACTGGTGCTCTATCGCGTATTCATCCAAGACCCCAAGGCACCGGTGTCGTGTATCGACGTGGTGTTCAGCAAGAAAAACTCCGAAGCCACGGACGGTGCGTTGTTCTACCCGCGCAGCCGTGAAGCTTTCACTACCCGTTTCGTGCCGATTCGCGCGTAAGACTCAAGGACATACACCATGGAAGACTTCAGCTTCAATGCGCTGACGGCCCTGCTCTGGGCAAACAAACTAATCACCGGCCTGGTGATCTCCACATTGCTGGCGGCCATCCTGATTCAAGCGTATTGGGACAAGGTGGGTTATTTCGTCATGCGTGTGTGGCACGGCGTGCCCGTGATCGGCAAGGTGGCGCGCTTGTCCAAGCAGAGCCTGATGCTTGACGCCCACGGCTGGCCGAAATCCGAAAGCGAGCTGTGCGACGCGTACTACTCGCGCTATGAAAAAATCGGCGCGGAAGATGTCGACTTCTTCAACAAGAGCGAATCCTACCTGCGCACCATCGGTGAGCGCGGGCGCCGCGAGCGGCCGTTCTGGGTGTTTGCCCTGATCTTTATGCTGATCATGTTCGAGGCCGTGGGTTTCGCCTACGTGCTGGTGCCCTTTATCAACCAGAACCTGTCGGCCAACGATCAAAGCTGGATGGGCTGGTTGTTCGCCTTCTTGCTGGCGGTCGCCTCGGCGATCCTGGCCGAAGTCACTGGCCGCGCCGCGCACAAGAACGCGCTGATCAGCAAGGCGCGCCACTGGTGGGAAAACGACAGCGACAGCGACCGCCCGAACCAGCTCAAGGAGTTGCCGGGCATCGGCATCAAACACACCGACAGCGATAAAGACGGCAAGGACTACAACCGCATCCTGGCGCGCATCAACACCAACCACACCGTGACGCCGAGCCGTGGCTGGATGATCACCACCGGTATCTGGATCGCGATTATCGCGATCGCCGCGTTCGGTATCCGCACCATGCAGCTCAAAAGCATCGAGACCGAAATGGTCGGCAGCCCCCATGCCTTTGCCCAGCAGAATTACGACTCGGCCAGCCCGTTCGAACTGCCGGCCGATTCGGCGGCGATCAACGATCAGGCCGACAAGCAAACCCTGACCGACAAGATGGACGCGATCCGCAAAGCCTCGCTGATCACCTTCATTGTGCTATCGGTGATCTACATCGCGATCCAGATCACCAGCATCTGGCTGGCGTCGATCTTCGGGTTTGCCGGGGTCGAATCCAAGACCGCCTGGGAACACACCCACAAATTTTCCAGCGGCGAAGCCCTGGAAAACTGGATGCAGAGCCAGCGCGTGGAAATTGCCTCCCATGCCGATCACAAACTGAGCAAGTTGCAGCTCAAGCTCGCCGGGCGCACCACCACCAACGCCCAGCAGCAGGCGGCGTTGACCACGGCGCACAATCGCAGCTTCGAGACCTTCGTAGCGCGCAAACAGGCGTTGCCGGGCAATCCGCAACCGGTGGCCAAACCCGTCAGTGTTCCGGTTGCACCTACTGCACCGGTGGTAGCGGAAGTCGCGGCTCCAGCTCCAACTCCTGTAGCAACCCCCGTGCAGACGCCGGTTGCTGCCTCGGAGGGTCTCGATGCCCTGCGCGGCAAGGACCTGACGGCCTACAGCGAAGAACAATTGGCAACGATCAGTCGTGTCAAAGGCCATGCACTGGAAGATGTGCTGGCGCTGCGTGCCGAACAGCAATTGCTTAAAGACTTTGACGCCACAGGTGCCTGAATGATGATCCCGCGCTTTTTCTGTGCCCTGTTGCTGGCGCCCTTGATGGCGATGGCCGGCGAGCGCAATGACATTCCGGATTGCTACCCCTACGCCAAGGTCGCCGAGTTTCGGCCCGTGGCCGCGGGGCGCGAGTTGACAGTGATCATCGATCAAACGATCCCGATGCCCGAGGTCATTCAGAAGTCCACCTGGGCCCAGATTCAGCGCTTTGTACAACCGGGCGACAAGGTCCGGCTGTACAGCTTCTCGGCGTTTCTGCCGGGGCAGTTCATGCAGTTGCGCTTTGCCGGTGAACTCAACCAGGGCATCGACGAAAAGGTCCGCGAGCGGGTCGGTATGCAATCGCTGCGCACCTTCGACACCTGCCTTGCCGAGCAGCGCAGCTTTTTCAACAAGACCTTTGGCAAGGTGTTTGTGACCACGCTGCGTGAAGCGTCCGAAGACATTGCACGCAGTGAAATCTTCCAGTCGTTGCGTGATATCGGCAACAACCTGGGCCAGCAACCGGCCCAGGAACGTGTGGTGTTGTTGATTTCCGACATGCTGGAAAACAGCGATTTCGGCAGCTTCTACGCCAACAACCGGATTCGTGACCTGCAACCCGACGCCGAGCTCAAGCGTGTGGCCGACAAGGGTCTGTTCGCCGACCTGCAGGGCGCGCGCGTCTATGTGGCCGGAGCGGCGCTGGTGACCAAGGATGTCAAGCAGGCGTATCGTTCCGGCAAGACTATCCAAGCGTTGGAAGGCTTCTGGAAAGGCTATTTCGCTGGTTCCAACGCGCAGTTGGTAGCGTTTGGCGCGCCGAGCCTGAATGTCGACCTGAAGTGAACCATCCTCGCTGAAACCCGTCAGTTCCTTACAGACCCTTCTGTAAGGAGCCCGGTGTTTTGCTCAATCTCAAGACTGCTTTACTGCTGGGTGCGCTGCTATGTTGCGGCAGTGGCGCACTGCACGCCGCGGCGGCGGCGCCTGAACCCGAGGCGCCGGCCAAGCCGGAGTTGCTGGTAGAAGGCGGTCTGCTGGGTGCGATCAGCTCCAGCATCGACGACGTGCAGGACAAGCTCGACCTCAACCAAAACCTGATCGACGCCTGGCGCCTGCGTGCGGACAGGGCGGCGGATGAAGTAGGGCGGTTGGTTAACCAAACGTCAGAACGTTCGCCGTGGACTGTGGCCGGAAATTTCCTGCTGCTGTCCGGGGTGTGGGTCGGCGCGTTTACCGTACTGACGCTGTTGGGGCGGTTTATCGTGCAGCGCCTGGGGCGACGGTCATTTGTTGCACAGCGCAAGCGCCTGCACGCGGTGCTCGGGTATGTGGTGCCCTACACGATCCCGGCGCTGATCTGCTTGCCGCTGACCCTTTATGTCAGTCACTTTCTGCCCACTTCAGTGGGGCGTGCGCTGGCGCTGTGTTTTGCCTATGCCACCAGCAGCGGCATTTTTTCCACGTCGATGCTGTTGTGCGTCATTGTCATGTTCAACGTCGGTCACAAGCGCCCGGCAGTGCAGATTATTCGCGATTATTGCCCCAAGCCGCTGTTCTTGATCGGCTTCCTCGCCGCCCTCAGCGATGCCCTGACCAGCCCACAAATCGTCCGTCAACTGGGCGGCAATATCACCAGCAGCATCGCGGTGTTTACCGGCCTGTTCGCGGCAGTGATCTTCGGCGTGCTGGTGGTGCGCCTGCGTCGGCCGGTCGCCCACCTGATCCGCAATCGACCTCTGGCTCAGCGCCTTAAACACCCGGCGTTGCAGCAATCGTTGCGGGTGTTTTCCGGCTTGTGGTACTGGCCGATTCTGTTGATGGTGCTGGTCTCGGCCATCAACTTGATCGGTGCCGGTGACGATAACCAGAAAGCCCTGCGTTGCGCGCTGTTCACCACGATTCTGCTGATTGGCACCGTGTTCCTGAGTACCGTGCTGCAGCACCTGTTCAAGTCCCGCAGCCAGGTGGCGATCCAGCGCAGCAGCGCCTACAAGGAACGTTTCCTCAGTCTGTTGCACGCGATCCTGCGCATCGTCATGGCCATCGCCTTTATCGAAATCCTCGGGCGGATCTGGGGTGTGTCGTTGTTCGAGTTTGCCCAGCGCAACTCGATAGGACGGGCGATCAGCGACTCTTTGAGCAGCATCGGCCTGATCCTGCTGATGACGTGGCTGTTCTGGGTGGTGCTCGACACGGCGATCCAGGAAGCGCTGAAACCGCCAGTGAACAAGCGCTCCAACCGCCAGCCGAGCACGCGGGTGAAAACCATCCTGCCGCTGGTGCGTAATGCGGTGAAGATCATTCTGGTGGTCATCTGCGCGATCACCACCATGGCCAACCTGGGCATCAATGTCGCACCGCTGCTGGCGGGTGCCGGTGTGGTCGGCCTGGCCATTGGTTTCGGCTCACAGCAACTGGTGCAGGATGTGATCACCGGGTTGTTCATCATCATTGAGGACACGCTGTCCATCGGCGACTGGGTGGTGCTTGACTCCGGCCACGCCGGCACCGTTGAGGGCCTGACCATCCGCACCCTGCGCCTGCGCGACGGCAAGGGTTTTGTGCATTCTGTGCCGTTCGGGCAGATCAAGGCTGTCACCAATCAGTCGCGGCAATTTGCCTATGCGTTCTTCTCGGTGCAGTTCACCTACGACACCGATGTGGACAAGGCCGTGGAGTTGATTCGTGAAGCTGGTCAGGCGATCCGCGACGATGTGTTCCTCAAGTACAACCTGCAAGGGCCACTGGAGGTGTTTGGTGTCGACAGGATGGACCTCAATGGTGTGGTGCTCACGGCACAGTTCCGCACGGTGTCGGGTGGGCAATATGCTGTCAGTCGTGCCTTTAATCAGCGTCTGAAAAAGCTTGTGGATAACTGCCCCGAGGTGCACTTCGCGCAGACTTATCCACAGCAGGTCATGATGCCTCAGCGTACGGCGCTGGAGCACGCGCCGGCAGAGCCCGATGTCAAGACACTTAATCCGTGACGGTTGCGCTACAAACCCGCAAAATGCAACGATTCTGGCAACTGCCAGCGGCAAGGCCCATGGGCCTGCCGACCATAGCCAACGTTCCAAACAGACCGGGCCTGCTCAATCTATGCGAATGCGCCTTATGTTACTGGGCGGCGGGAATGCCCTCGGGCAGGCGCTGATTCGCCTCGGTGCAGAGGAAGACATCGGTTTCCTCGCACCCAAACCGCCCCAAGACGGCTGGGATGCCGCGAGCCTCACCCAATTGCTCGACGACACCCGTCCCGATGCCTTGATCAATCTCGCCTACTACTTCGACTGGTTCCAGGCCGAAGCCGTCAGCGAAACCCGTTTGGCTTCCCAGGAGTTCGCCATCGAACGCCTGGCCGAACTGTGCCAACACCACAACATCACCTTGCTGCAACCGTCCAGCTACCGCGTATTCGATGGCTCCCGTGCCACCGCCTACAGCGAAAAGGACGAGCCGGTGCCCCTGGGCCTGCGCGGCCAGGCGTTGTGGCGTATCGAACAGAGTGTGCGCGCCACGTGCCCGCAGCATGTGTTGCTGCGCTTTGGCTGGCTGCTGGATGACAGCGTTGATGGCACTCTCGGGCGCTTCCTGGCCCGGGCCGAGAACACCGACGAGTTGCTGATGGCGGATGACCGACGCGGTAACCCGACGCCGGTGGATGATGCGGCGCGGGTGATCATTTCAGTGCTCAAGCAACTCGATTGCGCGGCGCCGCTGTGGGGCACTTACCACTACGCCGGCCAGGAGGCCACCACGCCGCTGGCGCTGGGCCAGGCGATTCTGACCGAAGCACGCAATTTCCACCCGTTGGCGATTGAGTCACCCACCGCCCAGGCCCACGCGGCCCGGCCGGACGCGGCGGATGAGCCGCAACACGCGGTGCTGGCCTGCAAGAAAATCCTGCATACCTTTGGCATCAAGCCACGGGCGTGGCGAGCGGGGTTGCCGGCGTTGCTAGACCGGTTCTACCGCCACAGCTGAATCCAACACAAAACCCAAATGTGGGAGGGGGCTTGCCCCCGATAGCAGAGTGCCAGTCAACAGATTCGTTGGCTGATCCACCGCTATCGGGGGCAAGCCCCCTCCCACATGTGTTATGTGATGTTGCTTAGAACTTGTAACCGATACCCACCATGTAAACCATCGGGTCGACGTCCACATTGACCTTGGCACGTGTGCCCGGCGCCACGGCGTTGTTTTCCACGGTCGCCTTGGTGCTGATGTCGATGTAGCGCGCCTGGGCGTTGATCATCCACTTGTCGTTGATCATGTAGTCCGCGCCGATCTGCGCAGCCCACCCCCACGAGTTCTCAGCCTTGAAGTTGCTGAAGCCAGCCCCTTGGGCACGGCTGCCTACGTGTTCATCGTAGATCCAGGTGTAGTTGATACCGGCGCCGACGTACGGCTGGAAGGCGGATTTGTTGTCCAGCGGGTAGTACACGACGCTCAGGGTCGGCGGCAGGTGTTTCAGGGTGCCGAGCTTGCCATTGGCGGCGCCGAGGGCGGTGCCCTTGATCTTCACGTCGTGCTCGAACGGCGTGGCGGCCAGCAGTTCGATACCCACGTGATTGGTCAGCATGTAGGCGAAGTTGAGGCCCAGCTGGGTGTCGCTGCTCATGGTCGCCTTGCCGCCCAGATTGGCGCCGGCCAGCGGGCCCTGGTCAACCTTGACGGTGCTGCTGTCGGCCTTCGGGTTCACGGTGATAGCACCGGCGCGAACCAGAATGTCGCCCGCTTCGTGAGCGTGGGCAAGGGGGGCGACGAGGGCGAGCGCGAAGAGGGACGCGCCGAGCAGAGACTTGTTCATGGGAGCTCCAAAGGACGTTTAAAAGTTGTACGTCCAATGGTAAAGATCGTTCCGTCTGGTCTGTTGACTCAGCTCAATGAAAGGGCGATCAGGGTTATTCCTGCAGCTCGTACATGTAAATCTTCTCGGCCTCCATCTGGTAACCGGCGTCGGCCAGTTCGCTGGTAGACGGCTTGACCTGCATCGCGCCTTCAATCCAGTACGGCTGGTACAACTCATCGAGTTTTACGCCGATTTCGCTTTTCACATGCACGATCTGGTTCGACGGCGGCGGCGGTACGTGGATGCACGCGCCGAAATACGGCACCAGCAAAAACTCGGTGGTGCGGCCTTCCTCACTGACTTCCAACGGCACGATATAGCCCGGCAGGCGGATGTGCTGGCCATTGAGGCTCTGCACCACCGGCGCATTGGGCAAGTCCTGCTTGGCCGCGGGCGCGGCTTCGACGGCCAGGGCGTCGGCCATGTTCGACAGGTCATGCAGCGGTTTCATATTGGGGACTTCCGGCGGCGCGTCCGGCGGAATCATCTCTTGCCAGGACAAATCCTTGGGCTGCTCATCCGCCCAGGCCGGAACGACCACCAGCAACAACAGTGCGAACAGGGCACGACGCATCGAAGCCTTCCTCATAAACGTATGGACAGGCCATCGGCCAAGGATTGTCGGTAGGCGCGCCAGGCCGGCACGCTGCCCATCAACAGCGCAGCAGCCAGGATACCGGCGAGCAGGGTCCATTCATATTCGCTTGGCCATGACATCGGCAGGTCCAGCCCGTAATTGGCCTGCAAATACCCGCGCGACGCGGCGATGCACACATACAGCAGGCCCACGCCTGCGATCACGCCGGACAGGGCCAGGGCGAAGGCTTCGAAGATCAGCAACGTCGCGATATGCCACGGCCGTGCACCCACCGAGCGCAGGATCGCCATTTCGCGGCGGCGTTCGTTAAGGCTGGTGAGGATCGCCGTGAGCATGCCGATCAAGCCGGTCAGCACCACGAACAGCGAGATCACGAACAGCGCTTTTTCGGCGGTGCCCATCATGCTCCACAGTTCTTGCAACGCCACGCCCGGCAAGATCGCGAGCATCGGCTCGCCACGGAATTCATTGATCTCCCGTTGCAGGGCGAATGTGGAAATCTTGTTGTTCAGGCCAAGCATAAAGGCGGTGATGGCCTGCGGAGTCAGGTCCATGTTGCGCGCCTGGTCGGCGCTGATACGGCCTTTACCCTGGGCCGGCACGCCGTTGTGCCAGTCGATATGGATCGCTTCCATGCCGCCCAGGCTGATGTGCAACGTGCGGTCCACCGGCGTGCCGGTTCGTTTGAGAATACCGACCACGGTGAACGGTTTGTCATCGTGTTTCACCAGGCTGACCACCGCCACGCCATGGGCCAGTACCAGCTTGTCGCCGAGCTTGTAATGCAGGGCATCGGCCACCTCGGCGCCGAGCACCACTTCGAACGGGTCGGTGGCAAAGGCACGGCCACTGGCGAGTTCGAGGTTTTGCTTGCGGCCGTACTGATAGTGCTCGAAGTAGGATTCGTTGGTGCCCATCACCCGGTAGCCGCGATGGGAGTCGCCGAGGGAAATCGGGATCGCCCATTTGACCTGGGGGTTGGCGGCGAAGTGCTCGTAGCTGTCCCAGCGGATATTGTTGGTCGCGTTGCCGATGCGAAACACCGAATACAGCAGCAGGTTGACCGAGCCGGAACGCGCGCCGACGATCAGGTCGGTGCCGCTGATGGTGCTGGCGAAACTATTGCGTGCCTCAACGCGCACCCGTTCCACCGCGAGCAACAAGCAGACTGAAAGCGCGATGGCGAACGCGGTGAGGATCGCGGTAAAGCGGCGGTTAGCCAGGCTGGCCATGGCCAGACGAAACAAATACATCTCAAACCTCTGCGGGCGTGGCGGCGCGATTGAGTTCGGCCAGCGACAGGTTGCGGTCGAACAACGGCGCCAGGCTCTGGTCGTGGCTGACAAACAACAGGCTGGCGCCAGCGTCGCGGCATTCAGCGAACAACAGCTGAAGGAAAGCTTCGCGGGCGTCGTAGTCCAGGGCCGAGGTGGGTTCGTCGGCGATCACCAGTTCCGGTTGGCCGATCAGCGCACGGGCGGCGGCCACCCGTTGCTGCTGGCCGATGGACAGCGAGTCGGCACGGCGCTCCAGCAGGTCTTTATCCTTCAAGCCCAAATGTGCGAGCAACGTGGCGGCGGCCTGGTCGACACTGCCGTGGCGCTGCTTTGCACGCTGCGCACGCAGTTTGGAAAAGTGGCAAGGCAACTCGACGTTTTCGCGCACCGACAGGAACGGCAGCAGGTTGAATTGCTGGAAGACGTAGCCGGTATGGTCGACGCGGAAACGATCACGGGCGCCGGCCGAGAGTTCGGTCAGCTCCTGGCCCAGCAGGCGAATGCTGCCTCGGCTGGGCGTCTGCACGCCGCCCAACAGGCCCAGCAGCGTAGTCTTGCCACTGCCGCTCGGGCCCTTGAGAAACAGGGTTTCCCCCGCGTCCAGGCGGAACGCGGGAATATCCAGCAACTGTGGGTGACCGGGCCAGTTGAAGCCCAGGTCAGACAGTTCGATCAGTGCTTGGGTCATGTGAACTCAGAACTTCAGGGTGGCTGCTGTGGCCGTGGCGTCAACACCTTGCTGGCCGCTCGGGCCGATCAGTTGTACCTGAATTTTCTGGGTGGCGGGGAAGGTCTTGAAGACCTGCGTCAGGTCCAGATTGCTCAAGGCAGTCGGCGTGGCGCAGGTGAATTGGTAATGGGCGTGGATTTCGCTGTGGTCGTGATGATGCTCGTGGGCGCCGTCCTTGGCGTCGTGGTCGTGGTCATCATCGTCGTCGTGGTCGGCTTCCGGCTTGTCGCCGAACAACGGGCTGTTGAGTTCCTGGCTGCTGACCACGCAACCGGCGGCCTTGGGCAGGTTGAACAGGGCCGCTGGGTTTTCCAGCTGTTTGCGCGCGGCGGCGACCTTGGCCTTGTCGGCCGCAGTGGTGGCGACGTGCTCGAAACCGACCAGATTCATGGCCGGGCTGTCCAGCTCAAGCTCCAGGGCCTGGCCGTCGAGTACGGCATTGAGGCGGCCGACGCCGTGCTCGTGGGCGCCAAGGCTGCCGTGTTCGTGGTCGTGATCATGCTCGTCGGCTGCGTGAGCAATGGCGAGTGGCAGCAGGGCGAACGGCAAAGCGAGCAGCAGGCGGCGCATGAGAAGGCTCCAGAACATGAAAGTTATGTTATGTGATCTTATAACAGTAGAGCCGAGAGTTTGACCGTCTGCTTGGCGTTGCGCAAGCCGCATGGGAGCATGCCCGTCAGAAAAACTGCAGGAGTAAGGACGATGTTGCGAATTCGTGGAACCGTCGGCGACCTGCCGGTGGACTTGACCCTGGAACTGGACGACGGCGACTGGGCACGGCTGGGCGCGCAGTTGCAGGCCGCACCCACCCCGACTGCGCCGACGGCGGCGCCAGCTAAACAAAATGAGGATCTGTGGCAGAACGCCCTGGACCTGTTGCGCAGCGCCGGGCAACTCACTGGCCTGGAACTGCTAGACCAACTGGAAGCCCTGGCTGGCGATGCCTCGGCGGGCAAGCGCCTGTTGGTGCGCCTGCGCCACAGCGCCAAGGTCAAGGTGAGCAGCGGCGGGGATACGCCGCTGTACAGTTGGATCGGCGATTAGTACAGCGCGGCAAACAACTTGCGGCGGTACGCGGTGACCAGTGGATGGTCATTGCCCAGCAGTTCGAACACTTGCAGCAAGGTCTTGTGCGGCAGGCCTTCGCTGTAGCTGCGGTTGCGGATAAACAATTTGAGCAGGCCTTCCAGCGCGGCGTCGTACTGCTGGCGCGCCAGTTGTTGGATGCTCAACTGATAGGCGGCTTCATCGTCCTGCGGGTTTTGCGCCAGACGGCTTTTCAAGTCGGCGGCGTCCGGCAGGTCGGCGGCTTGGCGCAAGAAGGTGATTTGCGCCTTGGCCCCGGCGAGCGCGGCTTTGTGGTCGTCGCTTTTAACGGCGTCGAGCACGGTTTGCGCTTCACCCAGCTCACCACGTTCGGCCAGGCAGCGCGCGTACAGGATCAATGCGGCAGCGTTGGTGTTGTCCTCGCCCAGCAGTGCGGCGAGTACGGCTTCGGCTTCGCTGATGCGACCTTCGGCAAACAACGTTTGGGCCTGCACCAACGGATCAGCCGCTTTTGGCGCAGGCATCTGCACATGGGGCTCCAACAGTGCACGCACCGCCGACTCCGGCTGCGCGCCAGCAAAACCATCCACCGGCTGGCCATCCTTGAACAGCACCACCGTCGGCAGGCTTTGAATGCCAAAGCGCGCAACGATGTCCTGCTCGGCTTCGCAATCGACCTTGGCCAACAGCAACTCGCCCTGATAACTCTCGGCAATCTGCGCCAGCATCGGCATCAACGCCTTGCACGGCGCGCACCACTCGGCCCAGAAATCCACCAGGACTGGTTTTTCGAAGGAGTTCTGGATCACGGCCTGGTCGAAGTTGGCGGTGGTGACGTCGAAGATGTACGGCGTGGGCTCACTCATGGGGCGTCTCGAATAAAGCGGGAATGGGGCAACTATAAGGGCTGGCGCAGGCTACCGGAAGCTGCATGGCTCTCAGCCGGGAGAGGCGTGCCAAAAAGGGTCTTGATACCAGTCCTGAGGAAAGCCCATGGCTTTCAAGCTGACATCAGGAAACTCGTCGATAAGTTGGTACAGGCGCTGATCCCAATGAGTGTGTGGGCTTACTTGATGCATCAGGTGGTTAAGAATACAAAGTACGGCGAAAATTCTGCTATGAGGCCCTTGTTGGAGAAGATGTTCCGGCCACAAGAAATTAGCTTTCTTCGGGAGCTCGGGACGAATACCCAATTCTCGGTTCCACATCCGTGAATGATGGGCGCATACATTTCGAATGGTGGTCAACGTGTGCAGCCAGGATTGCATCAGGGGGGATGGGAGTTGCAGGCGCCTGGCAATGGCTTTTTTGTCCACGTCCTTTGCCAAACCTTTGTACAGGTGGGACAAATCACCCAGCGTCAGTTCCTCAAGCATGGCCCAGCCGGGCATCAATGAAGGCTGGTCATAGGTCAACGGGTAGTGACGGCTGTAGCTTTCTCTTGCCCTTTGGTGTTTGAGCAGGTCTTTTCTCGCACTGTCTGCCTGGGATCTATCGATGCGCTCGCATTCTCGCTGGTAATCGCGTGTCGCGGTCGACTGCTTCAGGGACAACGTCGTGAGCAGGCGTTGATGATCGTATGCGTGATGAAAGATCTGCGGGTTGATGTACCAGTGGCTGCCATAAACGGGGCCCATGTGGTTACTGATGACTGCACGCGATGCCACCTCGACTCTTTCTATGGCGTCCATAGTTAATAAACGAAGTCGTTGATCGAAGTTGTAAAGGCGAGTTAATTGGCTGAATTGGCTGCCGTCACGGAATCTGTGCTCGACATCTTCCGGCTTTTGGAAGGGCCGCATGTAAGGGCTTAGTCGGAAAAAACTGACAAACCGCAGGAAAGCCTCGGCGCGAGCCCCATTATGAATATTCAATCCGCGAAGCTTGAGGAGCTCCAATTGCGCAGGCACGTCGATGGCAGGCTTGCTGAACGTCCTCATGCCAAAAAAGTACCGGGCATAAAAAACCCGCACAATTTGTGCTTGGCTACTGACGCAACCAGAGGCATGGCGGGTGTATTGCCGCAAAGGTTAGGTAGCTGCCTGACTTTATGCAAGACCTTTGTGTTGCCGTAGATAAGCGAGGTTTTCTGAAAAAACATGCAGGTCGATTGTCCGGGCCGCGTGCGAAAGGAAGGCATTTTCCATGCCCTGTCGCTCACTGTCTCAGCCAACCTGTTGCCGAAAATTTGTAACGCGCAACCTTAGCGCCGCGAATGGTACAGGCTCACCTTGCGAAACTCCCAAGGCTCGGCCAGGTCTGGCAGGGTCAGCGCGTCGAGGATTTCCAGGCGCTGGTAAGCCGGGTGCTGGAAGTCGCGCACCCGTGAATCCGCGACCAGTGCTTCGCGGCCACGGCTGAGGAAGTGATCCAGCAGCGGCAGGTTGGCGCGGTCGTAGAGCACGTCGGCTACCAGGATCAGGTCGAAGCGGTCGGCTTCGGTGAAGAAGTCGGCCGAGTAGGTCAGTTCCACGTGATTGAGCTCGGCATTGGCGCGGCAAGCCGCCAAGGCCAGCGGGTCCAGATCGCAGGCCACCACTTCCAACGCGCCGGCTTTGACCGCTGCAATCGCGGCCACGCCGGAACCGGCACCGAAGTCCAGCACGCGCTTGCCGGCGGCCCACTCGGGGTTCGCCGCCAAATACCGCGCCAATGCCAGGCCGCTGGCCCAGCAAAAACTCCAGTAGGGCGGCTCATGCAGGATGCGCCGAGTTTCTTCGGGGCTGAAGGCGCGGTCCATGTTGTCCGCATCCAGCAACCACAACGACAGCTCGGTACCCGGCAGCGGGCAGGGCACCAGTTGCGCGTCGCCGATCAGTTCGCTCAGGGCGCGCTGCAAGTCCAACGGCGGCGTCATGGTGCCTTGACGAGTTCCAGGGGGCCGGTGGTCTGGGTGATTGCCTGGGTGATGCGCACGGCGGGCAGGTGCAGGATCAACTGGCCGGATTGGCTGGCGCGGCCGCGCAGTTCAACCCGCGCCCCGGCCGGGAAGGCCTCGGGGTTGAAGCGCAGGCGGAAGGCCAATGGCTTGCCATTGCCGGTCAGCACGCTGCTGGCGAGCAGTTGTTGCGGGCGCGAGCGGTCGTCGATCACCAGCAGGGCCATCTCGACTTCGGCCCCGGCGGGCACGTTGGTCAGGCTGCCGTTGATTTCACGCTGGTAGGCGGGCAGGGGGCCGAGGTCTTCAATGCCCGGGACTTTTTTCTCTTGCGCGGGCGCCGGTTGGGGCGTGGAAGGTTTGGGGGCTTCGCTGCTGCAGGCGACCAGGACACTGAACAGGGTGAGCAAAACAAGTGGTCGTAACTGCATGTACGGCTCCAGAAAGGACAAAATCCGTGACTTGAAATGTAAGAAACATAATAGCCCGCCTATATACCGTAAAGGCTATGGCTTGTCTTGCCACAGGGATGCGCTACCATGGCCCTCCCTTTTTTTGTTGCCTGCCACCATGCACTGTCCCTTCTGCGGTGCCAACGACACCAAGGTCATTGACTCGCGTCTGGTCGCCGAGGGCGATCAAGTACGTCGCCGGCGCGAATGCCTGGCCTCTGGCTGCGGTGAACGTTTCACCACCTTCGAAACCGCCGAACTGGTATTGCCACGTCTGATCAAATCCGACGGCAGCCGCCAGCCCTTCGACGAAGAAAAACTGCGCGCCGGTATGCAGCGCGCCCTGGAAAAACGCCCGGTGAGTGTCGAGCGGCTGGAAGCGGCGCTGGTGCACATCAAGCACAAGCTGCGGGCGACCGGCGAGCGCGAGGTCAAGAGCCTGGTGGTGGGCGAGTTGGTGATGGGCGAGCTGCAAAAGCTCGACGAAGTCGCCTATATCCGTTTCGCTTCGGTGTATCGACGCTTCCAGGACCTCAATGAGTTCCGCGAAGAGATCGACCGCCTGGCCCGTGAGCCGGTCAAACCATGATCCCACCTATCGCTGAACAAGCTGTCCTCGACGCCCATTACATGGCCCGCGCCCTCGAACTGGCGCGCAAGGGCCGCTACACCACCCACCCCAACCCTCGGGTGGGCTGCGTGATCGTGCGAGATGGCCAGATTGTCGGCGAAGGCTGGCATGAGCGCACCGGCGAACCCCATGCCGAACCCAATGCCCTGCGCGCCGCCGGTGACAAGGCCCGTGGCGCCACCGTGTACGTGACCCTCGAACCGTGCAGTCATCACGGTCGTACACCGCCGTGCGCCGATGCGCTGGTGAGTGCTGGCGTTGCACGGGTCGTGGCCGGCATGCAGGACCCCAACCCGGAAGTGGCGGGGCGTGGTATGCAGCGCCTGGCCCAGGCCGGGATCGAGATTCGCAGCGGCGTATTGGAAAGTGAGGCGCGGGCGCTGAACCCGGGTTTTCTCAAGCGTATGGAACACGGCCTGCCGTTTGTGCGGGTCAAGCTGGCGATGAGCCTGGACGGCCGCACGGCGATGGCCAGCGGCGAAAGCCAATGGATCACCGGCCCTGCCGCTCGCGCCGCCGTGCAGCGCCTGCGCGCTGAGGCCAGCGTGGTGCTGACCGGCGCCGATACGGTGTTGGCCGACGGCGCGCGGCTGACCGTGCGCGCCGCCGAGCTGGGCCTGGATGAAGCAACCACCGCCCTGGCCATGTCGCGCCCGCCGCTGCGTGTGTTGATCGACGGTCGCCTGCGGGTGCCGCTCAACGCGCCGTTCTTCAAGGCGGGTCCGGCATTGGTCATCACCTGTGTCACCCCGGAGAACCAGTTCCCCCGTGGCCCTGAGTGCCTGGTGGTGCCGGGTGTGGAAGGCCAGGTCGACCTGCGTTCGGCGCTGGTGGCCCTGGCGGCGCGTGGCGTCAACGAAGTGCTGGTGGAAGCCGGCCCAAGCCTGGCAGGGGCGTTTGCCCAGCAGGGGCTGGTGGACGAATACGTGATTTTCGTCGCCGGCAAGTTCCTCGGCTCTGCCGCTCGGCCGTTGCTGGACTGGCCGCTTGAGAAGCTGGCCGACGCCCCCCAACTCAAGATCACTGAAATGCGCGCTGTAGGCGACGACTGGCGGGTCACTGCCATCCCTGTGCCAGCAGCGAGCGTATAATTCCCGGCCTGCGCTTGCGCGTCAGCCCCTCGTTTTCAGGAGAACGAAATGTTCACCGGCATTATCGAATCCATCGGCAGCATCCGTGCAATGACCCCCAAAGGCGGCGACGTACGCCTGCTGGTTGAAACCGGCAAGCTCGACCTCGGCGACGTCAAGCTGGGCGACAGCATTGCCGTCAGCGGCGTGTGCCTGACCGTCATCGAGCTGCCTGGCAATGGCTTTGCCGCCGACGTCAGCCGGGAGACCCTGGACTGCACCGCGATGAATGACCTCAAGGCCGGCAGCCCGGTCAACCTGGAAAAAGCCCTGACGCCCACCACCCGTCTCGGTGGTCACCTGGTCAGCGGCCACGTCGACGGTGTCGGCGAAGTGGTTGCCCGCAGCGAAAACGCCCGCGCCGTGGAATTCCGCATTCGCGCGCCGAAAGAGCTGGCCAAGTACATTGCCCACAAAGGCTCGATCACCGTCGACGGCACCAGCCTGACCGTGAACGCCGTGAATGGCGCCGAATTCGAGCTGACCATCATTCCCCACACCCTGAGCGAAACCATCATGGCGTCCTACCAGCCTGGTCGCCGGGTGAACCTGGAAGTCGACTTGCTTGCCCGTTACCTGGAGCGCCTGTTGTTGGGCGACAAGGCCGCAGAGCCTGCTGCAGGTAACATCACTGAAAGTTTTTTGGCCGCTAACGGCTACCTGAAATCCTGACCAAGGGGGTGCCGCGTGGCGCTCAATAACATCGAAGAACTGGTTGAAGACATCCGCCAAGGCAAGATGGTCATCCTGATGGATGACGAAGATCGCGAGAACGAAGGCGACATCATCATGGCCGCCGAGGCCTGCAAGCCCGAGCACATCAACTTCATGGCCAAGCACGCCCGTGGGCTGATCTGCATGCCCATGAGCCGCGAGCGCTGCGAGCTGCTCAAGCTGCCGTTGATGGCGCCGCGCAATGGCTCGGGGTTTGGTACAAAGTTCACGGTATCGATTGAAGCGACCACCGGCGTCACCACCGGCATCTCCGCCGCTGACCGCGCCCGCACCGTGCAAGCGGCTGCCGCGAAAGACGCCAAGGCCGAAGACATTGTCAGCCCTGGCCATATCTTCCCGCTGATGGCCCAACCGGGCGGCACCCTGGCCCGTGCCGGCCATACCGAAGCGGCCTGCGACCTAGCGCGCATGGCCGGTTTCGAGCCCAGCGGCGTGATCTGCGAAGTGATGAACGACGACGGCACCATGGCCCGTCGCGCCGAACTCGAAGCCTTTGCCGCCGAGCACAACATCAAGATCGGCACCATTGCCGACCTGATCCACTACCGGATGATCCACGAACGTACCGTTCAGCGGATTGCCGAGCAGCCGCTGGACAGCGAACTGGGCCAATTCAACCTGGTGACCTACCGTGATTCGGTGGAAGGCGACGTGCACATGGCCCTGACCCTGGGCGCCATCAGCGGTGACGAGCCGACCCTGGTGCGCGTGCACAACATGGACCCACTGCGCGACCTGTTGATGGTCAAGCAGCCGGGCCGTTGGAGCCTGCGCGCCGCCATGGCTGCGGTGTCCGAGGCGGGCAGCGGTGTGGTGTTGCTGCTGGGTAACCCGGTGGACGGCGACGTATTGCTCGCCCATATCCGCGAAACCGCCGAGCAGACCCAGGCCAAAACACTGACCACCTACAGCATCGTCGGGGCCGGTTCGCAGATCCTGCGTGACCTCGGTGTGCGCAAAATGCGCCTGATGAGTGCACCGATGAAATTTAATGCGATATCCGGATTCGATCTGGAAGTTGTAGAATACGTGCCCTCCGAATAAAGGCCGGCGTTTTCTGCCCCTTGTTCGCGGTTAAATCATCACTGAGGGACGCACTTTTCGCGTCCCGGCTCTTTAAGAGATTTGTCGAATGACCCTGAAGACCATCGAAGGTACCTTCATCGCCCCCAAAGGCCGCTATGCCCTGGTGGTTGGCCGCTTCAACAGCTTTGTAGTTGAAAGCCTGGTAAGCGGTGCCGTGGATGCCCTGGTTCGCCACGGTGTGAGCGAAAGCGACATCACGATTATCCGTGCCCCTGGCGCCTTCGAAATTCCACTGGTTGCGCAAAAAGTTGCTCAACAGGGTGAATACGCAGCCATCATCGCCCTGGGCGCTGTGATTCGTGGCGGTACTCCGCACTTCGAATACGTGGCCGGCGAATGCACCAAGGGCCTGGCCCAGGTGTCCATGGAGTTCGGCGTGCCAGTCGCTTTCGGCGTACTGACCGTTGATTCCATCGAGCAAGCCATCGAGCGTTCCGGCACCAAGGCCGGCAACAAAGGCGCTGAAGCTGCTCTGTCCGCCCTCGAAATGGTCAGCCTGCTGTCGCAGTTGGAGGCCAAGTGATTTCTGACGAGAGCGATCAGTTCAACCCTCAGGACCCGCGTCCTGCGGATGCCGGCAAGCCATCCAAAAGCGAGAAGCGTCGCAAAGCCCGTCAGCTCGCGACCCAGGCGCTGTACCAGCGTCATATGGCCGGCACTTCGCTGAACGAGATCGAAGCGCAATTTCGCGTCGATAACGACTTCACCTTCGCCGACCAGAGCTACTTCCACGACATCCTGCACGGCGTGCATGCCAACCTGACCGAGATCGACACAGCCCTGGCGCCTTGCCTGGACCTGACCATCGAAGAACTCGACCCGGTTGAGCTGTGCGTAATGCGCCTGTCCACCTGGGAACTGCTCAAGCGTGTCGACGTGCCGTACCGTGTGGTGATCAACGAAGGTATCGAGCTGGCGAAAGTCTACGGTTCGACCGACGGCCACAAGTTCGTCAACGGCGTGCTCGACAAGCTGGCCCCGCGCCTGCGTGAAGCCGAAGTGAAGGAACACAAGCGCTAACCTGCGCTTGAGTCCTGAATGGGTGAGTTTGAGCTGATCCGCAAGTACTTCGCCGCCGCGCCCTGTGCGCAGGGCGGCGACGGCATTGCCTTGGGGATTGGCGACGACTGCGCCCTGCTGGCGCTCCCTGCCGGGGAGCAACTGGCAATCTCCACCGATACCTTGGTGGCCGGCGTGCACTTTGCCGACCCCTGCGATCCGTTTCTGCTCGGCCAGCGCTCGTTGGCGGTAGCGGTGAGCGATCTGGCCGCCATGGGCGCCAACCCCCTCGCATTTACCCTTGCACTCACGACACCCACCGTCGATGCCGACTGGTTGCAACGCTATGCCCAGGGCTTGAACACCATGGCGCTGAGCTGCGGCGTGGGGCTGGTGGGCGGCGACACCACGCGCGGTCCGCTCAGCCTGACCCTGACCGTGTTCGGGCGTGTACCGGCGGGCCAGGCGTTGACGCGCAGCGGTGCGCAACCGGGCGACCTGCTGTGCGTCGGCGGCGAGTTGGGCAATGCCGCTGGCGCCTTGCCGCTGGTACTGGGCCTGCGCAACGCCGATGAGGCCATTGCGCAGCCACTGCTGGCCCATTACTGGTCACCGCAACCGCAGTTGGCCTTGGGGCTGGCGCTGCGCGGCAAAGCGACGGCTGCGATGGACATCTCCGACGGGCTGTTGGCCGATTGCGGGCATATCGCGAAGGCATCGGCTGTCAGCCTGTTGATCGAGCGTCAGCAGTTGCCGCTGTCCAGCGCCTTGCTCGCATTTGTCGGTGATGATGAGGCGCGGGTGGCTGCCTTGAGCGGTGGCGACGATTACGTGCTGGCGTTTACCTTGCCGCCCGTCGAGCTGGCGCCGTTGCTGGCCGACGGTTGGCCGGTGCACGTCATCGGCCGTGTCCAGGCGGGGCAGGGTGTGACGCTGCTTGACGCAAAGGGACAGGACATCACACCGGCCATCCGGGGTTATCAACACTTTCGCGACACGCCCTGAATCGGCGCACTGCGCTACCCTCTATAACGTCATTACTCAAGCAAGGTTTTGCAGGAGGTCGTACCCATGGTTGTACGCCGCTGGCTGCTGATACTGCTGTGTGTGATTCCAGCCTGGGCGCAGGCGCAGGATGTGCCCGTGATACCAGGCAAGGTCGTGCTCGCCTGTGAGGCCTGGGATGACTACACCAACGCGGACGGCAGCGGCCTGGCCTGGGATGTGATGCGTCAGGTGTTTGAGCCGAGTGGGATCACGCTACAAACCCGTATCGAGCCGTACACCCGGTCGGTGGGCCTGGCCCAGCGCGGTGAGGTGGATGGTTGGGTGGGTTCCTACCGCGATGAGGTCAAGGGCGTGCTGTACCCGCACTGGAACTTTGACTCCGACCCTATCTACGCCCTTGGGCTGACAACCTCGCCGATTCCGAGCGTGGCGACGCTGGGCGAATACCGCCTGGCCTGGGTTCGCGGCTACCGGTACGAGGCGTACTTGCCCAATGTGCGCCGTTTCAACCAGATCCAGCGCCGTGACGGGATTCTGCCGATGCTCCAGCACGGTCGGGTCGACTTCTACATCGACGCCCTCACCGAGGCGCAATATGTCCTCAGCCAGGCGCCCGACAGTGCCCGGTTCCGGCTCACCCACCTTATCGACCTCCCGCTCTACATAGGCTTTGCCGACACCGAGCGTGGCCGGTCATTACGTACCGTGTTCGACCAGCGCATGGCCGTCCTTGTCAAAAGCGGCGAGCTGAAGCCGATCTTCCAGCGCTGGAAACTGCCGTATCCGTTCTGACTGCATAGAACCGCGAGGAAGACCAATCAAACCGATTGATCTTTATCAGCGATCATTCAGCTTAAGCGTCTGTAGGAACCTGCTGTTACAATGCCGCCTCTGTGAAATCTGAAATCAGGAGCACACGGTGCCCGTCGTTTTCGTCGCCGCTTCCAAGCTGCCTACCCCTTTTGCCACGTTCACCATGAACGGCTTCCTCGAAGAAGCCACCGGGCGCGAACACGTTGTGCTCAGCCTCGGCGATATCGCGGATGGCGCGCCGGTGCTGGGTCGTGTGCATTCCGAATGCCTGACCGGCGATGCGCTGTTCAGCCAGCGCTGCGACTGCGGCTCGCAATTGGAAGCTGCCATGCGCGCCATCGCCCGTGAAGGGCGTGGCGTGCTGCTGTATCTGCGCCAGGAAGGCCGTGGCATTGGCCTGATGAACAAGATCCGCGCCTACGAGCTGCAAGACGGTGGCGCCGATACCGTTGAGGCCAATGAGCGCCTGGGCTTTGCTGCCGATCAGCGTGACTACGCGATCTGTCTGCCGATGCTGGAGCACCTGGGCGTGAAATCCCTGCGCTTGATGACCAACAACCCGCGCAAGGTCAAAGCCTTGACCGAGATGGGCATCACCGTCGCCGAGCGCGTGCCGCTGCACACCGGGCACAACCCCCATAACAAGCTCTACCTGGCGACCAAAGCCAGCAAGCTCGACCATATGATGGGCAACGAGCACCAGGGCGAGGTCGACCGCGCGTGACCCGTGGCCAGGTAAAACGGCGACTGTCCTTCAACTGGTGGCAGTACCTGGCCCTGGCGCTGCTTCCGTTGTTCGTACTCAACCTGGTGTTTGGTCAGGTAGCCTTGCTGCCGGTGCTGGCGATGCCGTTGTTCATCGCTGGCGTGGCCTCGATGTTCCTGAGCCTGCGCTACTTTCACGGCTATAAACACGCGCTGATCGCCACTTCAAAAGCCCTCGATACTCCTGAAGAACCGGCTGCCTGGATCACCCTCGCGGCCCGTCGGCGCACGGCGTTGCTGGTGGCCGCGATCCCGTCGTGGGTGGGCGCGCTGGCGGTGTTTGTCGGGCTGGAAGCAGTTCCGCTGTTTTTGCTGGCGCTGTCGACGATGGTGCTGTTTTACCTCTATCGCATTCCCCGTCAACTCGGATGATGCGCCGCTGGCTGGCGCTTGTGCTGCTGGCGTTGAGCGCCCAGGCCCTGGCCGTCGAGCGAGTGGTGAGCCTGGCGCCATCCCTGACTGAAATCGTGGTTGAACTGGGTGCTGCCGATCTGCTGGCTGGCGTGCTCGATGGCGGCGAACGGCCGGCCGACTTGGCGAAGGTGCCGTCGGTGGGGCATTACGGCCAGTTGGACATGGAGCGCCTGCTCAGCCTCAATCCCGACCTGATCCTGCTGTGGCCCGGCAGTGTCGGCCCAGCCCAGCGCGAACAGTTGCAACGCCTGAATATCCCGGTGTATGTCGCCGAACCCCATAGCCTTGAACAGCTCACCACCCAGGTCCAGGCCATCGCCGAGCAAGTGGGCCGCGCCGAGGCCGGTCGGCAGTTGGCTGCACAACTGCGCCAGCGCCTGGCCGGGCTGCGCCAGCGTTATCAGCAGGCCGAGCCAGTGCGGGTGTTTTATCAGGTGTGGGACCAGCCGCTGTATACCGTGGGTGGCGGGCAGATCATCAGCGACGCGTTGAGCGTCTGCGGAGCGCGCAATGTATTCGACGACCTGAAACTGCCTGCGCCGCAGGTCAGTATCGAGTCGGTGTTGCAGCGTGACCCTGAGCTGATCCTGGTGGGGGATCAGGCTCAACTGAAGGCCTGGAAAGTCTGGCCATTGATGGCTGCGCGGGTGCGCGTGGTGCCGGACAAAGGCCTGGAGCGGCCTAGCGGGCAAATGCTGGAAGCGGTGGCGCGGTTATGTCAGGTGATTGCTCCGAGCCGCTGAGACCGCTGTCTGTGAATGCAGTCAAAATGTGGGAGGGGGCTTGCCCCGATGAGGCCAATCCAGGCGCCAATTAGATTTCAGGCGTCCAGGTCACACCAACCCTCCACACCCGACCCTCTTCACGGTAATCCTGATTGTTCAGAAACGCCGGATCGTTGTAGCTGTAACGTGCCCGCGCATAGGATTTATCCAGCACGTTATCGACCTTCAGTGACAGCGCCACTTCCCGGTTCAGCGCCCAACTGCTGCGCAAGCCGAGCAATCCATAGCCGCCCAGGCGCTGCGCATTGTCTTCATCGTCGTAGCTGCTGCTGATCGCCTGCCAACTCGCACCCAGGCCGAGTGTGTCGAATTGCCGATCCAGATCCAAATTCAACGTGCGCCGTGCACGGCGGGCCAGGGTGTGGCCGGTATCACGGTCGCGCGGGTCGATGATGGACACGCCCAGGTTGCCTTGCCAGCCAAACAGTTCCTGTTTGAGGGCGGCTTCAAACCCGTCAATACGCGCCGACGCCACGTTTTGCGGCTTGCTGGTGCTGTCCAGGATAATCGCATCGCTCAAGTCGGTGCGGTACAGCGAAGCCTCCAGGCGCGTGCTGTCGGTCAGTTGGCTGCGCCATTGCAGTTCGTAGCTCTTTGAGGTCTCGGGCTGCAGGTTCGGGTTGCTGTATTTCGTGTCGGGGTAATACAGATCGTTGAAGGTAGGCGCGCGAAAGCCTTCGCTGTAGCTCAGCAATAAGTCATTGTCGGGGTTGATCGGCAGCGTCAGGGTGCCGCTCCAACTGTTCTGCCCACCGAACTGCTGGTTCTGGTCGCGGCGCAGGCCCAGCTCTGTGGAAAACCATTCGCTGTGGAAACGGTGCTGCACAAAGGCTGCGCGGTTCCAGCGGCTGTCTTCGCTAAACGGGGTGGAGCCGTGGAAGCGGTCTTCGTACCAGTCGCCGCCCAGGATCAGGCTGTTGCTGTCGTTGAGCGTCAGGTCGTTCTGCCAGTTCAGCGAGTCGCGGTAGGTGTTGAACACGCTGAAATCGTCACTGAGGGTATCGCGCTTGGTGTCGCGGTTCTCGCTGTGGCCCAGCTCCAGGCGCGATTGCCAGTGCTCATTGAGCGCTGCGTCGACATACCCGCTGGCGCTGCTGACGGCGTAATCGGTGTAGGGTTTTTGCCCCAAGGTCTGCCCACTGGCAACGTCGTAGCGGCCGAAGCTGTTGTCGTACTCCGACTTGCCACGGTTATCCAGCAGATTGAAACCCACCTCCAGTTCATCGCTGAACGAATGGCTGAGGTTCAGGCTGAGCGACTGATTGCGATAGGCATCATGGTCGCCGTCGCTGGGGAAGGATTGGTGGGTCGAATTGATGCCAGCGGTCTCATCCAGGCTCGCCCCCAGGTTGAAGCGCGTGTGTTCATCACCGCCCGACAGACCGAGGCTGCGCTCCCAGGTCTGGTTGCTGCCAATGCCCAGCTTCAGGCGCGGTTGCAGGCCTTGCTCGGCATTGCGCCGGGTAAACACCTGGATCACCCCGCCGATGGCATCGCTGCCGTAGATCACCGAGCGCGAGCCGCGCAGCACCTCCACACGCTCGATCTGGTCGACGTTCAGGTATTGCAGGCCGCTGTCGCCGGAGGTGGTATTGGCAATGCGCTGGCCGTCCACCAGCACCAGGCTCTGGGCGGACTTGGTGCCGCGCAGGTAGATCCCCGGCAAACTGCCGCGCCCACCGGTTCGCGCCACTTGTACGCCGGGCACGCGGCTGAGCAGGTCGGTGAGGCTGGTGGGTTGCAGGCGGTCGATGTCGTCGCGGGTGAATACGGTATTGGCGGCGCTGCTGTCGTTGCGCGCCTGGACCTGGCGGTTGGTGCTGATGACCACATCGGGGAGTTTGAGGGCCTGGTCGCGGGTCTCGGCGAGCAACTCAGGTGCGGGCAGGAGCAGCAGGACAAGGTGCAGACGTTTCATGGGTTGTCCGTAGCGTTTGAAGATGGCAAAAATCAAATGTGGGAGGGGCAAGCCACCTCCCACATGTTGATGCGATTTCTACCGGGAGAGCAGCGCCAAGCGCACGCGCACCGCCGCCTCGATGCCTGCCTCGTCCAAACCACACTCCGCCAGCATCTGCGCCGGCTTGGCGTGTTCGACGTACACATCCGGCAAGCCCAGGTGCAGCACCGACTTGAGGATGTTCTCCCGCGCCAGGAATTCACTGACCGCCGCACCGGCGCCGCCCATGATGGCGTTCTCCTCAACGGTCACCAGCAACTCATGGCTACCGGCGATCTCGCGCACCAGGGCTTCATCCAGCGGTTTGACGAAACGCATGTCGATCACGGTCGCGTCGATCTTTTCGGCGACTTTCAGCGCTTCGGCCAATTGCACGCCAAACACGAGGAACGCGACCTTGTTGCCCTGGCGCCGCACGATGCCTTTACCGATTTCGATCGGCTCAAGATCTTTTTCAATCACCGCATTCGGACCATTCCCACGCGGGTAACGCACGGCGGCCGGGCCGTTGTACAGGTGGCCGGTGCTGAGCATCTTGCGCAGTTCGTTTTCGTCGCTCGGCGTCATCACCAGCATGCCGGGAATGCAGCGCAGGTACGACAGGTCAAAGCTGCCGGCGTGGGTCGGACCGTCTTCGCCCACCAGGCCTGCGCGGTCGATGGCGAACAGCACGTCGAGGTTTTGTACCGCCACATCGTGAATAAGCTGGTCATAACCACGTTGCAGAAAGGTGGAATAGATCGCCACCACCGGCTTGGCGCCTTCGCAGGCCATGCCGGCCGCGAACGTCACCGCATGTTGCTCGGCAATCGCCACGTCGAAGTAGCGCAGCGGGAAACGCTCGCTGAATGCCACCAGGTCGGAGCCTTCCTTCATCGCCGGGGTAATGCCCACCAGACGCGAGTCGGCGGCGGCCATGTCGCACAGCCATTCGCCGAACACACCGGAATACTTCGGCCCGCTGGCCTTTTTCGGCGCGGCGGCGGGGGCGTCCACCGGTTCCAGCTTGGTGATCGCGTGGTAGCCAATCGGGTCGACTTCCGCCGGGGCGAAGCCTTTGCCTTTCTTGGTGACGATATGCAGGAACTGCGGGCCCTTGAGGTCACGCATGTTACGCAGTGTGGCGATCAAGGTCGGCAGGTCATGGCCGTCGATGGGGCCGATGTAGTTCCAGCCCAACTCTTCGAACAGGGTGCCGGGAACCAGCATGCCCTTGGCATATTCTTCGGTCCGTCGGGCAATTTCCCACGCGCCGGGCAGACGCGAGAGCACCTTCTTGCTGCCTTCGCGCATGCTGGCGTAGGTACGACTGGAAAGAATCTTTGCCAAATAATTCGACAGGCCACCGACGTTGCGCGAGATCGACATGTCGTTGTCGTTGAGGATCACCAACATGTTGGCGTCCACTTCCGGCGCATGGTTCAGCGCTTCGAAGGCCATGCCAGCTGTCAATGCGCCATCACCGATCACCGCAATCGCCTTGCGATCGCTGTTTTGCAGACGGGCGGCAATCGCCATGCCCAGCGCTGCACTGATCGAGGTGCTGGAGTGGCCGACGCCAAAGGTGTCGTACTCGCTCTCTGACCGGCGTGGGAAGGCGGCAACGCCGTCCTTCTGGCGCAGGGTGGCCATGCGCTCGCGGCGGCCCGTGAGGATCTTGTGCGGATACGCCTGATGGCCCACGTCCCACACCAGCCGGTCGTCGGGGGTGTCGAACACGTAATGCAAGGCGATGGTCAGCTCGATGACGCCCAGGCCAGCACCGAAATGCCCACCGGTCTGGCCGACCGTGTAGAGCAATTCCAGGCGCAGTTCATCGGCCAGGGTTTCCAGCTCGGCTTCACCCAGACGACGCAGGCCGTCCGGCGTGGCAGCACGGTCGAGCAGGGGCGTGGACGGGCGCTTGCGGGGAATCTCTTGAAACGTCGTGGGCATCAGGCGAATCGTTATAGGTATAAGAAGAGGCGGCAGTTTACCTCAAGCATCGCAAACTGCCCACGCAGAGCGCCGAACTTGGCCGATATGCGGCGGTAATGGCCGCCGTTTTCAGTGCCGGCGTTCGACGATATACCGAGCCAGGTCACGCAGCGGCTCGGCTGCCGCGTCGAAAGGTCGCAGGGCGTCCAGGGCCTGGTCGCGCAGTTCCAGGGCGTATGCCTTGGCAGCATCGAGCCCAAGAAGCGCAGGATAAGTCGGTTTGTCCCGTGCGATATCGGCACCTTGGCGCTTGCCCAGGGTGGCGGTGTCACTTTCCACGTCGAGTATGTCGTCCTGCACCTGGAACGCCAGGCCGATGGCTCGGGAATAGATCTGCAATGCCGCCAATTGGGCCGCGTCGGCACGGCCGCTGGCCAGGGCGCCGAGGTGCACGGCGGCTTCGATCAGCGCGCCGGTCTTGTGGCGATGCATATGTTCAAGGGCTTGCTGATCCAGCTTGAGACTGACCGAACCCATGTCGATTGCCTGCCCGCCGACCATGCCGGCCGGTCCTGCCGCGTGGGCCAGGGCGGTGACCATGCGCAGGCGGATCTCGGCGTTGACGCTGCTCAAGCGCGGGTCCAGCAGTGCGCTGAACGCCAGGCTCTGCAGGCCATCACCGGCCAGGATCGCATAGGCTTCATCAAAGGCTTTATGAGTGGTGGGCTGGCCGCGACGTAGATCATCGTCGTCCATCGCCGGCAAATCGTCGTGTACCAGGGAATAAGCGTGGATCAATTCCACTGCACACGCCGCGCCGTTGGCCTGCTCGGCAGGGGTGCCGAGGGCTTCGCAGGCCGCGTACGCCAGCAACGGGCGCACACGTTTGCCGCCGTTCATCACGCTGTAGCGCATGGCGGCGTAAAGGCGGTTCATTTCCGGGCTGGGCGCAACAAACAAGGGCTCCAGCGCCGCATTCACCCGGGCTTGGCTACTGGCCTGATACGCGTCGATCATTCGGGCTGTTCCGCATCGAAAGGTTCTTCGGCCAACTCCCCATCACGCTCCAGCAACACCTGCACCTTCTGCTCTGCCTGCGCCAGCGCGCTCTGGCAGTCGCGAGTCAGGCCGATGCCTTGCTCAAACGCTGTCAGTGAGTCCTCCAGCGACAACTCGCCGTTCTCCAGACGCTCGACCAAGGTTTGCAGGTCGGCGAGGGATTGTTCGAAATCGAGTGCAACTTTTTTGCGGGCCATGGCGGCTATTCCGGTAGACGGTAAACCGGCGGGACACTAGCAGACATGGGGATGGTGGGCAAATGAGTGGGGCATCAGTCGCCTGCTGTATTGACTTGATAACGCGTGCTGCGGCCGCCTGCGGGGAGACGGATCAGGCAGTTTTTTTCCAGCAGGTCAGCCAGGTGTCGCGTCGCCGTCGCCTTGGATACCTTTGCCACCGCTTGGTACTGCGCAGCGCTGATGCCGTGTTCGAAGCCCTTTTCACCACCGTCGAGCAGGCGATTGAGGACCTTGATCTGTTCAGCAGACAAAGGAAGGTCGCGGTGTCGCTGCCAGAACCGGCTCCTGCCCAGCACTCTGTCAATCCTCGCCATGGCTTGCTGCACACTGCGCAACAGGGTTTTAAGGAACCACTCCAGCCACTCAGTGATATCCAGCGTGGCCCTCTGGCTGGACTCAAGCGCGTTGTAATAACCGATGCGGTCTTCAAGAATGCTGGCTGACATGGCGTAAAAACGAATGGCCTGATGCTCGCCTTGGGCTAATGCCAAATCGGTGATAGCGCGTGTCAGGCGACCATTGCCGTCATCGAAGGGGTGCAGCGTGACAAACCAGAAGTGCGCAACGCCGGCGCGTACCAGCGGATCCAGTTCCGGCTGATCGCGGCTGGTTTCGAACCACTCCAGGAAATCATCCAGCGACTGTTCCAGCCCAGGACGCGGCGGGGCCTCGAAATGCACGGTTGGCCGATCAAGTCGGCCCGACACCACTTGCATTGGCTCACCGCCCCTTAATGACCCGATATTGAGTGGTCGGGAGGCATAGTTTGCTTGCGGGACCGGGAACAATAGCTGGTGCCAGTTCAATAAGCGGGCGAGGGTAAAGGGCTGGTTGAATTGTTGGGTGGCATCCATCATCAGCTCGGCGAGACCTTCGCTGCGGCGGCTTACCTGACCGTCTTTCAGCGCCTCCAGGCCCATCCGTCGGGCCAGGGAGGAACGAACAGAGCCAACGTTCAGTTGCTCACCTTCGATGGCCGAAGAGGTCAGAATGTTTTGCAGCAGCGCATCCAATTCATTCTCTGCACTGATGGCCTGGCTGACAGAGCCGAGCATGCCCAACAACCTGCCTTGGGCATGCCCGCACTCACGCAGCAAAGCCGCCAAGCGCCCAGGTTGCCAGTGGAAGTGGGGCCAGTCGGTGTGTTGCCAGATCCAGTGTGGTTGGTCCATGGAGGAATACCTGGTGCGTGAGCCGAATAAAAAATTATTCGGCTCATTTTGTGAGCCGATTGTGCATTCTAATCGGCTCATCGTCCATTGAGATAAAGTTGTTGGTCACCCCTCGCCTCTAAACCCGTTTGCTGAAGCGCACTGGTAAAGCGCTCAGCAACAACGAAAGCCTGCTTTTAAGGGCAGGCTTATCGCGAATCTCGGCTGACTTATTTCTGATGAGCCGTCAGCGCCGCATATCCATTCATCAGGTTGCGATAGTTGGGAATGCGCTGGGACAACAAATTCCCCAGGCCTTCGATATCGTTGCGCCAGTCGCGGTGCAGCTCACACGCCACCGAGAACCAGTTCATCAACTGCGCACCGGCTTGCGTCATCCGGCTCCACGCTGCCTGCTGCACCGTGGTGTTGAACGTGCCGGAGGCATCGGTCACTACAAACACCTCAAACCCTTCCGCCAGCGCCGACAAGGTCGGGAACGCTACGCACACATCCGTGACCACACCGGCAATGATGATCTGCTTACGGCCAGTGGCCTTGATCGCCTTGACGAAGTCTTCGTTGTCCCACGCATTGATCTGGCCAGGGCGTGCGATGTACGGCGCGTCCGGGAACATCTCTTTCAACTCTGGCACCAGCGGGCCGTTGGGGCCTTGCTCGAAGCTGGTGGTGAGGATGGTCGGGAGGTTGAAGAACTTGGCCAGGTCGGCCAGGGCCAACACGTTGTTCTTGAACTCGTTGGGCGAGAAGTCCTGCACCAGGGAGATCAGGCCGGTCTGGTGGTCGACCAGCAGAACGATGGCGTCGTCTTTGTTCAAGCGGCTGTAGGTTGGAGTGCTCATGGTTGAATCCTTTTTTGTTTAGGTTGGTTGGGCGTTGCGTTCAACATGGGCACAGATTAATGGGTGGGTGTTGGCGGATAAATCGGCTGAATTGGGTAATACCGTCAACTCAGATGAGACAATTGAGGATTTGTCAGTAGGACCGATCCTTTTCGTAGGCGGCAAAGTAAGTCAAAAAATCTCACGCGTGAGCTATTGAGTGTGGCAAAAAATGCCTGTAGATTTTCTCACGCGTGAGTTTTTCACAGCGAGGTCAGTACCATGGAAAGCAGCTCTCTATCGAGTCCGCCTAAAGGGCCCGATACCGATTCAGCAAGCCTTCAGGGAGAGCGCTTGAAGCCGTCCGCCAAAAAGCCGTCGAGCTTTTACATGAAGCAGATGCGTGCAGGCCTGGCGGCCGCCGGCTATGTGAAACACGAGACTTGGGTGCTTCCCGAAAACCGAAGCCTGCTCAAGCAGATGGAGAAACAGCTTCGCCAGCCGATTCTGGCTGGCTCATTCATGTCGGAGAATTTCATGAGCGCAGGTACCAACTGGAATATCGATCGCCTCTTCACCGCTCTTCAGGCCCTGGACGACGTGGTGTCCAAGGACATTACGCTTTCTCTCGTTCAAGGCTCCGAGTCCAGCATCAAGCTGGAAATGAACGACTTCGGTGGCTTGCCGATTTACATCGCGGTGGTTGGCGAGCAGATCATCGTGGACACGGTCCTGGTTGATGTCGAGTCCATCAACGATGTCGCGAAATTCAATGACGCAGTGTTGCGCAGCCGGGAAATGTTCCCGCTGTCCTCCATCGGTATCGAGTCCATGCCTAACGGGCAAGTGGTCTACAACATGTTCGGCGCTCTGAGCTCCGACTCCAGCCTGACCAATATCGTGACCGAGGTGAAAACCCTGGTCGACAACGTGCAGCGCGCCAGCGAAGCCTTCGAACGTTTCTTCAATTAAGTATTCGGGAGTATCCAATGACTCAGTCCATATGGAGCAAATTGTTCACCGCGCTGCGTGGCGGTGCCAACGAAGTCGGCGAATCGATCGTCGACCAACAAGCCCTGCGCATCCTCGATCAGGAAATCCGCGATGCCGACACCGCGCTGGCCAATGCCAAGCGTGAGCTGGTCAGCATCATGGCCAAGCACAAATTGGCGACTGATCGCGTCAGCGAGTACGACGCCAAGATCAAGGACCTGGAGTCCAAGGCAGTGGCTGCCCTGCAGGCCAACCGTGAAGACCTCGCCCTGGAAGTGGCCGAAGCCATTTCGAGCCTGACCAACGAGCGGGATGTCGAGCATAAGCAAGCTGCGGAGTTCGGTGGGTATGCAGAAAGCATGCGCAAGGACATCACCAAGGCCGAAAGCCGGATCAAAAGCCTGCGTCAGCAAGTGGATATGGCCAAGGCTCGCGACAGCGTACAGAAGGCGCAGGTCAGCGCCTCCATCGCCAGCGGCGGCGCCAACGGCAAGCTGGAAACCGCCGTCGGTACGTTGAATCGTTTGCAGGCCAAGCAACAACAGCGTGCCGCTGAACTGCAAGCCCAGGATGAGTTGGTTGAGGCGTCCACGGGGACCGACCTTGAGCGCAAGCTGCGCGACGCAGGCATCACGCCGAACGAAGGCAGCGCCAATGCGATTCTGGAGCGTCTGAAGCAAAAGTCGACCGAGTAGGCGAAGGGCTAGCACGGTACCTGAGGCGAGGGAGCAGTGATCTTCCTTAACGAACGGGCATTTATTCTCAACCCTTCTCTATTTACGGCGAGGTCAGAATGGATGCCCTGAAGGGGTTCAAGACAATCGCAGGCGTGGCCCTTTTGATGGTCGCGCTGCAGTTGTTCAATGTGGTGACCGGATACAGCCTCATGGCGTTCGGCCTTGTCCCAAGAACGCTACATGGGCTGTTCGGCATCCTCGCCTCACCGTTTTTGCACGGCTCGTTTGCCCACCTGAGCGCCAACCTGATTGCCTTTTTGGTATTGGGCACCCTGGTGATTCTCGAAGGGCTCAGTCGGTTCGTAACCGTCAGTATGATCATCATTGTGCTGGGCGGCTCGCTGGTCTGGCTGTTCGGTTTTGCGGGTATCCACGTAGGGGCCAGCGGTTGGGTATTTGGGTTGTGGGCGTACCTGTTGTCTCGCGCCTGGTTTCACAGGAGCTGGAGCAACCTGATAACGGCCAGTGTCGTGGCGCTACTGTACGGCGGCCTGATCCTTGGATTTCTTCCTCGTCAGGGTGTTTCCTTTGAAGGGCATCTCTTTGGTGCATTTGCCGGATTTATTGCAGCCAGGGTACTTCTCTCCAAACCGCGCAGCAGGTTTAATGCCGCCTGACCGCACTTGAGCATCCAGACGTCGAGGCGATGGCGTCATCAGGAATCAAGTACCCAGGGAGCCAGGGACTAAATGTCGATTTTTCTTTTGTTGCGCATGTACGCCTCCTCTCTCTTTCACCGCTTCGGCTGGGCGGGTCTGGTGGTTGCCTTGGGTGTACACCTGAGCACGGCCTATCTGGGCCTGCTGTACCTGGGCGAACAGCACCTCACGGCGCCCGCCACCTTTGTTTACTTCTATCTCACCACCACGCTGACCGTCGGCTACGGCGATCTCGCACCGCAGACCTCGGCGGGGCGCGTGTTCGTGGCGACCTGGGTGATGCTCGGCGGCATTGCGCTGCTGACGGCAGCCATTGGCAAAACCACCAGCAGTGTTATCGATGCATGGAGAAAAGGCATGAAGGGCAAAGGCGATTTCACCGGAAAGGTCGGCCATACCGTGCTGATTGGCTGGGAGGGCGCGTCCAGCGAGCGCGTCATTGAGCTGTTGCTGCAAGACGAAACCTCGAACGACAACCTGATCGTCATTTGCGACTGCACCCTCGAAGAAAACCCGATGCCGGGCAAAGCCGCGTTCATCCGCGGTGAAAGCCTGTCCTCCACTGCGTTATTGCAGCGTGCCGGCGTGCCCGGTGCCGAGCGTGTGCTGGTACGAACCCCGTCTGACGATCTGACCCTGGCCACGGTGCTGGCGGTGAATCAACTCAGTCCTGTCGGGCATGTCGTCGCCCATTTCAATGAAAGTGAAATTGCCGCGCTGGCCAGCTCCTATGCGCCGAGCCTGGAATGCACATCCAGCATGGCCATCGAAATGTTGGTGCGTGCGTCTCAGGACCCAGGCTCCTCGGTGGTCATCAATGAGTTGCTGTGTGTAGGGCAGGGAGCCACCCAGTACCTGATGAAGTTGCCCGACGCGTTTGAAGCCACCTTCGGCGATCTGTATAGCCAACTGAAAGAGCAGCACAACGCCACCCTCATCGGCTATCGCGCCAAAGACGCCCAGCAACCGTCGATCAACCCGCCCAACGCCACACGCATTGAAGGCGGTGAACTCTTCTACATCGCCTCCACCCGCCTCAAGGAAATCTCCAATGGGATGGTTTAAACAGTTGATGGGGCTTGAGGCCCCGCAAGCGACTACACAATCGAAAGGCGCCGCCGCCGAACCCCTGCCGACCACCGGGCCGCTAGGCCTGGCACCGGGCAAAGGCGTGATATTCGACACAACCCTGAAGTTGTTGCTCGACGGGAAAACCACGGTGGTTATCCCTGGCTCCCAGGAAATCTGGAGTAACGGCACCGTTGACCTTGGGCAGTCGACCTGGCTGTCGCGTTATTACATGAATGACGAAGATTACTGGCTGCAGGTGCACACCACGGGCGAGATCGCCGGGCAGGTCGAGTCCGTGATCCTGTTCAACTACCGGAGTTACGTCACGCTCAGCAGCGAAGCTGAATTGCGTCGGCTGGCGGGGTCCCAGAGCCTGATCGGGTTGCCGACCTACACCCACAACGGCGTCGAATACGCACGCGTGTGGGGCAGCGAGGATGGCCAGACGGAATTGGTGGCCATGAGCGAGCACGTAATAAACCCCGAGGACTCCTACAGCGTCGAGCACCGCTCGATGCTATACGCCCGTGACACCGGCCTGACCGATCGACGTGAGTTCCTGCTGTTTTCCGTCGAAGAAGACGCCGAAGGCACCGTCAGCCTGAGCACCTCGCTGGGCATTTCGCTGTACACAACCGACTTGAATGCGCTCTAAAAAAGGAAGAAGTCCATGTTAGAAGCTCTCTCCATCTCCCTGAACAAAGCCGCCGTGCTTGGTTTTGTCACCTACCTTCTGGGCGCGGCGGTGCTGTTCGCGCTGTTCCAGTTCATCTACACCCGCATCACGCCGCACAAGGAGTTTGAACTGATCCGGGCGGGCAACGTGTCTGCGGCGGTCGCCCTGGGCGGTGCCATCGTCGGTTTTGCCATTCCGGCCAGCAACGTGATTGCCTACTCGATCAGCATCCTCGACTTCGTCGTCTGGGCAGTGATCGCTGCTGTCGTCCAACTGTTGGCGTTCCTGCTGACCAGCCTGGTGCTCAAGGGCACCTCCGAGCGCATCAAGAGAGGTGAACTCGCAGCGGGTATCTACGTCGCCGCCGTGGCCATCAGCGTCGGCATGTTGAACGCCGCGTGCATGACGCCTACCCAGAACTGATTGCCCACGGAGCTCCCGATGAAACGAAGCAAGTACGTCCAGCTTTCGCTGGCAGCGTCGGTCGCGATGGCGATATCCGGCTGCGGGCCGACCGAAAAAACCTACGATTTGCAGAAGAAGTACAACTTCCAGTCGGTTCAGCAGTGCGCCGATGAAAAACTCCCGGTGGACGTCTGCTCGGACGCCTACATGACGGCCATGGCTGAGCATCGCCGCATTGCGCCGGTGTACGCCAGCCAGGTCGATTGCGATGCCGATTTTGTCGCCGGCTGGTGCCAACTGGACTCCAATGGCCAGTTCATTCCCAAGCTGGGCGGTTTCGAACTGACCGCCGAAGGCCAGGTGACCCAGTCCCAGGTCGATGCCGCCAATGCTCAAGCGGGCGGCTCCCAGGCGAACGGCGGCGGCTCCGGCTTCTCCACCAGCAGCCTGCTGACCGGACTGCTGATCGGCAACATGCTGAGCAACAACCGCAACAGCTACCGCTCCGAGCCGGTGTACCGCTATCGCGATGATCGCGGCGAATACGGCAACTCGACGCTTAATCAGCGTGTGTCCAATGGCGCGACGTTTGGCCGCTCCAACCAGGTCCGCTACGGCAGCAGCAACTACACCAACACGCTGCGCAGTTCCAGCAAGTCCAGCTCCGTTGCGTCGGCCACCTCCCGTGGTGGCTTCGGCAGCAAGGCCAGTGCACGCAGCGGCTGGGGCGGCGGCGGGTCGAGCAGTTAAGGAAGGCGGGCCATGAAGAAGATCCAATGTGCAGAACGTCATGACTGGAAACAGACCGCCGACAGCCTCGGCTTCCTGTTCCACACCATTGACGACGAACCCTACTGGGACGAAAGCGCGTACTACCAGTTCACGCTCAAGCAAATCGAGCACGACCTCGAAGACCCGACCACCGAGATCCACGACATGTGCATGGACCTCGTCGCCCGCGTGGTCCAGAGCGAAGAACTGCTCGAGCGCCTGAGCATTCCCGCGCCCTTCTTCGACATGATCAAAACCTCATGGCTCGAAGGCCACCCGCACCTGTACGGGCGCATGGACTTCTCCTACAACGGCACCGGACCTGCCAAGCTGCTGGAACTCAACTACGACACACCGACCAGCCTCTACGAGGCCGCCGCGTTCCAGTGGGGCTGGCTCGAGCAATGCATCGAACGCGGCCTGCTGCCCAAGCATGCCGACCAGTTCAACAGCATCGACACCAAACTGCACCAGGCTTTCGCCCAACTGCAGGTCAACCAGCCGTTCTACTTCGCCTCGATGAAAGGTTCGACCGAAGACAAAGGCACCACCGACTACCTGCGCCTCGTCGCGGAAAAAGTCGGCATCGAATCACGCCATATCGACATCGAAGACATCGGCCTGACCAGCGAAGGCCGCTTCGTCGACCTGGAGGATCGCTGGATTCCGCACCTGTTCAAGCTGCACGCCTGGGAGTTCATTTTCCACGAACCTTTCGGCGCCGCCATTGCCGAGAGTGACACGCAGTTTTTCGAGCCAGCGTGGAAATCGATCCTCTCCAACAAAGGCATCCTGCCGCTGCTGTGGGAGTTCAACAAAGGCCACCCGAATTTGCTCGCGGCCCACCTGGATACCGAACCGGGTAAAGCCGTGCCGAAGGGCTGGGTGCGCAAGCCGTTCTTCTCGCGGGAAGGGGCAAATATCGAACTGCAAACGGCTGATGGGCTGATCGTGAAAGAGGATGGGCCCTACACGGATGCGCCGTTTATCCTTCAGGAGTTCGCACCGCTGCCGCGGTTTGGGGACAGCTATACGCTGATTGGGTCTTGGGTGATTGGTGATCAGGCGGCAGGGATTGGGGTGCGGGAGGACAATAGTCTGATTACCAAGGATTCGAGCCGGTTTTTGCCGCATTTGATATTGGATTGAGGTTGGAGCTTAAAGGGCCAGCAGGGCTGATCCCTTTCATTTGCAGGACGTTTCCGAGAGAATCCCAACCGCATTGCGTCAGCGGGAATGCGTGACTAGGCTGCGATCCGTCACTGCAAATTCAGTGATCGGGTTTAGTCGCCCTTACCTCGCTAGGCGCATGCGCCATCTCAAAGACAGGTGTCTTCTCACCTGCACTTTATGGTGGCTGTGCGCAGGGCACCCTCGGGTGCGCCGGTGCCTAGCGGCCGGTCGACTAACCTGCGTACAGCCGCCACCTCTGATTGTTTAGTCGCGAAAGGACGGTGGTAATCACTTACTGCTAGAGGTTTTGCTATGGATAACGTTATTTCGGATTCACAGTCTTCCCGTGCAACCAATCCATTTGTCGTAAATGAAGAATTGAGCTTTGAGGATGCCTGGGGGCGTGTGGCTGAGCTGCTGCAGTGTGCGGTGGCTACGTCGCAAGTGCTCGGCGAGCCAGTGGGTGCGCCGCAAAGGGCGGTGATGCATTTGGTGGAGATGGCGAAGATGGTGGCGGATCGGGCTGTAGAGTGTATGCAGCCCGCGTCGGGCGACTGAGAGAGCAGGGTGTAGCAGCCCGCTTTTGATTACCCAATTGTCCAACAGCTGTTGGACAATTGAGTCGCGATACTTATCAGACATTAAAAAGCCGGCTTGTGGCCGGCTTCTCGGGGACTGCCTCAGCTTGTTTTTGACAAACCTCAGCAGCCTTCAAATCGCTCAGCCCACATTGCGTCGGGCTGAATAGTAGGGGCATCCGCGGGAACTCCTCCGCTTCGCCGAGCAAGGTGGATAGCCGTAAAGCCACCCCCTGCCAAATGTGCGGCGCATGATACCCACATTCACTTCAATTGCCCACCTCCGGTTCCGATTTAGAGCCTTCCCAGCCCAAAAGATGCTCATCCAGCGGCACCGGCGGGCGGCGGTTGTTGAGGGTGGACCACCAGAATACCCAGCCGACGATTTTGAAGTTCTGCTCGAACCGTTCTTCATGGTTGAG
Organism: Pseudomonas sp. LG1E9; assembly: GCF_003290225.1. Lineage (NCBI taxonomy): Bacteria > Pseudomonadati > Pseudomonadota > Gammaproteobacteria > Pseudomonadales > Pseudomonadaceae > Pseudomonas > Pseudomonas sp. LG1E9. Next base: position 6,174,313 of record NZ_CP029983.1, on the reverse strand, counting down.
GTATTCATCCGGGTGTTCGCCGGCGTTGTGGCTACGCATGCGCAGGCCGCCGCCGGGGCGGTTGTAGAGGTATTTGATGCGCAGCATGCCGTCGTGTTCGACGGCGTAGATTTCGCCGTCGATGATCTGGGTGCGGCCTTTGTCGATGGCGAGGGTGGAGCCTTGTTGGATGATGTCGATCATGCTGTTGTCGACCATGTAGGCGCCTACCGCGCGGTCGGGGTTTACGTTGAGAATTTCGAGGGTGTGCAGGGCGACACGGATGCGTTGGGTTGAGGTGAAGGTGGGGTGGAGGGGAATCTCCACGTCGATTTTTTCCGGTGGGCAGGCGGGGCCTGTGAGGTATTTGCCGCTTCCTTCGCGGGTGGTGGGCAGTCCTTTGCGTGTTTCCGGGCCTTCGAGCAGGAAGTTGGCCGGAGGGTGTTTGGGGCCTTCACCGTTGCGCAGCCAACGGCTGGAGACGCAGAGCAGTTCTGCGATCTCGTTGAGTCGGCCCATGGGTACGCCGCGCTTGAACCAGTTGTTCACGTGTTGAGGCGTGACACCGCGGTTCTTGGCGAAGTCTGAAGCGGAAAGATGAACTTCCCGCAATAGCGCTTTTAAACGATCACCTGATGTATTCATAAACGCAGAGTTTACTGGCCGAAAAAACTAATCAAATAAACCATGCGTTGAATTGCACGTGTAGGTTTTTACTTAGTTGTAGTCGGATCTTTCGGTAGGAGCGCTTAGTTGAACGCTGCGTACTAACTGTTGAACTTGTTGTTTAATTTTTCCCACAAAAAAAGCCCCGAATGATCGGAGCTTTTTTGATTGCCGGGGCAATGATGAGTCAGTGTCAGCCTTTGTAGGCAGCGACCGACTTCATGATCTCGGCGCGGGCGGCGTCTGCGTTGCCCCAACCGTCGATCTTCACCCATTTGCCTTTTTCGAGGTCTTTGTAGTTCTCGAAGAAGTGCTTGATCTGTTCCAGCAGCAGTGGCGGCAGGTCAGTGTATTCCTTCACGTCCACGTACAGCTGGGACAGCTTGTCGTGGGGTACCGCGATAACTTTGGCATCGCCGCCGCCGTCGTCGGTCATGTTCAGGATGCCGACTGGGCGAGCGCGGATAACCGAACCTGGGGTAACCGGGTAAGGGGTTACGACCAGCACGTCGAGGGGGTCACCGTCGTCAGCCAGGGTGTTCGGGATAAAACCGTAGTTGGCCGGGTAGAACATCGGGGTGGCCATGAAACGGTCAACGAACAGGCAGTCGCTGTCTTTGTCGATTTCGTATTTGATCGGCGCGTGGTTGGCCGGAATTTCGATGGCGACGTAGATGTCGTTCGGCAGGTCTTTGCCAGCCGGAATCTTGCTGTAGCTCATTGGGCGTTGCCCCCGTAGTTGGCCATATGACATGGCCGGATTGGCCTAAAAGTGGCGGCGATTATAGGCATATTCTGACGGCGATGCCATGCGCCAGACGTCGTACGGTCATTCGTCTTGCGGCTGATAACGCGGGTCGTGGGCTTGCAGGAGGGTCAGGCGGGCCAAGGGATCCTGGCGGTAAAAGCGGCTGAGTTGGGCGTATACCTGTGGATAGGTGCTGACCAGTAAATCCGGGGCGCTGAAAAAATATTCACTGGTGACGGCAAAGAATTCCGCCGGATTTTCCGCGGCGTAGGGGTCGATCTCGGTCTCGGCATCCGGGTTGGCGTCCAGTTGGCGATTCAGGTCGTCGTAAGCGCCCTGCATCACGCTGGCCCACTCCTGCACGCGCATGTCGCTGTGCAGGGGCGGCAGGCCATTGGCGTCGCCGTTGAGCATGTCGAGTTTGTGCGCCAGTTCGTGGATTACCAGGTTGTAGCCTTTCCACTGGCCGCTGGCGAGCACGCCGGGCCAGGCGAGGATCACCGAGCCTTGTTGCCAGGCTTCGCCGCTGTGTTCGCCGTCCCACTCGTGTTCGATGCCGCTGCTGTCACGATGGCGCTGGGGGCTGAGGAAATCGTCGGGGTACAGCACGATTTCGTGGAAGCCCTGGTACCAGTCGAGGTCGCCGAGGTTCATCAGCGGCAATTGCGCCTGGGCGGCCAGCAGCAGGCGTTGTTCCTGGTGCAGTTCGACGCCGGGCAGGGCGGTCAGGTGTTTTTCGGCGAGGAACACCACGCAGGCTTCGCGCAGCCACTGGTCCTGCTCGGCGTTGATGCCGTCGAGGAAGGTCAGGTGGTGGCGCACCCGCTGCCAGGTGTCATCGGCAATCGGGTGCTTGGCCAGCAGGCGCCGGCGACGCCAGGCGCTGAGGGACCACATCGCAGGTCAGTGCGGCTTGGCTTCGGAGGAGGTGCGGCCAAAACGGCTGCGGAATACCCCGATGATCATCGGCACCAGGGACAGCAGGATGATGAACACCACCAGCAGCGACAGGTTTTTCTTGATAAATGGCACGTTGCCGAAGAAGTAGCCCAGGGTCACCAGGCCGCCGACCCAGAGGATGGTGCCCAGTACGCTGAAACCGAAAAAGCGCGGGTAGGGCATTCTCGCGATGCCGGCGACGAACGGCGCAAAGGTGCGCAGGATCGGCAGGAAGCGCGCCAGGGTCACGGTTTTGCCGCCGTGCCTGTCGTAGAAGTCGTGGGTCTTTTGCAGGTAATCGCGGCGGAAGATTTTCGAGTTCGGGTTGCTGAACAAGCGTTCTCCGGCAGTTCGCCCGATCACGTAGTTGGTGCTGTCGCCGAGGATCGCCGCCAGCATCAACAGGCCGCCCAGCAATACCGGGTCCATGCCGCCACCTGCAGCGATGGCGCCGGCGATAAACAACAGGGAATCACCCGGCAGGAACGGCATGACCACCAGGCCGGTTTCGCAAAAGATCACCAGAAACAGAATGGCGTAGATCCACGGACCGTAATTGGTTACCAGCAGGTCGAGGTAGACGTCGAGATGCAGGATAAGGTCGAGCGGGTTGAAATCCATGGATGGCACCTGTGTGAATAGCCCGGCTCAGCAGGCTTGTGCGGAAGCTCGGGTTAATAAGGCTACAAGTGTATGCCGCATTTCTTACAACCCTGAAGGGTCCGCATTATACGGATTGAGAGGTGAAAAGCCTGTTGGTTTTGTAGCGGGGGATGTCGCAAAGCCAAATGTGGGAGGGGGCTTGCCCACGATGAGGGCGTGTCAGTTATAAATAGTCTGACTGGTACGCCGCTATCGGGGGCAAGCCCCCTCCCACAATGGGTTTGCAGTGTTTGGGGGCTCAGTCTTCGCTGATCGGCAAGGTGTAGTTCTTGAACTCCGTGTCCTCGCGAAACCCGATCGACTCGTAGGTCTTCTGTGCCACTTCATTGTCACTGCTGGTCGACACCCGCAGCCGCACCGCATGCGTCTCCTTGGCCATCTTCTTCGCCGTGCGCATCAGGTTGTCCGCCACCAGTTGGCGGCGTGCGTCCTCGGCCACATAGATGTCGTTGAGTATCCACACCCGCTTGAGCGACAGCGACGAAAAGCTTGGATACAGCTGGCAGAACCCAAGCAATTTCTTGTCATCATCATCGGCCAGCGCCAGGTAGATCACCGATTCCTTGCGGCGCAGGCGCTTTTCCAGGAAGGCCCGCGACGAATCCGGAAAGGGCAGCGCCCCGTAAAACTCGCGGTATTTGACGAACAGCGGGGTCAACAGGTCCAGGTGTTCCAGGGTCGCTTGAGTAATCCGCATGCCAGGCCTCAACTTCCAAATGGGGTATGACCACACGCGCGGCCGTGACTTGATGCTGCCTAAAGACGCCAAAAAGCGCAATCGTGCCGGGATCAGTCCTCGGGTGGGCTGAGCAGGAAATTTCCTTTCATCAGGTCCGTGTCGTCGGATTCGATGGTCTGCACCTGCGCCTCATCCTTGAGGTTGACCCCCGACAGCTGCCGGCGACAGGCCTCTCGCATCAAGTACAGCAGGCGATGGGCCGCCATGCCATAACTCAAGCCTTCCAAGCGCACATTGGAGATGCAATTGCGATACGCATCCGTGAGGCCGACCTTGGGGTTGTAAGTGAAGTACAGCCCCAAACTGTCCGGCGAACTGAGCCCTGGCCGTTCGCCGATCAGGATCACCACCATTTTGGCGCCGAGCAATTGGCCAATCTCATCCGCCACGGCAACGCGGCCCTGTTCCACCAGAATGACGGGCGACAAGGACCACCCTTCGGCGTGGGTCTGTTCCTCCATGCGTGTCAGAAACGGCAGCGTGTGTTTATGCACCGCCAACGCCGAAAGACCATCTGCCACCACCACCGCCAGGTCCACGCCGCCAGGGTTGGCCGACGCATGGTCGCGCAGGGCCTGGGCTGACTCATCGCTTAAACGTCGCCCCAGGTCCGGGCGTTGCAGGTAGCTGTGCCGGTCACTGGCGGCACTATGCAGTAACAGGCTGTCGCGTCCGCGTTCGGCCAGTTGGCTGCTGATGCCTGCATGATCGAAGGGCAGGTGCACCGCGTCCCGCGCCTGGGCGTGGGCGAACTGAAAATCCAGCTGGGCGTTAGTGGGAATGCTGGTGCCAGTACGGCCGAGAGCGATGCGCGCCGGGGTCAGGCGGCGCAGTTCCAGCCACGGGTTGTCAGGCAATTCTGGTTGCACGGTCGGCTCCTTCATCCCAATTGCGCCAAGGCTTGGCGAAACGCCGGTGGCAGGCTATTGCCGAAGCGTACCTTGCCGTCGGCCTGCGTGAAGATGCCCATTTTCGCCAGCCATTGTTCAAACTCCGGCGCCGGTTTTAAACCCAGTGTCTGGCGGGCGTACAGCGCGTCGTGGAACGAGGTGGTCTGGTAGTTGAGCATGATGTCGTCGGAGCCGGGGATGCCCATGATGAAGTTGATCCCGGCCACGCCGAGCAGGGTCAGCAGGGTGTCCATGTCGTCCTGGTCGGCTTCGGCGTGGTTGGTGTAGCAGATGTCGCAACCCATCGGCACGCCCAGCAATTTGCCGCAGAAGTGATCTTCGAGGCCGGCGCGGATGATCTGCTTGCCGTTGTACAGGTACTCGGGGCCGATAAACCCGACCACGGTGTTGACCAGAAATGGTTTGAAATGCCGTGCCACGGCATAGGCCCGGGTTTCGCAGGTTTGCTGGTCGACGCCAAAGTGCGCGTTGGCCGACAAGGCGCTGCCCTGGCCGGTTTCGAAATACATCAGGTTCTGGCCCAAGGTGCCACGGTTCAGGCTCAAGCCCGCGTCGTAACCTTCCTGCAGCACGTTCAGGTTGATGCCGAAACTGGCATTGGCCGCCTCTGTCCCCGCAATGGACTGAAATACCAAATCCAGCGGCACGCCCCGGTTGATCGCTTCGATAGAGGTGGTGACGTGGGTCAGCACACAGGCCTGGGTGGGGATTTCGTAGCGCTGGATGATCGCGTCGAGCATCTCCAGCATGGCGCAGATCGAGGCGATGCTGTCGGTGGCCGGGTTGATGCCGATCATGGCGTCGCCGTTGCCATACAGCAGGCCGTCGAGAATGCTGGCGGCGATGCCGGCCGGTTCATCCGTCGGGTGGTTGGGTTGCAGGCGGGTCGACAGGCGCCCGCGCAGGCCCATGGTGCCGCGAAACTGGGTGACTACGCGGATCTTTTGCGCTACCAGTACCAAGTCCTGCACGCGCATGATCTTGGAGACGGCCGCGGCCATTTCCGGTGTCAGCCCCGGCGCCAATGCGCGTAGGGAATGTTCGTCGGCCGCATCACTGAGCAGCCAATCGCGCAGCCCGCCGACGGTCAGGTGGCTGACCGCTGCAAACGCCGGTTTATCGTGGGTGTCGATGATCAGCCGGGTGACTTCATCGCTTTCATAGGGGATCAGCGCTTCTTCCAGGAAGTGCTTGAGCGGGATGTTCGCCAGCGCCATTTGCGCCGCGACGCGCTCGCCGTCGTTCTGCGCGGCGACGCCAGCGAGGAAGTCCCCGGAGCGTGCCGGGCTGGCCTTGGCCATCACGTCCTTGAGGCTGTCGAAGCGGTAGGTCTGTGCACCGACCGCGTGGGAAAAGCTTGCCATACAGTGTCTCCTTGACGACGCGAGCAGTTGCCCGCGTCGAGGTTTACGGCAGTTAGTGCAAGGCGGCCTCTGCGGCCTGGATCGCCGCGAATTCCTCTTCGGGCGTGCCTGCTACCAAGTGATGCCGGCTGTAGAAAGCAAAGTAAGCAATTAATACTCCATAGATGATCGCGGCGCCAATCACCACCCGCGGATCCACCAAAAAGCCCGCCACTACGGCCACGCAAGCCAATACCAGCGCGACACCGGAGGTAAAGATGCCTCCCGGTGTGCGGTAAGGACGTTCCATTTTGGGGCGACGAATGCGCAGGGTGATGTGCGCGGCCATCATCAGCACGTAGGAAATCGTCGCGCCAAACACGGCCACCAGGATCAGCAGATCACCCTGGCCGGTCAGCGACAGGCCAAAACCGATGATGCCGGGGATCACCAAGGCCAGTACCGGCGCCTTGCTTTTGTTGGTCTGGGACAGTTTGCGCGGCAGGTAACCGGCGCGGGACAAGGCGAAGATCTGCCGTGAATAGGCATAGATAATCGAGAAAAAGCTCGCGATCAGGCCCGCCAGGCCCACCAGGTTGACGAAGCTGCCCATCCAGGTCGAACCGCCGTAGGACAACGCCAGTGCTTCAACCAGCGGGTTACCGGATTTGATCAGCGCATAGGTCCCGGCGCCACCGGGGGCAATCACCAGGATCAACAGGGCAAAACTGGTCAGCACCACAATGGCGCCAATCAGGCCGCGAGGCAGGTCGCGCTTGGGGTTCTTGGTTTCTTCGGCGGCCAGTGGCACACCTTCAACCGCCAGGAAAAACCAGATCGCATAGGGGATCGCGGCCCACACACCGACGTAGCCGAAGGGCAGGAAGGTGCTGGCGCCCTTGGCCTCGGTCACGGGAATGTCCAGCAGGTTGGCGACGTTGAAGTGCGGCACCATGGCCACCAGGAACACGCCCAGGGCAATCGCGGCGACGGCGGTGATCACGAACATCAGCTTTAAAGCCTCGCCAACCCCGAAAATATGGATGCCGATAAAGATGATGTAGAACGCCAGGTAGATCATCCAGCCGCCAATGCCGAACAGTGACTCGCAATAGGCGCCGATAAACACGGCGATGGCGGCGGGGGCAATGGCGTATTCGATCAGGATCGCGGTGCCTGTCAGGAACCCGCCCCAGGGGCCAAATGCACTGCGGGCGAAGCCGTAGCCACCGCCAGCGGTAGGAATCATGGAAGACAGTTCGGCCAGGGAAAAACACATGCACAGGTACATGGTGGCCATCAGCAATGTAGCGAGGAACATCCCGCCCCAACCCCCTTGGGCCAGGCCGAAGTTCCAGCCGGCGTAGTCGCCGGAGATCACGTAGGCAACGCCAAGGCCAACTAACAGCACCCAGCCGGCGGCGCCTTTTTTCAGTTCGCGTTGTTGGAAGTAATCGGTGCCGACTTTTTCGAAGTCGACGGAAGAGCCAGTGGGTTCGTTAGGCATGGGAAAGTACCTTTCATTGTTATTGTTTTTAACTCGGCTTATTTATGCCGAATGCACATCGCAAGTACTTATGAAGATCTAAAACTCTGGGGGGGGTAAAGTCCCCTCCCACAGTTGATCGCATTTCAAAGGTGGGAGGGGCGGTAGTTAGAAGAAGCCCAACGGATTAATGTCGTAGCTCACCAGCAAGTTTTTGGTCTGCTGGTAATGATCCAACATCATCTTGTGGGTTTCGCGACCCACGCCGGACTTCTTGTAACCGCCAAATGCGGCATGCGCCGGGTACAGGTGGTAGCAGTTGGTCCACACGCGGCCCGCCTTGATCGCCCGGCCCATGCGGTAGGCGCGGTTGATGTCGCGGGTCCACACGCCGGCGCCGAGGCCGAACTCGGTGTCGTTGGCAATCGCCAGGGCTTCAGCTTCGTCCTTGAAGGTGGTGATGCTCACCACTGGGCCGAAGATTTCTTCCTGGAACACGCGCATGTCGTTGGTGCCCTTGAGCAGGGTCGGCTGGATGTAATAGCCGCCCGCCATGTCGCCGGTGAGTTGCTCGACCTTGCCGCCGGTCAGCAGTTGCGCGCCTTCACCCTTGGCGATTTCCAGGTAGGACAGGATCTTGTCGAACTGCTGTTCGGACGCCTGGGCGCCGACCATGGTGTCGGTGTCCAACGGGTCGCCGCGTTTGATCTGCTCGATTTTCTTCATCACCACCTTCATGAAGTCGTCGTAGATCGATTCTTCCACCAGCGCACGGGATGGGCAGGTGCACACCTCGCCTTGGTTGAAGAATGCCAGCACCAGGCCTTCGGCGGCTTTCTCGATGAACGACGGTTCGGCTTTCATGATGTCGGCGAAGAAGATGTTCGGCGACTTGCCGCCCAACTCGACGGTGGACGGAATAATGTTCTCGGCCGCCGCATGCATGATGTGCGAACCCACCGGGGTCGAGCCGGTAAAGGCGATCTTGGCGATACGCTTGCTGGTGGCCAGGGCCTCGCCGGCTTCTTTGCCGAAACCTTGCACCACGTTAAGCACGCCCGGCGGCAGCAGGTCGCCGATTACTTCCATCAGTACGGTGATGCCCAGCGGCGTTTGCTCGGCGGGCTTGAGCACCACGCAGTTACCGGCGGCCAGGGCCGGCGCGAGTTTCCACGCAGCCATCAGGATCGGGAAGTTCCACGGGATGATCTGGCCGACTACGCCCAGAGGCTCATGGAAGTGGTAGGACGCGGTGTGTTCGTTGATCTCGGCGCTGGTGCCTTCCTGGGCGCGAATACAGCCGGCGAAGTAGCGGAAGTGGTCGGCGGCCAGTGGAATGTCGGCGTTGAGGGTTTCACGCACGGCCTTGCCGTTGTCCCAGGTTTCGGTGATGGCCAGCAGTTCGAGGTTCTGTTCGATGCGGTCGGCGATTTTCAGCAGCACCAGCGAGCGGTCCTGAGCCGAGGTCTTGCCCCAGGCGTCAGCGGCGGCGTGGGCGGCGTCGAGTGCTTTGTCGATGTCTTTGGCAGTAGAGCGCGGGAACTCGGCGATAGGCTTGCCGTTGACCGGCGAGGTGTTGGTGAAATAGTTGCCGTCGACCGGCGCAACGAATTCGCCACCAATGTAGTTGCCGTACTTGGCCTTGAACGAAACGATCGCGCCTTCAGTACCGGGGTGTGCGTAACGCATGGTGGGTATCTCCTGGCTTTTATGTTTATTGGAGTGCAGCGCTGTTGCTGCGCTTGATAAAGCGTAGAGCAAAGGTTGGGCCACTGCTTTGAGGGCCAGGTAAATCAAGGAGTTGGGGTTTGTTGCAAGGCGTTGCTGTCACACGACTGGTACAGCGCATGTGACAGTTTGTGCCATAAACGGTACAGCCTGTGACCGGTGGGTCGGCACGGGATTGCATCTGTCGCAGGGCTGGGGGATGCTGGGCGTTCTCACGCAGGGAGAATAATAAGAACATGCACAACGATCATTTCAGCCGCCATGCCCAGCAAGTCATCACCGTGGCGCGTGGCCGCGACCCGTCCAGCGATCCGTCCATCGCCCGTTCCTGGCTGCGGTGCCTGGAGGATTACCACCTCGACCCTGCGCAAACCATCGCCCCCACCGTGCTCGAACACGGCCGTTTGCTGGAAAGCCGCGAGCGCCTGCAACAAGTCCTGCACATCGCCGGCACGGAGATGAACAGCCTGCACCAGCAACTCTCCGGCGCCGGCCACGCGGTGCTTCTCACCGATGCGCGCGGGGTGATCCTCAACTGTGTCACAGCGCCGTCCGAGCGCAAGATTTTCGAGCGTGCCGGGTTGTGGCTCGGTGCTGATTGGAGCGAGGCCTGCGAAGGCACCAATGGCATCGGCACCTGCCTGGTGGAGCGCCAGTCCCTGACCATTCATCGCGACGAGCACTTCCGTGGCCGTCATACCGGGCTGACCTGCTCGGCAAGCCCGGTGTTCGACCCCCATGGCGAACTGCTGGCAGTGCTGGACGTGTCGTCGGCCCGGGAAGCGGTGTCGCGCCAGAGTCAGTTCCACACGATGGCGCTGGTGAATCTGTCGGCGAAGATGATCGAGAGTTGTTACTTCCTGCGTCACTTTGAACATCACTGGTTGCTGCGCTTTCATTTGCAGGCCGAGTCGGTGGGCCTGTTCAGCGAAGGGTTGCTGGCGTTTGATGGCGAAGGGCGCATTTGTGCGCTCAACCAGAGCGCACTGAACCTGTTAGGGCAGGTGCGTGGCGATTTGCTGGGGAAGCCTGTGGAAGCGTTTTTCGACTGCTCCCTGGATCAGTTGCTCGGTCGCGCCAGCGCCAATGCGACCGCCAGTTGGCCGCTGCGTACTCGTGACGGGCGGCGCTTGTTTGCCGCGTTGCGTGGGCTGCCGCGCAGTGTGTCGGTACCCATCAGCAAGCCGGAGCCTGCCCGTCTGGCCGGCATCTGCCTGGGTGACCCCGCGTTGCAAAACGATTTCCGCAAGGCCCTGCGGGTATTCGAGCGTGATGTGCCGCTGTTGATTAACGGGGAAACCGGCAGCGGCAAAGAAGCCTTTGCCAAGGCTGTGCATCACGCCAGCCAGCGTGCCGACAAAGCCTTCGTCGCCCTCAACTGCGCCGCCATCCCGGAAAGCCTGATCGAGAGTGAGCTGTTCGGATATCGCGGCGGCAGTTTCACCGGGGCACGCAAAGAAGGGATGCAGGGCAAGTTGCAGCAGGCGGATGGCGGCACCCTGTTCCTCGATGAAATCGGCGATATGCCTCTGGCGCTGCAAACCCGTCTATTAAGGGTGCTGGAGGATCGCATGGTGGTACCCATCGGCGGTGAGCCCGAGGCGGTGAACGTCAGAATCGTCAGCGCAACGCACCGCAATTTGCTGGCGCGTGTGCAGGACGGCAGTTTCCGTGAGGACTTGTATTACCGGCTCAATGGCCTGGAAGTGGGTTTGCCGGCGTTGCGCGAGCGCAGCGATAAATCCCAGTTGCTGGATTTCCTGCTGGCTGAAGAGGCGGACGGGCAAACCGTACAACTCGACCCGGCAGCGCGTTCGGCGCTGCTGACCTTTGCCTGGCCCGGTAATGTGCGACAACTGCGCACGGTTCTGCGCACGCTGGCGGCGCTGTGTGACAACGGGCGCGTGGGGCTGGAAGACTTGCCCGCGTCGATCCGCCAGGCCCGGCCGCATCCGGTGACGGGGGCCAAGCCCGCAGAGTTACCTCTGGAAGACGCCGAGCGACTCGCCTTGCTCACCGCCCTGGAGCAACAACGCTGGCACATGACCCACACGGCGGAGCAATTGGGTGTCAGCCGTAACACACTCTATAGAAAGCTGCGCCGGCACGGCATCGCACGGGCGTCCCTATCCGGGTGACTGTGGTCAGGTCCTACAGCTAAAGAGTGCGATTTTCGCCCCCCTGCGCTAACCTGCCTCGATGTTTACGAGGTCGACTATGCACATTCATATTCTTGGTATCTGCGGCACTTTCATGGGCTCGATGGCGGTTTTGGCCAAAGAATTGGGTCATCACGTGACAGGCTCCGATGCCAACGTTTACCCGCCCATGAGTACGCAACTCGAAGCCCAGGGCATTGAGCTGACCCAAGGTTACGACCCCGCGCAATTTGACCCGGTGCCTGACCTAGTGGTGATCGGCAATGCCATGTCCCGTGGCAACCCCGCGGTCGAATACGTACTCAATAAAGGCTTGCCTTACGTGTCCGGCCCGCAATGGCTGGCCGACCACGTCCTGCAAGGCCGCTGGGTACTGGCCGTGGCCGGCACTCACGGCAAGACCACCACCAGCAGCATGCTCGCCTGGGTGCTGGAGCATGCGGGCATGAGCCCTGGCTTCCTGATCGGCGGTGTGCCGCAGAACTTCTCGGTGTCGGCGCGCTTGGGCGATACGCCGTTCTTTGTGATTGAAGCGGACGAATACGACAGCGCGTTTTTCGACAAGCGCTCCAAGTTTGTCCACTACCGTCCGCGTACGGCGATCCTGAACAATCTTGAGTTCGATCACGCGGATATCTTCCCCGATCTACCGGCGATTGAGCGTCAATTTCATCACCTGGTGCGCACCATTCCGAGCGAAGGCCTGGTGATTCACCCCACCACCGAGCCAGCCTTGCAGCGCGTGATCGAGATGGGCTGTTGGACCCCGGTGCAAACCACCGGCGCCGGCGGGCAGTGGCAGGTCAAGTTGCTCAGCGAAGACGGTTCCAGGTTTGAAGTGCTGTTCGAAGGCGAAGCCCAGGGCATCGTCGAATGGGATATGACCGGCCAGCACAACGTCGCTAACGCCTTGGTGACGTTGGCGGCGGCGCGGCATGTGGGCGTGGTGCCGTCCATGGGCATTGCTGCGTTGAGCGCGTTCAAGAGCGTGAAGCGGCGCATGGAAAAAGTCGCCGATGTGAACGGGATTACCATCTACGATGACTTTGCCCACCACCCTACGGCGATCGCCACTACGCTGGATGGCCTGCGCAAGCGTGTGGGAGATGCTCCGATCATTGCGATCATCGAACCGCGCTCCAACTCCATGAAGCTCGGCGCGCACCGCGATGGCTTGCCCGAAAGCGTCAACGACGCCGATCAGGCTGTGTGGTATGCGCCGCCCAATCTCGGCTGGGACCTGCCGGGCATTGCAGCGTTGTGCACCGTGCCGTCGACGGTTTGCGACAGCATTGAAGGCATTATCGAGTACGTCAAACAGCAGGCCAAACCGGGCACCCACGTGGTGGTCATGAGCAACGGCGGCTTTGGCGGCCTGCATGGCAAGCTGGCCGAGGCGCTCAAATGAGCGGCCCGGAACGCATTACCCTGGCGATGACCGGTGCTTCGGGCGCGCCCTATGGCCTGCGCCTGCTCGATTGCCTGGTGCGCGAGGACCGCGAGGTGCACTTCCTGATCTCCAAGGCCGCACAACTGGTGATGGCCACCGAGACCGACGTGGCACTGCCGGCCAAGGTGCAGATGATGCAGGCCTTCCTCACCGAGTACACCGGTGCGGCGGCGGGGCAGATCAAGGTCTACGGCAAAGAAGACTGGATGTCGCCGGTGGCCTCGGGCTCCGGCGCGCCGGCGGCGATGGTGGTGGTGCCGTGCTCCACTGGCACCTTGTCGGCGATTGCCACCGGGGCCTGCAATAACCTGATCGAGCGCGCGGCAGACGTGACCTTGAAAGAGCGTCGCCAGTTGATCCTGGTGCCACGTGAGGCGCCGTATTCGAGCATTCATCTGGAGCACATGCTCAAGCTGTCTAACATGGGCGTGACCATCTTGCCCGCGTCGCCAGGCTTTTATCACCAGCCGCAAACCATTGATGATCTGGTGGACTTTGTGGTCGCGCGGATTCTCAACCTGCTCAACATCCCCCAGGACATGCTGCCGCGTTGGGGCGAGCACCATTTGAGCAGTGATGAATAAGGCGCTGCTGCTGGTGTTGGCGTTGCACCTGACCGGCTGCGCCACGGCCCGCACCCTGGACGCCGCGCAACCGGGCGCGCCGGTGGTGTATGCCGGCACGCGGTTGGACCTGTATGCGATGAATGGCGGCTGCTGCGCCAAGGACCGGTTTGGTGCCGAGGCGCCGAGCTATCCCGGCGTCGACCTGCCGGCGAGTGCGTTGCTCGACACCTTGTTGCTGCCGTTGTCGGTGTTGACAGTGCTGGGCGTGGGGTTTAATGCAACGGGCGGGCTGTAGCCTGGATCTTAAAAACACCACAGGCCAATGTGGGAGGGGGCTTGCCCCCGATAGCAGTGTTTTAGTCAACCCATAGGCAGACTGACCCACCGCCATCGGGGGCAAGCCCCCTCCCACATTTGCTCTGTGTCAGCTCTTACTTACCCAGTTTGCGCAGATCGTCCGACTCCACCACCCGCACCCCATCCTGCTCTTCCAGCGCCAGGCGCCACATGGCTCGGGCCAGCTCGCATACTTCGATCCCTCTGTACTTGCCTGGAATCAACCGTGACAACGGCCCGGCCAGTTGTTCGGCCAAACGCGGCTCCAGCCGTTCTCCCAATAACAGCGAAGGCCTCACGATGGTCAGTTGCGGCCAGCCTTGGGCCTTGAGCGCCTGTTCCATTTCCCCTTTGACCCGGTTGTAGAAAATCGAGGATTTGGGGTCGGCGCCAATCGCGCTGATCACGATCAGGTGCCGTGCGCCCAGTTCCCGCGCGCGCTTGGCGAAGGCGACGACCAGGTCCAGGTCAACCGCACGGAAGGCCTCTTCCGAGCCGGCTTTTTTGATCGTGGTGCCCAGGCAGCAGAAGGCGATATCCACCCGGCCGCTCAGTTGCGGCAGGAACACCGCCGGGTCACCCACCGGGTTTTCCAGGTGCGGATGTTCGGCCAGCGGCTTGCGGCTCGGCGCGAGCACGCGGGTTACGGTGGGTTCGTTGAGCAGGCGGTCGAGCAGGTGTTCGCCAGTGAGGCCGGAGGCCCCCGCGAGCAAGATATGCTGAGGTGTCAGGTACATAGTGTTTCCCCCTTGTTACACGTTACAGCTTAGTTGCCTTTGGCTTCCTTGCTATTCATTGAGACGCTTTCGAGCGCCTTTCGTGCCTGCTGTTTGCGTAAAAGTTGCCAATGGGCGATCACGCCTTTGGGGGCCCAGATCTGCGGTTCGGACGCTTCGAAATTGTCGGCCTGTTCGCGTTCGCTCACATGCAGCTGCGCCAGTTTGAAGGCTTGCTGCAAGTCGTCGGTCTGGTTGAAGGCTTGGGCGAAGAGGGCGTCGCCAAAGTAGGTGAAGTCGGCCTCTTCGGAGCAGCCGAAGGACACGCGGTCGGCGCGGGAAGCCGTCATGATCAGGGTGCGATCATCTTTGAGCGCGGGGATAAAGCCGCCGGAATAGCAGGCGGAAATCACGACGATCTTGTCGCGGTTTTTCAGCGGTGCAAGCACGGCGGCCAGCTCATCGGCCGGCAAGTCGGCCAGCTCCATGCGTGGCTGGTCCAGCACCAGTTCATGTTCGTGGGTGCCGTGGCTGGTCATGTAGATAAACACCAGGTCTTCCGGGCCGGTGCGCTCGGCCAGGGTTTGCACGGCGCGGCGCAGGCTTTCGCGGGTGGCCAGGGGGCGGTCGGCGATATGGTCGCGGTGGTTGACCAGGCGGATCTGCCCGCGTGCGCCGAAGCGCGTGGCGAGCATGTTGCTGACGTAATCGGCTTCGCGCAGGAACACGCTTTGTTTGCCGTCGCCGGCCACGGCCAGGGTATACAGCTCCACGGCAGGTGTTGAGGCGGGCACGGCGGCGAGCGCAGCATCGAGCAAGCGGCCTTGGACCAGCACGCCGATTTCCAGCGGGTCGGGCAGCAACGTGCCGTCGGCGTCACGCACGCGCATGCCGTTGACCCAGGTCCCGGCTTGCACGGTGCCGTCGGAGAGTACCAGGGTGCCGCGACCCTGATAGTTGTCGCTGTCGAAGCCGCCGATATAGAAGCTGCCGTCGGTGAGGTTCAGGCGGCCTTCGCCGGTAAAGCGCCAATCGCTGAACTGGCCGACGTAATGGCTGCCGTCCACGCCGATCAGCTCGCCCTTGCCGCTGAGCGCGCCTTCCTTGAACTGGCCGATCCACACGTCGCCGTCGGCGTTTTCATAGCGGCCCTTGCCGTTGAGCTGGTTCTGCTTGAATTGGCCGACATAGATGTCGCCGTCGGCGCTGTTGAAGGTGCCGTTGCCCTCCAACTGGCCATCGACGAAGTGCCCGCTGAACTGGTTGCCGCTGTCGTCGTTGCGCTGGCCTTCGCCGTTGGGTTTGCCGTGGGCGAACTGGCCCTGGTACTGGCTGCCGTCGGCCAGCTCCAGGCGGCCGAGGCCGGAATATTGATCGTCTTTGAATTCGCCACGGTAGGTCATTTGCCCCTCTTTGAGGGTGCCTTCGCCGTTGCGCCGGCCGGCGCGGAAACCGCCGACATACTGGCTGGCTGCGGTGGTCAGGCTGCCCTGGCCGTCGAACAGGCCTTGCTGGAACTGGCCCTTATAGACTTCGCCGTTGCTGCCGTGCCATTCGCCCTGGCCGTGCCACTGGCCCTTGTCGAATGCGCCGGCGTACCAGCTGCCGTTGGGGTAGTCCACACGGCCCTGGCCTTGCAGCAAACCGTTGACCACATCGCCCCGGTAGCGGCCGCCGTCGGGCAGGCGCGCATCGGGCGGCAACAGCGATTCGCCGTCTCCGCAAGCGGTGAGCAACAGGGCAAGGGCAAGGGGGGCGAGTGGGCGCATAGCGGGATCCGGATAATTGAGCGCCGAGTATGCCGCAGCTGCGAGGTTCATACATAAATTTACATGCCCTGTGGTGAGTTTCAGTCCCTCACCACAGGGAAGCGCTTACACGAAGCAGAGTGACAGCGACTCAGCGATGTACGCCGGTTTTTCCTGGCCTTCGATTTCCAGCGTGGCGGTGGCCTTGAACAGCCACTGGCCGGGTTTTTTTTCGGTGACATCAGTGAGGGTGACGTTCAGGCGCACCTTGGAATTGACCTTCACCGGCTGGATAAAACGCACGCTGTCCAGGCCATAGTTGACCGCCATTTTCAGGCCTTCGGGCATGATCAGGATGTCTTCCATCAACTTGGGCATCAGCGACAGAGACAGGAAACCGTGGGCAATGGTGCTGCCGAACGGCGTTTGCGCCGCCTTGACCGGGTCGACGTGGATGAACTGATGATCGCCAGTGGCCTCTGCGAACAGGTTGATACGTGCCTGGTCGATGGTGAACCATTCGGAACGTCCCAGTTCCTTGCCGACATAATCTTTGAGCTGCGCTACAGGTACATAGGGCATTGCGTCTCTCCTTGGTTCATCGATGCAGTTTTATGGATTACAGAGAACCAATGTAGATCATCACGGGCAACCAGCCCGGTCAACCCACCATGCTTTTGGCGAATGCCGATGCATAGGGCCGGCATGCTTATAATGCGGGCGGGTTCAGAGGGGGAGAGGACGGATGCTGTTACGTGGTCTGACATGGCTGGTGCTGTTTCAGTTGATTGGCACGGCGATCAATCATTTGCTGCTGCCGGTACTGCCGGGGCCGATCATTGGCCTGTTGCTGATGCTGGGTTTCCTGATCTGGCGTGGCGAGGTGGGCGAGCCGCTGAGCCTCGCGGCTGGCAGCCTGTTGCGCTATTTGCCATTGCTGCTGGTGCCGCCGGCAGTCGGGGTGATGGTCTACGCCAAGGACATCGCGGCTGATTTCTGGGCCATTGTCGGCGCGCTGGTGCTGTCACTGGTGATCGCCATGGCTTTTGTGGGCGTGCTGATGCAACAGATGGTCAAGCGCAAGGAGAAGGATCAATGATCTTCGACTGGCAGGGCGCGTGGACGGCCGTTATTCATCATCCGCTGTTTGGTATTGGTATCACCCTGGGCGCCTATCAGCTGGTGCTCGCGGGGTTCGAGAAAACCCGCTGGATCTTCCTGCAACCGGTGCTGGTCTCAATGCTGCTGGTGATCGGCGTGTTGCTGACCTGCGGCCTGAGCTACGCCGAGTACCGCAAGAGCACCGAAATCATGGGTATTCTGCTGGGGCCTGCCACGGTGGCGCTGGCGGTGCCGCTGTATCTCAATCTGCGGCGCATTCGCCAATTGTTCTGGCCGATTTTTACTACGCTGGTAATAGGCGGCGTTCTGGCTACCGGCCTGTGTGTGCTGCTCGGTTGGTGGTTCGGTGCTGAACACATGATGCTGATGACCATGGCGCCCAAGTCGGTAACCTCGCCGATTGCCATGCTGGTGGCCGAACAGATTGGCGGTGTGGCGGCGCTGGCGGCGGTGTTTGTGCTGATCACGGGTGTCGTGGGGGCGATGGTGGGGCCGGCGCTGCTGTCGCGCCTGGGCGTGCACAGCCCCGAGGCGCGCGGCATGGCGTTGGGCATGACCGCCCACGCCGTCGGCACCTCGGTGGCCCTGCAGGAAAGCGAAGAGTGCGGCGCCTTTGCGGCGCTGGCCATGAGTCTGATGGGCGTGGCCACGGCGGTGTTCCTGCCGTTGGCTGTGTCAGTGATTGTTTAAACCAGGTTTAAGGAAACCTTATATGAGTCTGGCGCTGTTCCCGCTCAATACCGTGCTGTTCCCCGGTTGCACCCTCGACCTGCAAATATTTGAGGCGCGCTATCTGGACATGATCAGTCGTTGCATGAAAAAGGGTGAAGGCTTCGGCGTGGTGTGCATCCTTGACGGCAGGGAGATCGGCATGGCCCCGGATGGCTACGCACTGATTGGCTGCGAAGCGCTGATTCGCGACTTCAAGCAACAGGACAATGGCTTGCTGGGGATTCGTGTCGAAGGTGGGCGCCGTTTCCGCGTGCGTGACGCTAACGTGCAGAAGGACCAACTGCTGGTGGCCGAGGTGCAATGGCTGGGCGAAAAGCCGGACCGGCCATTGGTAGACGAGGATGCCGATCTGTTGGCGTTGCTTGAAGCGTTGGCCGAGCATCCCATGGTCGCCTCGCTGGACATGAACGCCCACGCCGATGGCCAGCAAGCCTTGGCCAATCAGTTGGCTTATCTGCTGCCCTTCACCGAGGCTGACAAGATCGACCTGCTGCAGCTCGACGATCCGCAACAGCGGCTGGATGCAATCCAGATGCTGCTCGATGAGCTACAGGGTGAGTTGTTTACCTGAGTTTCGGAATTCACTGGCCAGACTCTCGGAATTTTCCTTCGTTGCGCCTTGGGGCCGACTGAAATAGTCCCCGATCACACACCTTGATCTGGGGATGGGAATGATTCGGCTAACGCAATCGGAAATGGCCACTTGGGACGCCTTTTTTGTCAGCATCACCACGCAACTGATCCGCAAGGATGAAAAGCGCGGCGCTGAATTTATCGCCACGCGCGCCGCAGAGATCGCCGATGAAATGCTCTTGGAGCGGCGCGAGCGTTATACCGAACGCCGCGTCGCACCAGTCGACTGGATTGGCCCCGCCAAGGGTCAGTAGGCGTACCTGAGCAGTGCGTGGGATGTGCCAGTAAAGGCGATAAACCCAAGAACTGCCACCACGGCCGGTAGCACCAGCCACCAGGCTTTGGCCGGCATCGGCGGCAACGGGCTGCGGTATTGGCTGACCGTCAGGCTGAATGCGCATACGGTCATCGCCAGCAGCGTGCCGGCTAGGATGTCGCTGGGCCAATGAGCGCCCAGGTACACCCGAGACAACGCGATAAATGCGGCGGGAATGCAGCCCAGCAATATCCAGGTCAGGCGCAGCCGTGTCGGTTGGCCGCGTCCGGCCAGCACTGCCAGTGCCAGGAAAAACGCAAAGGCGCCGGAGGCGTGGCCACTGGGCATGCTGAAGCTGGTGAGGGGGTCTGTCAGGATTTCCGGGCGACCACGGGCGAAAAACAACTTGGTCCCGGTGTTGATCACGGCGGCCCCGGCCAGCGTGGCGCCGACAAACAGTGCGTGGCGCCATTGTCGTGCCAGTAACAGCAGGCCGGTGAACACAGCGCTGGCGACGAACATCTTCTTGAACTCACCCAACTGGGTAACCATCACCATGGTTTCATCCAGCCAGGCGCTGCGATGCTCCTGCACCAGCGCGCTCAGACCCTGGTCGAAATCGTTGAGGTGGTGATAGCCGATAAACAGCGCAAGCAAAAGAATCAGACTGGCGCAGCCTGTCCACAGGGTGGCGCGACGATGGCCGCGCAGGCTGCTGTTCAAGGTCAGTCCCAGCAGCACCGCCAGGCAGGCCGTGACAACACCTGCCTCCGGCCAGAAACCTTCCGGCAGCGGCAGGCGGAACGCGGCGCCAGTGGCCCAGCCCGGCAGCAAGTAAGCCACCGTCCAGCCGGCAGCGGCAAGAATGCTCACCAGGGCAAAGCGCGGGAACGGCATGTCGCACATGCCAGCCACCATCGGCAGCATCGGGCGCAGGGGGCCGATGAAACGTCCGACCAGCAGGCTGGCGATGCCGTACTTGTGAAAGTAGGTCTCTGCACCATTCATCCATTCGGGGTGGTGGCGCAGGCCGGGCAGGCGCCGGATGTTCTGGTGGAAATGTCGGCCCAGGAAGTAGGAAACTCCATCGCCCAGCAAGCCGCCGAGAAAGCCCAGCAACAGCGTTTCACTCAACGACAGCGCACCGCTGCCGGCCAGCGCCGCAATAGCAAACAGCAACACCGTGCCCGGCACGATCAGCCCGGCGATGGCCAGGCATTCCACGCACGCGACGATAAACACCGCCGCCGCCAGCCATTGCGGGTTGACGGTCAGCCAGCCAGTAATGCTATCGAGCCATTGGCCCATAAAACCTCACTCCCTCTGTGAAATACATAACCCTTAGTCACTGGAAATCAATTGTGGGAGGGGGCTTGCCCCCTCCCACATTGGATCTGCTGTGCTTTCGGTTCTTATGTTCATTCAAATCAAAAAATAATCCCGGCCTTCGACCTGGCCCCGGCGTAGCGGGTTCCGTGTGCAATACGGCGCATAGCCAGCATCGACAAAGCGGTACATCAGGTGTTCATCGCGCCCACTGGGGATGCCCAGGCGGGTTGTCTGGATGATCTGGGTCGGAACCTGGCCCACGTCTTCGACGTAGAGCAGTTCCTCGTCAAAGCGCTTGGCGTCCCACATCGGCACTTTCAGGCCCAGGGCTTTGCACAGCAGGGTCTGGCCGGCACACAGTTTCTGCGTGGGGCGCGGGCTGCCGTCGGCATTTGGGTTGTTCAATAACATCTGCGCCAGGCTGGCCGGGCCGGAGATTTCGTCCACCCACGGATAAGCCGATTTGATCAGCACGGCATTGCCCGGCCCCTGGGCGCTGAAGTTCAAGGAATCGCCGCCACGGGCGTAGTACATGTAGATATGGCCACCATCCAGAAACAAAGCCTTACGCTTTTCTGTGTAGCCCAGTGAGGCGTGGCTGCCTTTTTCGGCCACGTAATAGGCTTCGGTTTCAATAATTCGCGCCGAAAGCCAGATTTCGCCGACGCGATGGCGTATGACTTTTCCGAGCAAGTCGCGCGCAAGCAGTTGCGCATCTCGGTCGAAGAAGCAGTCGGGCAGGGCGCTGGAGGGGAGTTGGGGCATGGCGGTCAGGGGTTAATACGGCTAAATGTGACCGAATAATAACAACTCCCACCTTAATTACCGCTGAACCCCAGGTTTTTACAGTTCATTTCGACCATCCGCCCGTCACCGCTGTCAGTCGGGCGGCGTCACAGCTATAATCTGCCGCTTTCCTCTTTGCCAAGACTCCCTGACCATGACTGAGTCCGTTCTTGACTACATGACCCGCCTGGGTCGCGCTGCCCGTCAGGCCTCGCGGTTGATCGCCCGTGCGAGCACTGCGCAGAAGAACCGTGCCCTGCTGGCTGCCGCCGATGCTCTGGATGCTTCGCGCTCCGAACTCGCCGCCGCCAACGACCTGGACCTGGCCAACGGCCGCGCCAATGGCCTGGAGCCGGCCCTGCTGGACCGCCTGGCGCTGACCCCGGCACGTATCGATGACATGATCGAAGGCTTGCGTCAGGTGGCCAAGCTGCCTGACCCCATCGGTGAAATCCGCGATATGCGTTACCTGCCGTCCGGCATCCAGGTCGGCAAGATGCGCGTGCCACTGGGCGTGATCGGCATCATCTATGAGTCGCGCCCGAACGTGACCATCGACGCCGCGAGCCTGTGCCTCAAGTCCGGCAATGCCACCATCCTGCGTGGCGGTTCCGAGGCAATCAATTCCAACCGCGCCATCGCGACGTGCATCCAGCAAGGCCTGGCCGTGGCCGAACTGCCGGCTGAAGTGGTGCAAGTGGTGGAAACCACCGACCGCGCCGCTGTCGGCGCGCTGATCACCATGCCGGAATTTGTCGACGTGATCGTGCCGCGCGGTGGCAAGAGCCTGATCGAACGTGTCAGCCGTGATGCCAAGGTGCCGGTGATTAAGCATCTGGACGGCGTGTGCCACGTGTTCATCGACGTTGCTGCCGATATCGACAAGGCCATCCGCATCGCCGACAACGCCAAGACCCACCGTTACGCCCCGTGCAACACCATGGAAACCCTGCTGGTGCACGTCGGCATTGCCGATCGCGTGCTGCCGCCGCTGGCTGCCATCTACCGCGACAAGGGCGTGGAACTGCGCGGCTGCGAACGCACCCGTGCGTTGCTGGGCGCGGACGTGATCGAAGCGACCGAGCTGGACTGGTACACCGAATACACGGCGCCGATCCTGTCAATCAAGATTGTCGATGACCTGGACGAGGCCATTGAACACATCAATCAATACGGCTCCAAGCACACTGACGCCATTGTCTCCGAGCATTTCAGCGATGCGCGGCGTTTCCTCAATGAAGTGGATTCCGCTTCGGTGATGATCAACGCCTCGACGCGTTTTGCCGACGGCTTCGAATACGGCCTGGGCGCGGAGATCGGCATCTCCACCGACAAGCTCCATGCACGCGGCCCGGTTGGCCTGGAAGGGCTGACCAGCGAGAAGTACGTGGTGTTCGGCGACGGTCATGTGCGCACTTGATGGTTAAACGCATCGGGCTGCTCGGCGGTACTTTCGACCCCGTGCACATCGGCCATTTGCGCAGCGCCCTGGAAGTCGCGGATGCCCTCGCGCTGGACGAGCTGCGCGTGATGCCCAACGCGCGGCCGCCCCATCGCGATACGCCGCAGGTGTCGCCGCAACAACGTCTGGAAATGGTGCGCCTGGCGGTAGAGGGCGTATCGCCGCTGGTGGTGGACGACCGCGAACTCAAACGCGATAAACCGTCCTACACTGTCGACACCCTGGAACTGATGCGCGCCGAGTTGGCCGCAGATGACCAGTTGTTTCTGCTTTTGGGCTGGGACGCATTTTGCGGCCTGCCCTCTTGGCACCGCTGGGAGGAACTCCTCCAGCATTGCCACATCCTGGTTTTGCAACGCCCGGATGCCGACAGCGAACCGCCGGATGCCTTGCGCAACCTGCTGGCCGCGCGGTCGGTAAGTGACCCCTTGGCCCTGACCGGGCCGAACGGGAATATTGCATTCGTCTGGCAGACCCCGCTTGCGGTGTCCGCCACCCAGATCCGTCAACTGCTGGCCAGCGGGAAGTCGGTACGTTTCCTGGTGCCTGACGCGGTCCTGGCCTACATCGATGCGCACGGGCTTTACCGTGCGTCGAACTGAAAAGGCGCGCTTGAACGCACGAACAGTCGTGCAGCGAGCGCCCGAACATACGAGCAAAACGAGTTTTTTATGACGAACAAAGACGTAAGCAAAGTAAAACGCAAAGGCACGTTCAAAAGCGCCCCGCTGCCGGTTGAAGCCCACGTTGGCCCGGAACTGGCTGGCGAAGAGCTGGTAAAAGTCGCCGTTGCCGCCCTGGAAGACGTGAAGGCCCAGGACATCCAGGTCCTGGACGTGCGCGACAAGCAGAGCATCACCGACTTCATGATCATCGCCACCGGTACCTCCAACCGCCAGATCGGCGCGATGCTGGACAAGGTTCGCGAAGCCGTCAAAGCCCAAGGCGTCAAGCCACTGGGTGAAGAAGGCAAGGGCGACAGCGACTGGGTGCTGCTGGACATGGACGATGTGATCGTTCACATGATGACCTCCAACGCCCGTCAGTTCTACGACCTGGAGCGTCTGTGGAAAGGCGCCGAGCAGAGCCGTGCCGCTGATGGCAAGCACCACAGCCCGGAAGTGGGCCACGCGCACTTCGACAAGCTCAACAAAGACCAGGAATAAGGAACGGCTGTGCGCCTGCGTCTGATCGCTGTCGGTTCACGCATGCCCAAGTGGGTGGAAGAAGGCTGGCACGAGTATGCCAAGCGTCTGCCCGCTGAGCTGTCGCTGGAACTGGTGGAAATACCGCTCAACACCCGGGGCAAGAATGCCGACGTGGCGCGCTTTATCCGTCAGGAAGGCGAAGCCATGTTGGCCAAGGTCGGCCCCAATGAGCGCATCGTCACCCTCGAAGTGCACGGCAAACCCTGGAGCACCGAGCAACTGGCGGTGGAACTGGATCGCTGGCGCCTGGACTCGCGCACCGTCAACTTCATGGTCGGTGGCCCTGAAGGGCTGGCGCCGGAAGTCTGCGCGCGGGCGGACCAGCGCTGGTCGCTGTCGGCGCTGACGTTGCCGCACCCGTTGGTAAGGATTCTGATCGGTGAACAGCTGTATCGCGCCTGGACAGTCCTGTCCGGGCACCCTTACCACAAATAATCTGCGCCCCTCCCGATGACCCAGCCGATCCGCATCAAGGACCACGAGAAAGACGCACGTCTTGTACGCGCTCGGGTCGTGTTTGGTGCGATTCTGGTCGTCGGGCTGATGTGTGTGCTGATCGCCCGCCTGTATTTCCTGCAGGTGATCCAGTACGAGTATCACTCCACGCTGTCGGAAAACAACCGGGTGCATGTGCAGCCGATTCCGCCGACCCGTGGGCTGATTTTCGACCGCAATGGCGTGGTGGTCGCGGACAACCGGCCCAGCTTCAGCCTGAGCATGACCCGCGAGCGTTCCGGTGACTGGCAGCAAGTCCTCGATGTCATCGTCGAAGTCTTGCAATTGACGCCGGAAGACCGGGTGGTCTTCGAAAAACGCATGAGGCAGGGCCGTCGGCCATTCGAGCCGGTGCCGATCCTGTTCGAGCTGACCGAAGAGCAGATCGCCCGTATCGCGGTGAACCAGTTCCGTTTGCCGGGTGTGGAAGTGGTGGCGCAGTTGGTGCGTCATTACCCACAGGGTGCGCACTTTGCGCATTCGGTCGGCTACATGGGACGGATCAACGAGAAAGAGCTCAAGAGCCTCGACCCGGTCAACTACAGCGGCACCCACCATATCGGCAAGACCGGCATCGAGCGTTTCTACGAGCCGGAACTGCACGGCCAGGTGGGTTACGAAGAAGTCGAGACCAACGCCCGTGGCCGCGTGTTGCGCGTGCTCAAGCGCACCGATCCGATTCCCGGCAAAGACATTGTGTTGAGCCTGGACATCAAGCTGCAGGAAGCGGCGGAGATGGCATTGGGCGGGCGGCGCGGCGCCGTGGTGGCGCTGGACCCGAAAAGCGGCGAAGTCCTGGCCATGGTCAGCCAGCCGAGTTTCGACCCTAACCTGTTTGTCACCGGGATCAGCTTCAAGGCCTACGCCGAGTTGCGTGACTCCATCGACCGACCGCTGTTCAACCGCGTACTGCGCGGCCTGTACCCACCGGGTTCGACCATCAAGCCCGCGGTAGCGATTGCGGGCCTGGACGCGGGTGTGGTCACGGCCTCCAGCCGTGTGTTCGACCCGGGCTACTACATGCTGCCCAACTACGATCACAAATACCGTAACTGGAACCGTACCGGTGACGGCTATGTCGACCTGGACACCGCGATCATGCGGTCCAACGACACCTATTTCTACGACCTGGCCCACAAGCTGGGGATCGACCGCTTGTCTGACTATATGGGCAAGTTCGGCCTGGGTCAGAAGGTTTCCCTGGATATGTTCGAAGAATCTCCTGGCTTGATGCCATCGCGGGAGTGGAAGCGTGCGACCCGTCGTCAGGCGTGGTTCCCGGGTGAAACCCTGATCCTCGGTATCGGCCAGGGCTATATGCAGGCCACGCCCTTGCAGTTGGCCCAGGCCACGGCGCTGGTGGCCAACAAAGGCATCTGGAACCGTCCGCACCTGGCCAAGACCATCGAAGGCGAGAAGCCGGTGGATGACAACCCGATCCCGGACATCGTGCTGCGCGACCCGTCGGACTGGACCAAGGTCAACCATGGCATGCAGCAAGTGATGCACGGCGCCCGTGGCACTGCGCGCAAGGCCGCCGTCGGCGCGCAGTACCGCATTGCCGGCAAGAGCGGTACGGCCCAGGTGGTCGCGATCAAGCAGGGCGAAAAATACGACCGCTCCAAGGTCCAGGAACGCCACCGCGACCACGCCTTGTTTGTCGGCTTTGCTCCGGCAGACGACCCGAAAATCGTCGTGGCCGTGATGGTGGAGAACGGCGAGTCCGGCTCCGGTGTTGCAGCGCCTGTAGTGCGTCAGGTGATGGACGCCTGGTTGCTGGCCGACGACGGCAGGCTCAAGCCCGAATATGGCGGCCCCCCTTCAAACACCGAGGTTACGGCCAGTGAAGAGTAATTTTGACCGCATCCTCTCCAGTGAGGATGTGATGCGTCGCCGTGCGACGTTGCTGCAGCGCATGCACATTGATGGCCCGTTGCTGATCCTGCTGCTGACCCTGGCCGCCGGCAGCCTGTTCGTGTTGTATTCGGCCAGCGGCAAGAACTGGGACTTGCTGATCAAGCAGGCGTCGTCGTTTGGCCTGGGCCTGCTGTCCATGGTGGTAATCGCCCAGCTGGAGCCGCGTTTCATGGCGCGTTGGGTGCCGCTCGGCTACGTCGCCGGGGTATTGCTGCTGGTGGTGGTGGATGTGATGGGCCACAACGCCATGGGCGCGACCCGCTGGATCAACATTCCGGGGGTGATTCGCTTCCAGCCGTCGGAATTCATGAAGATCCTGATGCCGGCCACCATCGCCTGGTATCTGTCCAAGCGCACTTTGCCGCCGCAGCTTAAACACGTGGGCATCAGCCTGATCCTGATCGGCGTACCGTTCATCCTGATCGTGCGCCAACCGGATCTCGGCACCTCGCTGCTGATCCTCGCCGGCGGTGCGTTCGTGCTGTTCATGGGTGGGTTGCGCTGGCGCTGGATCCTCAGCGTGCTGGCCGCGGCCGTACCGGTGGCAGTAGCGATGTGGTTCTTCTTTATGCACGATTACCAGAAGCAACGGATCCTCACGTTTCTCGACCCGGAAAGCGACCCGCTCGGCACCGGCTGGAACATCATCCAGTCCAAGGCCGCCATCGGTTCCGGCGGCGTGTTTGGCAAGGGTTGGTTGCTGGGCACCCAGTCGCACTTGGACTTTTTGCCAGAGAGCCACACCGACTTCATTATTGCGGTGATGGGCGAAGAGTTCGGCCTGGTGGGCATCTGCGCGCTGTTGCTGATCTATTTGCTGCTGATCGGGCGTGGCCTGGTGATCACCGCACAGGCGCAGACGCTGTTCGGCAAATTGCTCGCAGGCGCCTTGACCATGACTTTTTTTGTTTACGTTTTCGTCAACATCGGTATGGTCAGTGGCCTGCTGCCGGTGGTTGGGGTGCCGTTGCCGTTCATTAGCTACGGCGGAACTTCGCTGGTGACATTGCTGTCAGCGTTTGGGGTTTTGATGTCGATTCATACGCATCGCAAGTGGATCGCACAGGTTTGAATAAGGTGAAGATGTCAATGCAAGTAATGCGCGGCTGGGCGACTCGGCATGCGTCCTGGATGGGCCTGATTGGGCTGCTGGGTGCAACGCAGGAGGCGCAGGCCGGTGACTACGATGGTTCACCTCAGGTCGCCGAATTTGTCGGTGAGATGACCCGCGACTACGGTTTCGCCGGTGAACAGCTGATGGGCGTGTTCCGCGAAGCCCAGAAAAAGCAGGCGATCCTCGACGCCATCTCCCGCCCCGCCGAACGTGTGAAGCAGTGGAAGGAATATCGCCCGATGTTCCTCACCGACGCCCGCGTGGCACGTGGTGTGGATTTCTGGCGTCAGCACGAAGCCGTGCTGGCCCGCGCCGAGCAGGAATATGGCGTGCCGGCCCAGGTGATTGTCGCGATCATCGGCATTGAAACCTTTTACGGGCGTAATACCGGCAGCTATCGGGTGATCGACGCCTTGTCGACCCTGGGCTTCGATTACCCGCCCCGCGCCGACTTCTTCCGCAAGGAGCTGCGCGAATTCCTGCTGCTGGCCCGTGAAGAGCAGGTCGATCCACTGACCCTCAAGGGCTCCTACGCCGGGGCGATGGGCTTGCCGCAGTTCATGCCGAGCAGTTTCCGCGCCTACGCCGTGGATTTCGACGGCGACGGCCACATCAACATCTGGAGCAATCCCGACGACGCCATCGGCAGCGTGGCCAGCTACTTCAAGCGCCACGGCTGGGTGGGTGGCGAGCCGGTGGTGATCCGCGCCGATGTCAGCGGGGAGCGTGCCGATGAAGGCCTCACCCAGGGCATCGAGCCGGCCAAGACGGTCGGGGAGTTGCGGGCGCTGGGCTGGTCGAGTCAGAATGCGCCACGCGATGACATGCCGGTCACGGCGTTCCGCCTGGAAGGCGAAAATGGCCCTGAATACTGGATGGGTCTGAAGAATTTCTACGCGATCACGCGTTATAACCGCAGTGTGATGTACGCCATGGCCGTGCATCAGCTGTCAGACATGCTGGTCCAAGCACGGGGCAACAAGTAATGCGGGCATCGCCGTTCAATCAACCGCTCAAGCTGGTGGCGTTCGCCGCGTTGTCCCTGCTGGTCGTCAGTTGTTCCACCAGCCGTGGCCCGGCAACCCAGAAGCCCGGCGGCACCGCCGTGCGTTCCCAGCCGGGCCTGGACATCAACCGCGCCCACAAAGACGGCGCGCCGTGGTGGGATGTCGACGTGTCGAAGATCCCGGACGCCACGCCCACCCTGCACACCGGCCCGTACAAGGCCAACCCCTACACCGTGCTGGGTAAGTCCTACTTTCCGCTACAGGAATCCAAGACCTACGTGCAATCGGGCACGGCGTCCTGGTACGGCACCAAGTTCCATGGCCAGAACACGGCCAACGGCGAGGTCTATGACCTGTATGGCATGAGCGCAGCGCATAAAACCCTGCCGCTGCCCAGCTATGTACGGGTGACCAACCTGGATAACAATCGCACGGTGATCCTGCGGGTCAACGACCGTGGGCCGTTCTATTCGGACCGCATCATTGACTTGTCCTATGCCGCCGCGAAAAAACTCGGCTATGCCGAAACCGGCACCGCACGGGTCAAGGTCGAAGGCATCGACCCTGCGCAATACTGGGCTCAGCGTGGCAAGCCTGCGCCGTTGATGCTCAACGAGCCGCAGAGTGCGCAGCCGCAAGTGACGGCGTCCACCGGCAAGATCGAACAGTGGACACCGCCCCCGCAGCAGCACGCGCCGGACACGGTGGTCGTGCCCCATGCAGCGCCAGGCGCCGCGGTCGCCGGCGGGCAATACCTGCAGGTGGGCGCTTTCGCCAACCCGGATGCGGCAGAACTGTTAAGGTCCAAGCTCAGCGGCATGGTCAACGCACCGGTCTTTATCAGCTCCATCGTGCGTAACCAGCAGACGCTGCACCGCGTGCGCATGGGCCCGATCGGCTCCCCGAGCGAAGTCGCGCAAGTACAGAACAGCGTGCGCCTGGCCAACCTGGGGCAACCCAGCGTGGTCACCGCCGAGTAACAAAGGATTGATGGCCCAGGCCCGTACGCGGGTTTGGGCCGTGGTTGTTGGCTCGTTGAACAATAAAAACCCAGGGGCAAGGGGTGAGCGGGCAACCGAACACGTGACAGTCTGGTAGCGGGCTGTCTGAATAAGTTTTGCCCGCGAGGGCAAGTTTCCATAAGCAATTTCGAGAGACGGATGAACATCACCACCTTAGCCAAACGCACGTGCCTGCTTATCTCGCTGATCATCACCCCGGCCGCCTGGGCGGTTGAAATGGTGCCGGCTTCACCGCAACTGGCCGCCAAGGCATGGGTCCTGATGGACGCTGCCAGCGGCAACGTGCTGGTCGAGAGCAACGGTGACCAACGCCTGCCACCGGCCAGCCTGACCAAGCTGATGACCGCCTACATCGCGACCCTGGAAATCCGTCGCGGCCAGATCGGTGAGAACGACCCGGTGACCGTCAGCGAAAACGCCTGGCGGACCGGCGGCTCGCGCATGTTCATCAAGGTGGGCTCGCAAGTCACCGTGAGCGACCTGCTGCACGGCATCATCATCCAGTCCGGTAACGACGCCAGCGTAGCCTTGGCCGAGCACATTGCCGGCAGTGAAGACGCGTTCGCCGACATGATGAACAAAACCGTGGCCGACCTGGGCATGACCAACAGCCACTTCATGAACCCGACCGGCCTGCCGAACCCTGAGCACTATTCGTCGGCTCACGACATGGCGATCCTGGCGCGCGCGATCATTCGTGTCGACCCGGTGCACTACGCGATCTACTCCCAGAAGGAATTCTTCTGGAACAACATCAAGCAGCCTAACCGCAACCTGCTGCTGTGGCGCGACAAGACCGTCGATGGCCTGAAAACCGGCCACACCGACGAAGCCGGCTACTGCATGGTGTCGTCCGCCGTACGTGATGGCCAGCGCCTGATCGCCGTCGTGTTCGGTACCAACAGTGAGCAGGCCCGTGCGGCCGAGACGCAAAAACTGCTGACCTACGGTTTCCGCTTCTTCGAAACCCAGACCTTCTACCAGAAGGGTGCTGAACTGGCGACCGCGCCGGTATGGAAAGGCGCGACTTCCCAAGTCAAGGCTGGCCTGGCTGAAGACCTGACCCTGACCATGCCTAAAGGCCAGCTGAAAAAGCTCGCTGCCAGCATGACCATGAACCCGCAATTGGTTGCCCCAATCGCCAAGGGCGACGTGATCGGTAAAGTCGAAGTGAAACTGGACGACAAGGTGGTGCACAGCGCCGACCTGATCGCGCTGGACGCTGTCGACGAAGGTGGTATCTTCCGCCGCGTGTGGGATAGCATCCGTCTATTCTTCTACGGCTTGTTCAACTGATTGTGTGCACCTGCAAAGCCCCGTGTTGATCCGACGCGGGGCTTTGCTGTCGCCACGGCTTACCGCTTACGAGGCCGTTACGCCATGACCGATAAAGAAGTAAAGGCGCCAAAGATCGAATTCCCAGTGACGGACTATCCCGTCAAGGTGATCAGCGATACCGGTGTAGGCAACAAAGACAAGATCATCGATATCGTGCGTAAACACGCGACGATCAACGATAACCGGGTGGACGAACGTTCCAGCACCAACGGTAAATACACCACGATCCAGTTGCACATCGTTGCGACTGATCAAGACCAGCTCTACAACATCAACAGTGAACTGCGGGCCACCGGCTTCGTGCACATGGTGCTGTGATGTCACAGGTCCTGGGCTTTCGCGAGCTCGGCCAGATGGCCTACGAGCCTGTCTGGCACGCCATGCAGCGGTTCACGAACGAGCGCGGCACCTCGGCCCCCGATGAGGTCTGGCTGGTGGAACACCCGCCGGTGTTCACCCAGGGCCAGGCCGGCAAGGCCGAGCATTTGCTGCTGCCGGGAGATATTCCGGTGGTGCAGGTCGACCGAGGTGGCCAAGTGACTTACCATGGCCCCGGTCAACTGGTCGCTTATCTCTTGCTGGATGTGCGCAAGCTGGGATTTGGCGTGCGCGATCTGGTCAGCCGTATAGAGGCTTGCCTGATCGAGCTGCTGGCCAGTTATGGCGTGACCGCTGCGGCCAAGGCTGATGCTCCTGGCGTGTATGTGGAGGGCGCGAAAATCGCCTCCCTGGGGCTGCGCATTCGTCACGGATGTTCCTTTCATGGCCTGGCCTTGAACGTGGACATGGACCTGGCGCCGTTCCGGCGGATCAACCCGTGCGGCTACGCCGGGTTGGCGATGACCCAGTTGAGCGAACACGCCACACCGATTAAATTTGCCGAGGTAAGTGCCCGGCTGCGCGCGCAGCTCGTCAAACACCTCGACTATGCTGAGCAGACGACCCTTACGGGCGGAATCGACTGATTATGACTACTGATGCAGTGCAAACCATGATCCCGACGCTGGACGTCACCGAACGTCCGGCCCCGGCCCCGCGTGCCAAGGTGGAAGCCGGCGTCAAGCTGCGCGGCGCCGAGAAGGTTGCACGCATCCCGGTGAAGATCATTCCGACTACCGAACTGCCGAAGAAACCCGACTGGATCCGCGTGCGCATCCCGGTTTCGCCGGAAGTCGACCGTATCAAGGCCCTGCTGCGCAAACACAAGCTGCACAGCGTGTGCGAAGAAGCGTCCTGCCCGAACCTGGGCGAGTGCTTCTCTGGCGGCACCGCCACCTTCATGATCATGGGTGACATCTGCACCCGTCGTTGCCCGTTCTGCGACGTCGGCCACGGTCGTCCGAAGCCACTGGACGTCAACGAGCCGGAAAGCCTGGCCATCGCCATCGCCGACCTGAAGCTCAAATACGTAGTGATCACCTCGGTAGACCGCGACGACCTGCGTGACGGCGGCGCCCAGCACTTTGCCGACTGCATCCGCGAAATCCGCAAACTGTCGCCGAACGTGATGCTCGAAACCCTGGTTCCGGACTACCGTGGCCGGATGGACGTGGCGCTGGAAATCACCGCCGCCGAGCCGCCGGATGTGTTCAACCACAACCTGGAAACCGTGCCACGCCTGTACAAGGCTGCGCGTCCGGGTTCGGACTACCAGTGGTCGCTGACCCTGCTGCAGAAATTCAAGCAGATGATGCCGCACATCCCGACCAAGTCCGGCCTGATGCTGGGCCTGGGCGAAACCGACGAAGAAGTCATCGAAGTCATGAAGCGCATGCGCGAACACGACATCGACATGCTGACCCTGGGCCAGTACCTGCAACCGTCGCGCAGCCACTTGCCGGTACAACGTTTCGTGCACCCGGACGTCTTCGCCTGGTTCGCCGAGGAAGGCTACAAGATGGGTTTCAAGAACGTCGCCTCCGGCCCGCTGGTTCGTTCTTCGTACCACGCTGATGAGCAGGCCAAGCTGGTCAAGGCAAGCCTGGTCTCGTAATACAGATGTGGGAGGGGGGCTTGCCCCCGATTGCGGTGTGTCAGTCGCTACCTGTGCTGGCTGATCCACCGCTATCGGGGGCAAACCCCCTCCCACATTTTTTTGCGCGTTAACTAGGGAGAGTTGTGTATGACTGCAGCCGTTCCAGCCCTTCGTTCCGAAGGCACCATCGCCCTGATCGCCCCCGCCGGCCCCGCCGCATTGGACGTTGAAAAGGCCGGGCAATGGATGCGCACGCGCGGCTACGACCTGCGAATTTTCCCCGGCGTCTATGAGCGCGACGGCTACCTCGCCGGTAGCGATAAAGTCCGCCTCAACGATCTGCACGCCGCCTTCGCCAATCCCGATATCGATGCCATCTTCTGCCTGCGCGGCGGCTATGGCACGCCACGATTGCTGGACGCGCTCGACTTCGACCTGATCCGCGCCAACCCCAAGCCGTTTGTAGGCTATAGCGACATCACCGCCCTGCATCTGGCGATCAACCGTTACGCTGGCTTCGTGACCTTCCACGGCCCGATGCTCAATGCCGACCTGCTCGGTAACAAGAAGCCACCGACCGAGTCCTCCCTGTTCAGCCTGCTGCGTGGTCAGCTCGGCGCTGGCAGCGTGCTTGCACACCCGGTGGCCTTCCCGCTGACCACCATCGCGCCTGGCATCGCCTGTGGGCGCTTGCTGGGGGGCAACCTGTCGATGATCGCGGCGGTGATGGGCACGCCTTTCGAGCTGGACGCTGAAGGCATCATCCTGTTTATCGAGGACGTCAACGAACCGATCTACCGTATCGACCGCTTGCTCACGCACCTGCGCCTGGCGGGCAAGCTGGCCCTGGTCGCCGGTGTGCTGGTCGGGGATGTGGCGGGGGTGGATAACGCTGCGCTGGAGCGCTTGCTGACGCAGACCTTCGAACCTTTGGGCACTCCAGTATTGTCCGGCTGGCGCAGCGGGCATTGCGATCCGAACCTGACGCTGCCGATGGGTGCATTGGTGCGGCTGGATGCGGGGGAAAAGCGGGTGGTGTTGGAGCAGGATGTGGTGTTCAAAACCTGAATCTGTGGGTGGCTGCTCAACCGCAATCGGGGGCAAGCCCCCTCCCACACTTGAATGTATTCACAAATCAAAATGTGGGAGGGGGCTTGCCCCCGATTGCTTTAGTCGCCATACGCAGATCTAGCGGTTTTGCAGGGACTCCAGCAGCTTCACGGTCGGATACCCGTCCGCCGGCCAGCCCAGCGCCTGCTGCGCCGCACGAATCGCCTTGCGGGTGTTGGCGCCGATGATCCCATCCGGGTTGCCCGCGTCGTAGCCATTGGCATTCAACGCCGTCTGCAAATCCATACGCTGGGAGCGACTCAGCGGCAGCTCATCTTTTGGCCATTCGCCACGAATCACGCCACCGCCCCCAAACCGTTCCGACAGCAGGCCAACCGCCAGCGCATAGGACGACGAGTTGTTGTACTTGAGGATCGCGCGGAAGTTATCCAGCACCAGGAACGCCGGGCCGCGATAGCCCGCAGGCAGCAGCAGGGCGGCGGAGAGCTGGTCGACATTGGCCGGCATGCTTGCGCCCGGCGGTAACTGGACCCCCAGTTTCAGCCACTCGGCGACGGTCTTGCGGGTGCCGCCATCGGCCAAGGCGTAATCGAAGTTCGCCGGCAGTTGTTTGAGCTCGAACCCCCACGGCTGGCCTTTCTGCCAACCGGAGCTTTGCAGGTAGTGCGCGGTGGAGGCGAGGGCGTCGGCCGGGCTGTTCCAAATATCGCGGCGACCGTCGCCGTCGAAGTCCACGGCGTGGGTGTTGTAGGTGGTCGGGATGAATTGGGTCTGGCCCATGGCGCCGGCCCAGGAGCCTTTCATCTGGTCGGCCTGGATATCGCCGTGCTGGATGATCTGCAGGGCCGCCAGCAATTGCGCCTGGGCAAAGGCCGGGCGCCGGCCTTCGTAGGCCAGGGTCGCCAGGGAGCGGATTACCGAGTTGTTGCCCTGGAACTGGCCGAAGTTACTCTCCATGCCCCACACCGAGACGAGCGCCTGGCGGTCGACGCCATAGCGTTGTTCGATACTTTGCAGGATATCGGCGTACTTGATCAGCAGCGCCTGACCATTGCGCACGCGCAGTGGCGACAGAGCGCCGTCGATGTATTCCCACACCGGGCGGGAAAACTCCGGCTGGCTCCGGTCGGCACGGATCACCGCCATGTCCGGGGTGACATTGGCGAACGCATTGTCGAACACGGCGGCGGTAATGCCGGCCTGCAGGGCTTGTGCGCGGAAGCCGGCCTGCCATTCGGCGAAGGTCTGGGTCGGTTGGATGTCGAGGTTGTCCACGGCCAGCGGGGCCACGACAGCGGGCGCTACCACGGGTGCGGTCTGGAGTTTGGGCAGGGGTTGAGCGTCGGCGGCGGTGGGTTTTTCCGCGCAGGCGACAAGCAGAATGAGGCTGGAGGCAGCGATCAATTGGCGAAGGTGCCAATGACGGGAAAGACGAGAGGGCATGCACAGGTCCAGGGATTACAAATCAGACACAGACCTTATCATGCCGGAGGGGCGCTTGCCTTCAGGCAGCCAGAAAGTAAGAAGCCTCCCAGCTATTAGACTGGAAGGCTTCGCGGCGGTAGCTGCCTTTGCCCTTGCCGGCGCGTTCCTGACGGGCGCGGAACAGTGGCTGGGCGATGATGGATTTGGCCTTGTTGGGGCCATGCTTGGATGGCTTTTTGCTCATGGTCTTGACTCTCTTGGGGGAGGGAAACGGTGCAAATAATCTGCCGAAGTTCGGCCGCTGTAAAGCCCATCAATTGTAAGCGCAATCAAAAGCGTGGGAGGGGCTTGCCGCCTCCCATATTGGTTTTGCAGTGTTTTTAACAGAGGGGCTATTCGGCGGGAAGTGTCAGGCGTTGGCCGGCCATCAACAGCGACAAGCGACTGAGGCTCATCCACGGCGAACCGGCTGCCTGGCCTTTGATCTGCGCATCAATGCGCTGCGCCTCAAGCAACAGCTGCGCCCAGCGTTGCGCTGTGTGCCGTTGCAGGGCCTTGCTCATCAAGGGTTTGCGCTTGTCCCACACTGGCGGCCGGGCCTGGCTGAAACACTTGTCCAGCGGCGTGCCCTGGCTGTATTGCAGGGCAATATTGGCCAAGACCCGCAGCTCACGGGCCAGGGCCCAGAGAATCACCGGCGGCTCCACCCCTTCGCCGCGCAGACCTTCGAGCATGCGCAAGGCGTGGGCGGGTTCGCCGTTGAGGATTGCATCCACCAGTCCAAACACGTCAAAACGCGCGCTGTCTGCCACGGCACCTTGAACGGTCTCGACAGTGATCTGTCCGTCTTCGGCCATCAGCTTGAGTTTTTCGATCTCCTGGGCGGCGGCAAGCAAGTTGCCTTCGACCCGAGCGGCGATCAACTCTACGGCGTCTTGCGTTGCAGACAACCCTGATTGAGACAGGCGCTGGCGAATCCACTGTGGCAACTGATTGCTGTCCACCGGCCAGATCTGGATGAACTGGGTCTGAGCCCCTTCTACCAGGGCCTTGCCCCATTTGGTCTTCTGCGCACTGCCGTCGAGTTTGGGCAGGCTGATCAGCAAGACCGTGTCCTCAGCGGGCCGCGAGCAGTATTCCATCAACGCCGCAGCGCCCTTGTCGCCGGGCTTGCCCGAGGGCAGGCGCAGTTCCAGCAGGCGTTTTTCGGCGAACAGCGACATGCTCGCACCGGCTTGCAGCAGCGTGCCCCAGTCAAAGCTGGCGTCGGCACTGAAGACCTGGCGTTCATCAAAGCCCTGCTGGCGGGCGGCGGTACGGATGGCGTCGGCAGCTTCCTGGCACAGCAACGGGTCATCACCGCTGACGATGTAGACAGGCGCAAGGCTACCTTGCAGGTGTTTGGCGAGTTGGGCGGGGGCGAGTTTCATAGGCAGGTAGAGCGGGGCGCCTGGGGCGCCCCGTCCGGCTTACTCGGCAGGCACTTCAACAGGCGACTGTTTCGGCGTGTTGTCTTCGTACTCTTTTGCGGCTTTAAGTGCGTCGGCGTCAGCCTTGGCCTTGTTGTCAGCGGCTTGCTGCAAGGTTTCCAGCTGTTGCGGGGTCAGCATCGACAGGCGCAGGACCATGCGCTGCACCAGATCCCGACGCATTTCCTGGCGCACCTGGGTGATTTCGGCGTCCGAACCTACCAGGTTGTTGCCATCGTGGCTGACGATTTTCTGCACCTGGATGTTGTCACCCATCAATGGCAGGTGATCACGGCCCTGGACTTCAAAGCTCAGTACGGTGCTCAGTTCGATATCGGACGCACGGCCGGCGCTGGCGTAGCTCAGGTTGCGCTGGGTTTCTTTCTCGTTCGCCAGGAACAGCTTGTAGGTTGCGCCGGTGTAGACGTGTACGCCGTTGTTTTCCAGGACCTGGCGCAGCTGGGTCACGGTTTCGCTGTAGGCGTCGCGTGCGCTGACATCCAGTTCCTTGATCGTCAGTTCATTGGTTCCGGTGCCGCGCAGCTGGAAGCCGCAAGCGCTCAGTAGCACGGCAAGGCCCATAACCAGCAGATTGCGTTTGATCATTTTGTTGCTCCCCTTGAAACCATGTGGGCCTTATCGAGGCCCTGAAGGCTTTGTTCGGCGCAGGGCTCAAGCCCTGCGCCCGATCCGATTAGCTAGCGACGATATTGACCAGTTTGCCAGGCACCACGATCACTTTGCGGATCGTCAGGCCTTCGGTAAAGCGCAGCACGTTCTCGTTGACGCGTGCGGCGGCTTCGACTTCTTCACGGCTGGCAGTGGCCGGCATGTCGATCTGGCCACGCAGTTTGCCGTTGACCTGGATCACCAGTTGCAGCGTGTCCTGTACCAGCGCGCTGTCATCCTGCACCGGCCAGCGCGCATCGATGACAGCGTCGCTGTGGCCCAGACGGCTCCACAGGTCGTGGCTGATGTGCGGGGTGATCGGCGCGAGCAGCAGGGTGACTGTTTCCAGGCCTTCCTGTACCAGGGCGCGGTCCTGTTCGGTCACTTGCGGGGCTTTTTCCAGCACGTTCATCAGCGTCATCACCTGGGCGATGGCGGTGTTGAACTTGTGGTTCTGGCCCACATCCTGGCTGGCTTGCTTGATGGCCAGGTGGGTGCTGCGGCGGATGAGTTTCTGCTCGTCGCTCAAGGATGCCACGTCCAGCTTGCCCGGCAGGCCCTGGCTGACATGGGCGTGAGCCAGGCGCCAGACACGTTTGAGGAAGCGGTGCGAGCCTTCGACACCGGAGTCGGACCATTCGGCGCTCATGTCAGGCGGCGAGGCGAACATCATGAACAAACGGCAGGTGTCGGCGCCGAACTGGTCGATCATCGACTGTGGGTCGACGCCGTTGTTCTTCGACTTGGCCATTTTCTCGGTACCGCCGATTTCCACCGGCAGGCCGTCGGCGATCAGCTTGGCGCTGATGACCTTGGCTTTGCTGTCACGCTCAAGCTCGACGTCAGCCGGGTTGAACCAGGTGTAGGCGCCATTGGCTTCGCGGCGATAGTAAGTCTCGGCGATCACCATGCCCTGGGTCAGCAGGTTCTTGAACGGCTCGTTGGAACTCACCAGGCCTTCGTCGCGCATCAGCTTGTGGAAGA
This sequence comes from Pseudomonas sp. LG1E9, assembly GCF_003290225.1. Classification (NCBI taxonomy): domain Bacteria; kingdom Pseudomonadati; phylum Pseudomonadota; class Gammaproteobacteria; order Pseudomonadales; family Pseudomonadaceae; genus Pseudomonas; species Pseudomonas sp. LG1E9. The sequence continues at coordinate 6,136,122 of NZ_CP029983.1, read as the reverse complement.
AGCGCGCATACAGCAGGTGAAGAATGGCGTGTTCGATACCACCGATGTACTGATCCACCGGCAACCAGTGGTCGGCTGCGGATTTTTCCACCAGGCCGCCCTCGTAGTGAGGCGAGGCGTAGCGGGCGTAGTACCAGGAGGACTCGACGAAGGTGTCCATGGTGTCGGTTTCACGCTTGGCCGGGGCGCCGCATTTCGGGCAGTTGCACGCGTAGAACTCAGGCATGCGCGCCAGCGGCGAACCGGCGCCATCCGGCACCACGTCTTCGGGCAGTACGACCGGCAGTTGGTCTTCCGGTACCGGCACGTCACCGCAGGTATCGCAGTGGATGATCGGGATCGGGCAGCCCCAGTAGCGCTGGCGGCTGATGCCCCAGTCGCGCAGGCGGAACTGGGTGCGCGAGGCGCCGAGGTTCTTCTTGATCAGTGCGACTTCGATGGCGTCGAAGGCGCCCTGGAAGTCCAGGCCGTCGAATTCACCGGAATTGATCAGTGTGCCGTGTTCGTTGTAAGCGTCCTGCCAAGGCGTCGGGGTGGTGTCACCGGCGCTGGTACGCACGACGGGCTTGATCGGCAGGTTGTATTTGACGGCGAACTCGAAATCGCGCTCGTCGTGGGCCGGCACAGCCATTACCGCGCCGTCGCCGTAATGCATCAGCACATAGTTGGCGACCCACACCGGCAGTTTTTCGCCGGTCAGCGGGTGCTCGACGAACAGCGAGGTCGGCAGGCCTTTTTTCTCTTGGGTGGCGACGTCGGCTTCGGCCACGCTGCCGCCTTTGCATTCGGCGATGAACGCCTGCAGTTCAGGATTGTTCTGTGCGGCCAGGGTGGCCAGCGGGTGTTCGGCGGCCACGGCGACGTAAGTCGCTCCCATTAAAGTGTCCGGACGGGTGGTGAAGACTTTGAGCGCGCCCGCTTCGCCGATGGAATCGACGTTGTACGGGAACTGCACTTCCATGCCCTTGGACTTGCCGATCCAGTTGCGCTGCATGGTCTTGACCTGTTCAGGCCAGCCCGGCAGATCGTCGAGGCTCGACAGGAGCTCATCCGCGTAGGCGGTGATCTTGAAGTAGTACATCGGGATCTGGCGCTTCTCGATCACCGCGCCGGAACGCCAGCCGCGACCGTCGATGACTTGCTCGTTGGCCAGCACGGTCTGGTCGATCGGGTCCCAGTTCACGGTACCGTTCTTGCGGTAGATCACGCCTTTTTCGAACAGGCGAGTGAACAGCCATTGTTCCCAACGGTAGTAATCCGGCTTGCAGGTGGTCACTTCGCGGGACCAGTCCACCGCCAGGCCCAGGCTGCGCAGCTGGGTCTTCATGTAGGCGATGTTTTCGTAGGTCCACTTGGCGGGAGCCACGTTGTTTTTCATCGCGGCGTTTTCTGCCGGCATGCCGAAGGCGTCCCAACCCATGGGTTGCAGAACGTTTTTGCCGAGCATGCGCTGGTAGCGGGAAATCACGTCGCCGATGGTGTAGTTGCGCACATGCCCCATGTGTAGCTTGCCGCTGGGGTAAGGGAACATCGACAGGCAGTAGAAAGTTTCCTTGCCCGGCTGTTCACTGACTTCAAAGGACTTTTGCTCGTCCCAGAAGGTTTGGGCGGCATTTTCTATTTCACGGGGCTGATATTGTTCGTGCATGGCTACTTTTGAACTGGATAGGGGTGGCCTAATCCTCTTCGGTGCAACGTTCAGGTTGTTCGACACCAAAAAGCGGCGCGTCCGTGCCCAAACCCTGCGGGAAGTGGAGTTACAGGAAGCGCCGTAGCATACATGACCCCACTCTATCGAGGGAAACCCTGATTGCGCAGCCGAGGCCGTCTGTCGCGGCGCCGGGCAGGCGTAGCTACGGGGGCTACGCTGTTTATTGGGGAGCAAGTCTTTCTTCAATGAGGTGAGGGGATGGTTGAATCGCAGCGAATCGCAACGAAACCGGAAGTCTACGAAGGACTGATCGACCGATTGGGTCGTGCATTGGATGCAGCGAGAACAGCGGGCCGATTGCGTGATGAACGGCCTGTCGAGTTGGAACTGCGCGGGTTGAGCCGTGCAGAGCTGGAACTGATCAAGGCTTATTTGGAACGCAACAAGCGCAGTGCGCCCCCTTGGGTGGCAACCCCGCCAGCCCAGGAGCCTACGCACTCTGCCAAGGTGGTGTGGCTCAAGGACTTGCCGGCCGGTCGTGGCCCGGAAACATTCCGGTCCGCCCGCTACAAGTAGTTCACTCCCCGCAGAACCACACCACTGCGCTATGTCACTGTAGAGATTGTCGCTAAACCCCGTTACACCTTAGGCTTCGGGCATCTATGGAGATGCCCGATGCCTATTCGTTATTTCATCAAACAACTGCTCCTGCCTCCCGGCGTTCTTTTGCTGCTGCTAGCCCTTGCCTGGTGGTTTCGTCGCAGCCGTCCACGTTTGGCCGGATGTTGCTTCGCCTTGGGCTTGGGCGGCATGTGGTTGATCAGCCTGCCGGTGGTGGTGGAGTGGGGCGCGCGCGCTCTGGAAACCTCACCGCCCTTGGCTCGTGAAGACTGGTCGACGTTGGCCCAGCGCGCCGATGCCATCGTGGTACTGGGCTCGGGGCGTGAGCGCGGGGACCCCGCATGGGGCACTGACCAGCCTACCGGTATCGGCCTGGAGCGCCAGCGGTATGCCGCCCGATTGGCCAAGGCGTCCGGCCTGCCGGTGCTCACCACCGGTGGATTGCACTACGGCACGCCGCCCAGCGAAGCTGAGCTGATGGCGGTGTCGATGCAGGATGATTTCGGCGTGACGGTACGCTGGAAGGAAGAGCGCAGCCGCACCACCTGGGAGAATGCGCAAATGAGTGCCGAGATTCTACTGCCCGAGGGGATCAAGCGCGTGGTCGTGGTGACACAGGCCTGGCACATGCCGCGTTCAGTGTGGAGTTTTGAAAAGGCCGGTTTTACCGTGGTGCCGGCGCCCGTGGGCTTCCTTGGCGTGGACAACGCCCGGCCGCTGGGCGGCTGGATGCCGGAGTTCAAGTCGGTGTGGCAGAGCGGGCAGTTGATCAATGAAGCGGTGGGGCAGGTGGGGTATCGGCTGTTCTATCAATAACACCATAAGTCAAAAATGTGGGAGGGGGCTTGCCCCCTCCCACATTTGTTTCGGTGTTGGTCTGTTAGACGGTTTTCGACATGCGGGCCGCGAGCAACGCCCAACCAAACAGCATCAGGCACACGATGATCAGCGGCCACGAGCGCCATTGCAGGTACGGCGTGAGGTTATGCATCGGCACCACTTCCCCGTAGAGAATGCCGCGTTCGAATTGCGGGATCTGCACGGTGATCTGGCCATACGGATTAATCAGCCCGGTCACGCCATTATTGGTGGCGCGGATCATCCAGCGCCCCGCTTCCAGCGCGCGCATCTGCGCCATTTGCAGGTGCTGCAACGGGCCGATGGAGCGGCCAAACCAGGTGTCATTGCTGATGGTCAGCAGCAGATCGCTCTGGGCCGACAGGCCGGCGGCAAATTCCGGGTACACCACTTCGTAGCAAATAAACGGCGCGATCTGATAGCCCTTGGCCTGCAACATCGCCTGGTCGGCGGGGCCGCGGGCGAAGTCCGACATCGGCAGGTCGAAGAAGGCAATCAGTCCGCGCAGCATGTCTTGCAGCGGAACGTATTCGCCAAAGGGCACGAGCTTCTGCTTGAGGTAAGTCCCATCACCTTCGCCCACCACGGTAATCCCGTTGAAGTAGCGCTTCTGGTGGTGCACTTCCTGGCGGATCGGTACGCCGGTGATCAGCGCGGTGTGCCGGTCAGCCGCAAACTTGCCCATCATGCCCAGGTAACCCTCGACGGATTCCTTGAGCACCGGCACCGCCGTCTCCGGCCACACCAGCAAATCGACGGGCTTGGAGCTGAAACTCATGTCGCGGTACAGCGCCAACTGCGCAGTGAGCTGCTCCGGATCCCATTTCATGCTTTGTTCGACGTTGCCTTGGATAGCGGCCACGGTCAGCGGCGCGCCGGACGGAGCCGTCCAGGCGTGATGCTTGAGTGCCAGGCCAATGGCCCAGGGGGCGACCAGCAACACCAGGCCCGCGCCGATAAACCCGTTGTGTTTACTGGCGAGCAGGCGCGGAAAGTTGCATAGCACAGCTGCCGTAAGCGCGAGGGCAAAGGAGATCAGCCACATGCCACCCACTGGCGCCAGGCCTGTGAGGGGGCCGTCCAGTTGGCTGTAACCGGAGTACAGCCACGGGAAACCGGTGAGGAACCATCCGCGAAAGGCTTCCTGGCCGACCCACAATGCGGCAAACGTGAGCGCGTCCGCCAACGGCGCTTCATTGCGGCGCAGCCAGCGGGCCCACAGCCAGGCGGGCAGGGCGAAGAACCAGGCAATGGCGGCGGTGAACAGCAGCATCAAGAACCCCGCCAGCAGCACCGAAGCGCCGCCGAAGTGGTGGATGCTGTAGTAAATCCAGCTGGTCCCCGCGCCGAACAGACCGAAACCGAAACACCAGCCACGGCCCAGGGCCTGGCGGGGTGTCAGTTCCCGCAGGCCGATATAAAACACTGCGACTGCGACCAGTGCAAACGGCCACAGATCGAACGGCGCCAGCGCCAGGGTGGTGATGGCGCCGGCCACCACGGCCAGCAAGTTACCGGGCCAGCCGGGTGCGATCAAACGGCGCATGTCAGTCCTTAGCGGGCAATCGGAGTCAGGCGGATCAAGTGGATACGACGGCTGTCTGCATTCAGGATGCGGAAGCGATACGCGCCGATCTCAGTGGTCTCGTTACGTTTTGGCAGGTGGCCAAACGCACTCATCACCAGGCCGCCAACGGTATCGAACTCATCATCGGAGAATTCGCTGTCGAAGAACTCGTTGAAGTTCTCGATCGGTGTCAGGGCCTTGACCAGGAAGTCACCGCTCGGCAGCGGCTTGATGTAGCTGTCTTCTTCGACGTCGTGCTCGTCTTCGATGTCGCCGACGATCTGTTCCAGCACGTCCTCGATGGTCACCAGGCCAGCCACGCCGCCGTATTCGTCGATCACAATGGCCATGTGGTTGTGGTTGGCGCGAAACTCGCGCAGCAGCACATTCAGGCGCTTGGATTCGGGCACGAAGGTGGCCGGACGCAGCAGGTCCTTGATGTTGAAGCTGTCGCCGTTCTCCTTGAGGATCAGCGGCAGCAGGTCCTTCGCCAGCAGGACGCCCATGACGTCGTCATGGCTTTCACCGATGACCGGGTAGCGCGAGTGCGCCGAGTCGATCACGGCCGGGAGGAATTCCCGTGGGGTCTGGGTCGCCTTGATGCTGATCATCTGCGAGCGCGGGACCATGATGTCCCGGACTTGCAGGTCAGCCACCTGGATGGCGCCTTCGACGATGGCCAGCGCTTCGCTGTCCAGCAACTTGTTCTGGTGGGCCTCGCGCAGCAGCTCCAGCAGCTCCTGGCGGTTTTTCGGCTCGTGGGCAAAAGCCTGGGTCAGTTTACCCAGCCATGACTTTTGCCCGTTGCTCGATCGGTCTTCGCTCATAGCGATTACTCTAAATCCTTTGTTGTGTCAGTTAGGTTTCGTCGTCTGCATACGGATCAGGGTGACCCAATTCGGCAAGCAACGTTTGTTCCAGTGTTTCCATTTCCTCGGCTTCGTCATCGTCTATATGGTCGTAACCCAAGAGATGCAAGCAGCCGTGGATGACTAGATGAGCCCAGTGGGCTTCAAGTTCCTTGCTTTGTTCCTTCGCCTCACGCTCAACCACCTCGACGCAGATCACCAGATCGCCCAGCAACGGGATATCCAGCAGCTCGTCGGGGACGTCGGCGGGGAAGGACAGCACGTTGGTTGCGTAGTCTTTCTGGCGCCAGGTGTGGTTCAGTTCGCGGCCTTCGGGCTCGTCCACCAGACGGATGGTCAGTTCCGAGTCGGCAGTGCGCTGGCGCAGGGCCAGCTCGCACCATTGGCGGAACTGGTCTTCGCGGGGGGCAGGCGCGTCGGTGGCCAGTTGCAGGTCAAGCTCAAGCATCGCGGCGAACGTCCTTTGACAGTCCGTCGTCGCGGTGTTCGAAGCGCTCGTAGGCTTCGACAATGCGCTGCACCAGCGGGTGGCGCACCACGTCCTTGGGCATGAAGTGCGTGAAGCTGATGCCCGGCACGTCCTTGAGTACCTCGATCACCTGGCCCAGGCCGGACTTGGTGCCCTTGGGCAGGTCGACCTGAGTGATGTCGCCGGTGATTACGGCGGTAGAGCCGAAACCGATACGGGTGAGGAACATCTTCATCTGCTCGACGGTGGTGTTCTGGCTTTCGTCGAGGATGATGAAACTGTTGTTCAAGGTGCGACCGCGCATGTAGGCCAGCGGGGCGATCTCGATCACCTGGCGCTCGATCAGCTTGGCCACGTATTCAAAACCAAGCATCTCGTACAGCGCGTCATACAGCGGGCGCAGGTACGGATCGATCTTCTGGGCCAGGTCGCCGGGCAGGAAGCCGAGTTTTTCACCCGCTTCAACCGCCGGGCGCACCAGCAGGATGCGGCGCACTTGCTCGCGCTCCAGGGCGTCGACCGCACAGGCCACGGCCAGGTAGGTCTTGCCGGTGCCGGCCGGGCCGATGCCGAAGTTGATGTCGTTGCCGAGGATTTCCTTGACGTACTTCTGCTGATTCAGGCCGCGTGGGCGAATCATGCCTTTTTTGGTACGCAAGGCCACGCTGGCTTCGGCCACAGGGTTGTTGGCCAGGTCTTCTACAGCGGACTCTTGCAAGTACAGGTGCACCGTTTCCGGTGACAGTTCACTGCCCTTGGTCTCGCGATAGAGGCGACGCAGCAGGTTTTCTGCAGACGTGGTGTGTTGGGGTTCACCAATAAGCTCGAACTGATTGCCGCGATTGCGGATTTCGATGCTCAGGCGTTGTTCGATCAGGCGCAGGTGCTCGTCGAACTGTCCGCACAGATTGGCGAAACGGCGAGCCTCAAAGGGCTCAAGGATAAAACGATGGGGTTCTACTATGGGTGCGTTCAAGGTCGCTTTTAGCCGCCCTTTGGCAATTGAGGTGAAAGAGAGAATAACGCCAGTGACCTGTGTGCGAAAGCACTTACGTTATCGGAATGTGCACGTTTCAAATGTGGGAGGTGGCTTGCCCCCCCGATGGCGGAGTGTCAGAAACAGGTGGGCCATCTGATCCACTGCCATCGGGGGCAAGCCCCCTCCCACATTTTGATCTCCAATGATCTGAAAATTATTGGATCAGCGAGCCACGCAACGAGTGCGGTTGCGCCGCATCGATGTGCACATCGGCAAACTGGCCGATCAGGGTCGGGTTGTCGCAACGGAAGTTGACGATTCGGTTGTTCTCGGTACGGCCTTGCAGCTCGCCCGGGTCTTTCTTCGAATAGTCGGTGACCAGAATGCGCTGGGTCGAGCCGACCATTTGTCGGCTGATTTCGAAACCCTGCTGATTCAGGCGGTGCTGCAGCGCGTTCAAGCGTTCTTTTTTCAGCGCTTCCGGGGTTTCGTCCACGAGGTCAGCGGCCGGTGTGCCGGGGCGCTGGCTGTAGACGAACGAGTAGGAAAAGTCGAAACCAACGTCTTCAATCAGCTTCATGGTCTGCTGGAAGTCTTTTTCGGTCTCGCCGGGGAAACCCACAATAAAGTCCGAGCTGATGCAGATGCCCGGCACCGCTGCGCGCAATTTGCGCAGTTTGGATTTGTACTCCAGGGCGGTGTGGTTGCGCTTCATGGCCGACAGGATGCGGTCCGAGCCCGATTGCACCGGCAAGTGCAGGTGTTTGACCAGCTCCGGCACGTCGGCGTGCGCCTGGATCAGGCTGTCGGAGAATTCCAGCGGGTGCGAGGTGGTGTAGCGGATGCGCTCGATACCGTCCACAGCCGCCACCACGCGGATCAACTCCGCCAGGTCCGCGAGGCGGCCGTCGTCAGTCAGGCCGCGATAGCCGTTGACGTTCTGGCCCAGCAGGGTCACTTCGCGTACGCCGTTTTCGGCCAGGTGGATGATTTCCGCCAGCACGTCGTCGAATGGCCGGCTGACTTCTTCACCGCGGGTGTAGGGCACCACGCAGAAGGTGCAGTACTTGCTGCAGCCTTCCATCACCGACACGTAGGCGCTTGGGCCGTCGATACGCGGCTCGGGCAAGTGGTCGAATTTTTCAATTTCCGGGAACGAGACGTCTACCTGAGGCAGCTTGGTGACACGGGCGGCGTCGATCATTTCCGGCAAGCGGTGCAGGGTTTGCGGGCCGAAGACCACGTCGACATAGGGCGCGCGGTCGCGAATCGCGGCGCCTTCCTGGCTGGCCACGCAACCGCCGACGGCGATGACCATGTCCGGGTTGGCCAGTTTCAATTCACGCCAGCGGCCCAGCTGCGAGTACACGCGGTCCTGGGCCCGTTCGCGGATCGAGCAGGTATTGAGCAGGATTACGTCGGCATCTTCGGCGCGGGCGGTGACTTCCAGGGCCTGGTGTTCGCCCAGCAGATCGACCATGCGCGAGCTGTCGTACTCGTTCATCTGGCAACCGTGGGTTTCGATATAAAGCTTCTTGGCCATGGGAATCGTCAACTGGTGGTAAAGAACCGCGCATTATAGGGGGCATGCCCATTGGTTCCTAGCGTTGTGCATCGGGTGCCATGCTATAGTTCGCGCCCTCTTTTATATCCCCGATGTGTTGCTCGCCCACCATGACCAAACGTGAAGCTCCAATCTACAAGGTGATTTTTCTTAACCAGGGCCAGGTGTTCGAAATGTACGCCAAGCAGATCTATCAAAGTGATCTGTGGGGTTTCCTGGAAGTGGAAGAGTTCGTCTTTGGCGAGCGCACCCAATTGGTCGTCGACCCGGGCGAAGAAAAGCTCAAGGCTCAGTTCGAAGGCGTGGTGCGCAGTTTTGTGCCGATGCATTCGATCGTGCGCATCGATGAAGTCGAGCGCCTGGGCACGCCCAAGATCAGCGAGGCGCGGGGCGTGAGCAATGTGATGCCATTTCCGATGCCGATGCCTGAAAAGTAAGGCGGCTGTCAGGGCAGGGGGGAGAAGGGCGAGCGCCCATCGGCACTCTGCAATTCCTGAAGATAGTTGCGGAAAATCTGGCCCAGCACCTGGGTGGCCACTTCCAGTTCATCGCGTTGCATGTGCTCGGCGACTTCGTCGGCGGTGTCCAGCGCGTCTTCGGCGCCGTTGACCGCGGCCATTTTCAGCACGATATACGCCTGAACGTTATTGGCCGGCACGCCTTCGCCTTTGAAGAACATGGTGCCGAGCTGAAATTGTGCCTGGGCGTGGCCCTGCAACGAAGCTTTCTCGAAGTAGCTCAAGGCTTTGTTGAGGTCGCGTGCCGGGTTTTTACTGTCGTGGAAGTACTCGCCCAACTCGTATTGCGCCTGCGCATCCCCGTCGTCGGCCTGTTTCTGGCACGCGCTCAGGGATTCGGCCTGGCTGTCTGGCTGGGTATTGAGGGTGCAACGACCCATCGCTGGAATTAACAACGAGTTGCCGCCTGCCTGGGCATGTGCCAGCAGCGGCTGAAGGAGCAACAGGCAGCCCAGTACCAGGGTGCGGCCGGTGCGTTTCATGGGAATCGACTTACCTCTGACGGGGCGCGCGGACCCTCACGGGATCCAATAAGCGCGCATTATGAAATAAGCAGGCCTCTGCTTACAAAGTCTTTACTCGTTTTTCTGCTGCTTGGGCAAGTTATCTGCCGGATTGCAGGTAAATTCTCGAAAAAATAAGGAAAGCTCTGTCAGAAAAGTAGCAAATCTGACGCCACCTATAGCGACGCCAGATTTTTGCGACCGTTTATTTCAGGGCGGCGAATGCGCGCTCGGCGGCGTCCAGAGTCAGTCGCAACTCGGTTTCGCCATGGGCAATCGACGTGAAACCCGCTTCAAAGGCACTCGGGGCAAGGTAGACCCCGCCTTCCAGCATCAGGTGGAAGAAGCGCTTGAACAGATCGGCGTCGCTGCCCATCACGTCATCAAAGGTGACGATATCGTCGGCACCGCTGAAATACAGGCCGAACATGCCGCCCGCCTGCGTGGTGACAAATGGGATACCGGCCGCGTCGGCACGCTGTTGCAGGCCATCCAGCAGACGCGTGGTGTAGTCGGTCAACTCGGCGTGGAAGCCGGGACGACTGATCAACCGCAGGGTAGTCAGGCCAGCGGCCATGGCCAACGGGTTACCGGACAACGTGCCAGCCTGGTACACCGGGCCCAGTGGTGCGATGTGTTGCATGATTTCGCGCTTGCCGCCAAAACAGCCCACAGGCATGCCGCCGCCGATGATTTTGCCGAAGGTGCTCAGGTCCGGCGTCACGCCGTAATGCGCCTGGGCACCGCCGAGGGCGACGCGAAAGCCAGTCATCACTTCGTCGAAAATCAGCACCACGCCATGCTTGTCACATTGCTCGCGCAGGCCTTCGAGGAAGCCCGGCGCCGGCGGTACGCAGTTCATGTTGCCGGCCACGGGCTCGACGATGATGCACGCCACGTCTTGGCCGACTTCGCTGAGCATCTGCTCGACGGCAGCGATGTCGTTGAACGGCAGCGTCAGGGTGTGCCTGGCAAATGCCGCCGGCACACCGGCCGAGCTTGGCACGCCCTGGGTCAGCAGGCCGGAGCCGGCTTTGACCAGCAGGCTGTCGGAGTGGCCGTGGTAGCAGCCTTCGAACTTGATGATGCTGTCGCGGCCGGTGAAACCTCGGGCCAGGCGAATCGCGCTCATGGTGGCTTCGGTGCCGGAGCTGACCATGCGCACCATCTCCATCGACGGCACGATTGAGCACACCAGGTCCGCCATCTCGGTTTCCATGGCGGTTGGGGCGCCGTAGGACAACCCGTGCTCCAGCTGTTTACGCACGGCATCCAGCACGTCCGGGTGGCTGTGGCCCAGGATCATCGGGCCCCAGGAGCCCACGTAATCCACATAACGCTTGTCGTCTTCGTCGGTGACGTAGGCGCCTTCTGCATGCTTGAAGAACAACGGCGTGCCACCCACGCTCTTGAACGCACGCACGGGGGAGTTCACACCGCCGGGGATGTGCTTCTGGGCATTGGCAAACAGGGTTTCGGAACGAGACATGGTGAGGGCTCTCTGAATTCAGGATGTGATTAAAGCGTTGAAAGCGCGGGCGCGGCGCGTGACTTCCTGGGTGCTGTCGGCGCCGAACAAACCGTGGACCACGGCCAGCAGATCGGCACCATGGGCCACCAGGGGCTCGGCGTTCTCCAGGGTGACACCGCCGATCACGCAGATCGGCAGGTGCAAGCGCTTGCGGGCCTCGGCCAGCATTTCAACGGTGGCGGCAGGTGCGCCGGGCTTGGTAGTGGAATTGAAGAAGCGACCGAAGGCGACGTAACTGGCGCCTTCCTTCGCGGCCTGTTCGGCCAGTTCGATCTGGCTGTGACAGGTGGCGCCGATGATGGCTCTGGAACCGAGCAGCGCACGGGCTGGCGTCAGTGGGCCGTCGGTCTGGCCCAGGTGCACGCCGACGCCCAGGCGCGCGGCCAATTCGGCGTCATCGTTGATGATCAGTTGGGTCTTGTAGCGCGAGCACAGCTCCCGCAGCTTTTCGGCTTCGCGCAGGCGCCGGGCTTCGTCGCTGCTTTTGTCGCGGTACTGCAACAGGGTCACGCCACCGTCCAATGCCGCTTCTACATAGGCGAGGAATTTGCCGGCCAGCAGTTGGCTGTCGGTGATGGCGTAAAGGCCACGTAGTTTCATCGGGCAGGCCTCTTGCTTCTAAGAGCAGAAAGTTACGAACAGAAATCCAGCGGCAAACGGCGCGGTACAAACTGACCCTGGCCGAGCTGTTCGGCGTCACGCAGGGTACGCCACGTGTAGTTGAGCGCCGATTGCACCGCGCTCACCAGCCCTTCGCCCTGGGCGATCCGCCCGGCCAGGGCGCTGGCCAAGGTGCAACCCGAACCGTGATAACTGCCGGGCAGGCGCTGGCAGGTAAAGGTCTGCTGGGTGCCGTCGCGGCTGTAGAGGCGATTGTGCACTTCATGCTCGTCGCCATGGCCGCCTGTGATCAACAGGTGCTTGATAAACGGCAGCAGCTTTTCGGCGCACTCGTCCGCCGTGCCTTCGGGCAACTGCGCAAGGATGCGCGCTTCGGGCAGGTTGGGCGTGGCAATCAGCGACAACGGCAACAGCCGCTCGCGCATGGCGTAGCCGACTTCGTCCTTGCCCAGGCTGCCGCCGCCGCCGGCACGCAGCACCGGGTCGCACACCACCGGCAGGTGCGGGTGCGCCTGCAGCAGTTCGACCACAGTGTCGACCATCGCGGTGGAGCCGAGCATACCCAGTTTGACCGCCGCCACTTCGGAATCGCCAAGCACGGCATTGGCCTGTGCCAGCACCCACTCGCGGTCGAGCACACGGAAGTCGCTGACATTGACGGTGTTCTGCACGGTCAGGGCGGTGACGGCCGGAGCCGCATGGCACCCCTGGGCGAGCAGGGCTTCGATATCTGCCTGCAAGCCGGCGCCACCACTGGGATCATGGCCGGAGAGACAGAGGACAACAGGGCGAGAGCTGTAGATATTCATGGTGCGCGAGCTTACCACCAAACGCTTTTGGCGTGGCCGTCGGGCGATGGTTGAATTTTGTCCAAAGTGCGACGCTTTTTTGGCGCTTTTCTCTGCGCAAAAGTGCGCTGAAACGCTTGTTCTAGAGCCTTCAGGAAAATTATTTCAATGGTGTCCAATGGCCTTTAGCGGCTATGCTAAAGTGGATCCAAACAACTTAACTGTACCGCCGGTGTACGTCTTCTCAAAAGGAATGGGGAGCTTTTGACCTTACCGGACACGCCACGCTGGGGCTCTATGCGCTATTTGCTGATTTTATTGTTGTGCGGGCTGCCGATGCTCGCCAGCGCCATTGAGTTCAACCAGGACACCCGCAGCCTGGCGCTGGGCCGAGCTATGCAAGTGCTCGAAGACCCCACCGATTCGCTCACCATTGCCGACGTCAGCGCGCCTTCCGCCGCCCGGCAGTTCAAACCCCACGATAAAGACACCCTCAACGCCGGCTATTCACGTTCGGTGTTCTGGCTCAAGGTCAACCTGCATTACCTGCCCTACGGCCCCGAGGCCCAACGCACCTGGCTGTTGGAGCTGGCCTACCCGCCGCTGGACCACCTCGACCTGTACCTGCCCGACAGCACCGGCAACTACCGTCTGGCCGGGCGCACCGGGGATGCGCTGCCGTTTTCCGCCCGTGAGATTCGCCAGAACAACTACCTGTTCAAGGTCGACTTCAATCCTGGAGAGGCGAAAACCGTCTACCTGCGTCTGCAAAGCGAAGGTTCGATCCAGGCCCCGCTGACACTCTGGTCCAGCACCGCCTACCTGGAGCAGCAGCCGCTGCGCCTGTATGTATTGGGCCTGATCTACGGCGTGTTGCTGGGGATGCTGGTCTACAACCTGTTTATCTACCTCAGTGTGCGCGATACCAGCTACCTCTATTACATCTTCTATATCGCTTCGTTCGGCATGTACCAACTGTCGGTCAACGGCGCGGCGGTGGAGTATTTCTGGCCGAACAACCCGTGGTGGGCGAATGCCGCGACGCCGTTCCTTATTGGCGCGGCGGCGTTGTTTGGCAGCCTGTTTGCGCGCAGTTTCCTGCACACCGCACTGCACAGTCGCTGGATCAACCGTTTTCTGCTGGCGCTGGTGGGCTGCGGCGCGGTGGTCATGTTGCTGTCGCTGATGACCAGCTACGCCCTGGCGCTGCGCCTGGCTACCGGCTTGGCGTTGGTGTTTACCGTGACCATCTTTGTCGCCGCCATCAAGGCCTGGTATTGCGGCCAGCGGGTGGCGCGCTATTTCATCATCGCCTGGTCGGCCTTCCTGCTGGGCGGGGTGGTGAATACGCTGATGGTGCTGGGCTACCTGCCCAATGTGTTCCTTACGATGTACGCCAGCCAGATCGGTTCGGCGATTGAAGTGGCGCTGTTGTCCCTGGCATTGGCAGACCGCATCAATTCCATGCGTGAGCAACAGGCGCAGATTCTCCTCGACGCCAGCCAGAAGCTCGAAGTGCTCAACCAGCAGCTTGCCCGCAGCAACCGGCTCAAGGATGAGTTCCTCGCCACACTGACCCACGAACTGCGTACCCCCATGAACGGCGTGATCGGCTCCCTTGAGCTGATGCAAACCGTGCCGCTGGACGACGACCTGGCGCAATACCAGCAAACCGCTGCCGGCTCGGCGCGAGACATGATGCGCATGGTCAATGGCATTCTCACCCTCACCGAACTTCAGGCTGGGCGCCTGAGTGCCCAGTTGCAGGTGTTCAGCCTGCGCGGGGTGCTCGACACCTTGCGCCAGCAGTTCAGTGTCAGCGCCCAAAGCAAGGGCCTGGCGTTTTCCATCGACGTGGCCGATGAACTGCCGGACCGGGTGGTGGGCGACGCCGACAAACTGATCCAGTGCCTGGATTGCCTGCTGGACAACGCATTCAAATTCACCCACGAAGGCGCCGTACGCCTGCGGGTGGTGGGCGTGCCCCACAGTGACGGTGGCTTGCGCCTGAGCTTTATTGTGACTGACACCGGTATTGGCTTCGCCTTCCTGGACGAGGCCACCCTGTACCAGCGGTTTTTCCAGCTGGATGGTTCCATGACTCGCGAATACGGCGGCCTGGGTATCGGCCTGGCGATCTGTCGGCAATTGATCGAGCTGCTGGGCGGGCGCCTTACCCATCATTCCGAGTTGCGCAAGGGCAGCCGCTTCCAATTGGAGGTGGAAGTCAGCCCGGTGGCGCCAGAAGCAAAACCAGCAGTGAACCGGCAGCGTGCGCCCCAAGACTGCGCGGTGCTGCTGGTGGATGACAACAGCGTCGGCCAACTGGCAGTGCGCGGCATGTTGCTCAAACTGGGTTACCGGGTAAAAAACGTGGACAGCGGCCCCAGCGCTCTAGCGGCCTTGCAGGGCGGCAATTTCGACGCAGTCGTGTTGGACCTACCTGAAGGCGGCTTCTCATTGTGCTGTCAGATCCGTGCTCTGCCGGGCTGCGGTGAGTTGCCGGTGATTGCCTTGAGCACGTCACTGAATGTGTCTGAACGCGAGCACTGTCATGGCATCGGCGTATCCGACCGCCTCGCCAAGCCCGTGCGTTTCGAGGCCTTGCAGGCGGTGTTGACACGCCGGGTGCTGTGTCCGCAAGAGGGTGAACGCGCCGGGTATTCGGCGGGTATGCCACTTTTTTAAGGCGGATGACGGTGCTTAACTGAAATTCAGGCCTCAACCCAACGGGGCTGTTTCCAGGAGGCCCGTCATGAATCTGCACCCATTCGCTGAAACCCACGACGTCACCAACCAGCCCCCATCCCTGGATGGCACTAACCTGTACCGCATCGACTTGCCTTTGCAAGAGTGGTCGCGCCGCTATGGCGCAGGCTGGGCAGAGGCGCGCATCGATGCCTACGGCGCGCTGGCCGGTGGGCCGTTGATGGCGGCCGGGTTCCTGGCGAACCAGAATAAACCGGTGTTCAACAGTCATGACCGTTACGGTCATCGCATCGACCTAGTGGAGTTTCACCCGGCCTACCACGAGCTGATGCGCACCGCCGTCGAACACGGCCTGCCGTCGTTGCCGTGGGCGCATCCGCAATCCGGTGCCCATGTGGCGCGGGCCGCGATGACGTACCTTCACAGCCAGGCCGAAGCCGGCACCGGCTGCCCGCTGACCATGACCTTCGCCTGCGTCCCGGCTCTGCGCCTGCAACCAGACCTGGCGAAGACCTGGTTGCCGAAAATCCTCAGCACCGAATACGACCCGCGCAATGTCGGCATTGCCCACAAGGCCGGCGCCACCATCGGCATGGCCATGACCGAAAAACAGGGCGGCACCGATGTGCGGGCCAACACCACTCGTGCGTATCCGGTAGGCGCCGGCGGTCCGGGGCAGGCTTACGAACTGGTGGGGCACAAGTGGTTCTGCTCGGCGCCGATGTGCGATGGGTTCCTGACCCTGGCCCAGACTGACAAGGGCTTGACCTGTTTCCTACTGCCCCGGCAGCGCCCGGATGACACGCGCAATGAGTTCTATATCCAGCGCCTGAAAAACAAACTCGGCAACTGCTCCAACGCTTCCAGCGAAGTAGAGTTCCGTGGTGCCCTGGCCTGGATGATCGGCGAAGAAGGCCGTGGCGTGCCGACCATCATCGAGATGGTTGCCATGACCCGCTTCGATTGCATGGTCGGCTCCAGCGCCTTGATGCGCCAGGCGCTGACCCAGGCCAGCCATCATTGCGCCCACCGTTTGGTGGGTGGTCGTGTGCTCAGTGAACAACCGCTGATGCAAAACGTGCTGGCCGACCTGGCCTTGGAAAGCGAGGCCGCCTTGGCCTTGAGCCTGCGCATGGGCCGCGCCCTGGATCACCTGGGCGATGAGCAGCAAGCCAAATTCGCCCGGCTGGTGACGGCGGTGGGCAAGTATTGGATCTGCAAGCGCGCGCCGGCGATGATCAACGAAGCGGCCGAATGCATGGGCGGTGCCGGGTATGTCGAGGACAGCATCCTCCCGCGCCTCTACCGTGAGGCGCCGGTGAATTCGACGTGGGAAGGTTCCGGCAATGTGCAGTGCCTGGATGTGCTGCGCGCATTGTCCAAGGAGCCGGGTGTATTGGAAGCGCTGTTTGTCGAGCTGGGCGATGGTCAGGGTGACAAGCAACTGGCGCGGCACATCGAACGCCTGAAGTCGGCGTTCATGGACACCCAGGACATCCAGTACCGCGCACGGCAGCTGACCGAGGATATTGCTGTCGCCTTGCAGGCCAAGATGTTGCTGGAGGCGGGGAATGCGGCGGTCAGTGATGGGTTTATCGCCAGCCGGTTGGGTGAATCATCCGGCCGGGTGTATGGCGCCTTGCCACGCGGCATTGATGTGGCGGCGATTGTCCAGCGAGCCACACCCCATCCCCCCAAGTAAACACGGGCCAAGGGAGGGCAAGCCCCCTCCCGCATTTTAAAATGCATTCCAAACCACCTGTTTCAGTGAAGCCGGGATACAGGCAAGATAAAGGCCTGCACGTCAGAACACAGGATGCTTACCGTGACCGAAGCTTTTGTTGTCGTTCAAACCGCCGAAGAAGCCGTGGACCGGCTGGCGGCTCTGCATGAGCGTGCTACCGGCGCGCTCAACCAGGCCCTCAAGCAATACCTCAAGGACCGCGTCGAACCCGACGCTGCACAACGCGCTCTGTTTCGCTATCCGGAACTGCGCCTGACCTACCACTGCCACGGCGAAGTCCCACAGACCACCCGGGCATATGCCAAGGTTCAGTTGCCGGGGACCTACAGCGTCACCGTCACCCATCCGTCGGCATTCCGTAAATACCTGCTGGAGCAACTGGTGCCGTTGATGCACGACTTCACCGTGACGGTGGAAGTGGGCGTCAGCCAGCAGAATATTCCTTACCCGTACGTGGTGGAGCAGGGCGACGAGTTGGCCGGTTCCGGCGTGACCGCTGCGACCCTGGCCCGGGTGTTCCCGAGCACGGACTTGTCGGCCGCCACCGATGGCATTGCCGATGGCCTCTACGACTGGGAAAACACCGACCCGCTGCCCCTGGCACTGTTCGATGCGGCCCGGGTGGACTTCTCTCTGCGCCGTCTGGTGCATTACACCGGCAGCGACTGGCGGCATGTGCAGCCGTGGATCCTGCTGACCAACTATCACCGTTACGTCGACCAGTTCATCCTGCATGGCCTGGAGCAATTGCGCAGCGACCCACGCTTTATCCGCATGGTGCTGCCGGGCAACGTGGTGATCGACAAGAGCATGGACCATGGCGAAGCGTCAGCCATCGCTGCGGGCGTGGTTTGGCACCGTTACCAGATGCCGGCGTACCACCTGCAGGCCACTGATGGCCACGGCGTGACATTGGTGAATATCGGCGTGGGCCCATCCAACGCCAAGAACATCACCGACCACCTCGCTGTGCTGCGTCCGCATTGCTGGCTGATGATCGGCCACTGCGGCGGCCTGCGCCAATCCCAGACCATCGGCGACTACGTACTGGCCCACGCCTACATGCGCCGCGACGGGATTCTGGACCGCGTGGTACCGCCGAACATCCCGATTCCGGCCCTGGCCGAAGTGCAGATGGCCTTGCAGCAAGCCGCTGCCAATGTCACCGGCGAAAAAGGCGAAGAGCTTAAAAAACGCCTGCGCACCGGCACCGTGCTGACCTACGACGACCGTAACTGGGAACTGCGCTGGGCTCAGGAACGGCCGCTGATCAACCTGTCCCGCGCCGTGGCGGTGGACATGGAAAGCGGCACCATCGCTGCCCAAGGCTACCGTTTGCGAGTGCCGTACGGCACCTTGCTGTGTGTCTCGGATAAACCGCTGCACAGCGAGATCAAACTGCCCGGTTCGGCCAACGCGTTCTATGAACGTGCGGTCAGCCAGCACTTGAAGATTGGCATCGAGGCGGTGGACCTGTTGCGCACCGAACTCAACTCGCTGCACTCGCGCAAACTGCGCAGCTTCGACGAACCGCCGTTCCGCTAAGCGGTTGGGATGGTCATTTAGCGGTCAGGCCACTAGCATTGTCGGTCCTGACCGTTAGATGCTCCTTTTGCCATGTCCCGTCCTACTCGCCCCGATTCGCGCCGCCCTGGTGTGAAACCTCCGCATTCCGCCGCTCGTCGTGTCGCCAAGGCGCCACCGGCCGAGCCGAAGTTGATCCTGTTCAATAAGCCATTCGACGTGCTGACCCAGTTCAGCGACGAAGGCGGACGGGCGACCCTCAAGGATTTTATCGACATCCCCGGCATCTACCCGGCGGGCCGACTGGACCGCGACAGCGAAGGCCTGTTGCTGCTGACCAATGACGGCCAGTTGCAGGCACGGATTGCCGATCCCAAGCACAAGCTGGCGAAAACCTATTGGGTGCAGGTGGAAGGCGAGCCGACTGAAGAACAACTGCAGCGCCTGCGCGACGGTGTCGAGCTTAACGATGGCAAGACCTTGCCCGCCGAAGCGCGACAACTGGAAGAACCGGAGTTATGGCCGCGCAACCCGCCGGTGCGGTTTCGCAAAAGCGTGCCGACCCACTGGCTGGAGCTGGTGATTCGTGAGGGGCGTAACCGCCAGGTACGGCGCATGACCGCAGCGGTAGGCTTGCCGACCTTGCGCCTGGTGCGCGTGCGCATTGGCGACTGGTCTATCGAAGGCCTCGACCAGGGCCAGTGGAAGGAAGTGCCGGCGCGCTTATAAGGCGCCGGACTCGATCAGGCCGATCACCACGCTCTTGATGATGAACGCGGCCACGCCCAGGCCCAGCACGAAAAACAGGATGAACGAGCCAAAGCGCCCGGCTTTGGATTTCTTCGCCAGGTCCCAGACGATAAAGCCCATGAAAATGATCAGGATGGTGACGAGGCCGGTCATCATCCATTCTTCGAAGAGGGCGGGGTCGATGTTGTTCATGGGGCTCTTCCGTGGGGCGGGCGGCAAGTATAAGGCAGCGCTACAGGCGCAACATTGACCTGAGTCCAAGCGTAATCCAAATGTGGGAGGGGGATTGCTCCCTCCCACATTTGACCTTCACTGATCTCAGGTGCGCAGGTGGGTCAATGGCAGCTCGGTGCTGTTCAATACCTGGTTGAGCACAAAACTCGACCGCACACTGGTCACGCCTTCGATCCGGGTCAGGTGCCCCAGCAGCAATTTTTGATAGTGATCCATATCCGGCACCACCACTTTCAACTGGTAGTCCGCATCCATCCCCGTCACAAGGCTGCATTCGAGCACTTGCGGTAAGGTGCGGATGGCCGCTTCGAAGTTCTCGAAACGCTCGGGCGTGTGACGGTCCATGCCGATCAGCACGTAGGCCGTGAGGCTCAGGCCGAGCATCTTGCGGTCGAGCAGGGCGACCTGGCGCGAGATGTACCCATCGTCCTCCAACTGCTTGACCCGGCGCGAGCACGGCGAAGGCGACAAGCCGATGCGCTCGGCCAACTCCTGGTTGGAGATCCTCGCGTCACGCTGCAATTCCGCCAAAATACTCAGGTCGTATCGGTCAAGCTTGCTCATTGGGTTGGCCTTTGTCGTAACTATTGCGGTGAATTATCCATGAAGGGTTAAAAATTGCGCAAGCACTGTTTATTGACG
Organism: Pseudomonas sp. LG1E9; assembly: GCF_003290225.1. Taxonomy (NCBI): domain Bacteria; kingdom Pseudomonadati; phylum Pseudomonadota; class Gammaproteobacteria; order Pseudomonadales; family Pseudomonadaceae; genus Pseudomonas; species Pseudomonas sp. LG1E9. The sequence continues at coordinate 6,115,980 of NZ_CP029983.1, read as the reverse complement.
CAATCTTCGCAATCATCTGGCGGGCGCGGGCCTGTATCTTTATCAACAGAATCACCGCCTGGACAACAGTCCACAGCAGCGAGCCCAATCAGGCCTGCTGCGGCCGCCACCCCAGCAGGGTTGAGCCGGCCTCCAGGCTGCACACTGTCTACAAGACGGCGTGAGGTGAGCCAACGCCAAAAGCGTTGAGCCAGGACGAAGTTCTCAAGGGGTGGCCGACGGGTCACCCCTTTTCTTTTGCCTGCTGATAACCTGTGCCAGAACCGGGCCCCTCTTTTCCAGTCTCATGGACAGGCCCTAATCCGCAGTGAGGAATAGCATGAAGCGCATCTGGCGTATGGCAGGTGTTGGTTTGCTGGTGGTCAGTGTCGGCACGCAAGTCGTGGCTGACGAGCGCGATAACTCACCGAATCAAGGGCAGCGGCCGCAAGGCGGTGGTGGGCAGCATGAGCGGGGTCCTGAAGGCGGGCGGCCAGAAAACAATCCGCCACGACCCGAGAACAATCAGCCACGTCCTCAGAATCAACATTTTGAACGTGGCGGCCCTAACGGCGGCGGGCAATGGCAAAGTCGTCCGCAAAACAATGAGCAGCCTCGGCCGGCGCCGCAGCCCCAACCGGCAAACAACCTGCCGATCCAGGGCCGGCCCGATACCGTGCGCCAGACCCAGGAACCGCGCCAGGGTTACTACCGCGACATTCCCCGGCGCAACGACGACAACCGACATTGGGAGGCCGGCGGCCCAGGTTCCCGTCCGGGCGACAACGGACGTCCCAACGATAATCGCTGGCCAGGTCGCCCCGACGGCCATGGCAATGGCTGGGGCCCAGGCCCGCAGCATCGTCCCGGCTATATCATTGATCGTTTCCCCGACCGCAATTACCGCGTGCCGTATCGCGGGCAGGACTACTTTTTCTCCGGCGGCTACTGGTATCGCCCACAGGGGCCGCGCTACGTCGTAGTGGCGCCGCCGTATGGCATCCGGGTGCATTACCTGCCGGATTATGCGCGGGAAGTGTGGGTGGGGGGTTCACTGCTATTCCTTGCCGCTGGCGCCTACTACGCCTACGAGCAAAGCACACAGCAATACGTGGTGGTCCAACCCCCGGCGCAAGTGCCTTCGCCGCAACCGGCGCCGCAGGGCAATGGCTATGACGTGGTCGCCTATCCCGCCAACGGCCAGTCACCGGCGCAAGTGCAGCAGGACGGTTATGACTGTTACCGCTGGGCGGTGCAGCAAAGCGGCTTCGACCCGCAGGCCGTCACCTACGCCCCTGACCCGGCGGTGGTGCAGACCTACCGTCAGGCCCAGGGCAACTGCTTGAGCAGTCGCGGTTACCAGGTCCAGTATTAGGCCTTGGCGCCCGTGACCACTTCCTGCGGGTCGGCGTGCACCAGCACTTCGGCGCGCGGGTAGACGTGGTGAATGGCATCGGCGGCCTGATCGCTGATGCCGTGGGCCACTGACAGAGTCAACTCCCCCGGCAGCTCCAGGTGCAACTGCACAAACCAGTGGTTGCCCGACACCCGCGTGCGCAGGTCATGGGCCCCCAGTACCCCGGGCACCCCACGGGCGAGTTCGAGCATGTGCTGGCTCACGTCCGGCGGCAGTTCTTCATCCATCAGCACCGCAAAGCTTTCGCGGGCGATCTGGATCGCGCTCCACAAAATGTAGGCGGCAATCCCCAGCCCGAACCAGGCATCGACCTGATGGAAACCGAAGCCCGCCAGCACCAGCGCCACCAGGATGCTGCCGTTGAGCATCAGGTCGGAGCGGTAATGCAGCGAATCGGCGCGCACAGCATTGGAGCCGGTTTCGCGGATCACCCGGTGTTGCAGCATCAGCAGCGCCACCGTCAGCGCCAGCGAAAACACGATCACCCCGATGCTCAACCACGGCGCCCCCACGGGCTCGGGATGCTGCAAGCGCGCATAGGCCTGCAGCGCGATCAACACCGCACTGCCGCCGATAAACAGCGCCTGAGCCATGCCCGCCAGCGACTCTGCCTTGCCATGGCCGTAACGGTGATCGTCATCGGCCGGGCGCAAGGCGTAATGCACCGCCAGCAGGTTCAACAGTGACGTCACGCCATCGAGCAACGAGTCCGTCAGCCCGGCGAGCATGCTCACCGACCCGCTGAACCACCAGGCAATCGCCTTGGTAACAATCAGCACACAGGCCACGCCAACGGAGGCGCGGGTGGCCAGGCGCAGAAGCCTGGCGTGTTCGGGGCTGCTGGTCATGGGCAGTCCTTATGCGGCGGGTTGCAGGCCCAGGCTGGCGAGTTGCTGCACGCTGCCCTTGAACTGGATCATGCGCGGATCGTCCAGCGGCAAGGTACGGCCGGTTTCTTTCTGGATGATGCTTTGCAGCTTGGCGTTGTCGACCTTGCCGTCGGCGCCAATGGCTTCGTGGAGTTTTTCCGGGGACACCTGGGCGGTCTTGCCCGGTTCGAAGTAAATGGCGCCGGTGGCGAAGTCGACGCCAAACGCGATCAGGCCAGGGATCACGTAGAACAGCAGGCCGATGGCGTCGAGCGCAGCGATGGCCGGGTCGATCTTGCCATCGATCTGGCCACGGCGGTCCGGGTAGAAAATCGAACCGCAGGCCGTCAGTTGGCTCAGCAGTGTGACGGCGAGGACACCGCCGATGACACGGGAAGCGATACGCATGAAGACTCTCCTGAACACAGTTGATACGGGACTATATAGCACTGCCATTGAGACCAGCGTCGGCATCCGGCAGTTCGCCGTTATACTCGCCGCTCTGCTTTGGAGCCAGTATGAATTCGTTGCCAATCGATGATGTTTTACCCGCCCTGCGTGACGCCTTGGCGAATCGCCATGAAGCCGTGCTGGAAGCGCCGCCCGGCGCCGGTAAAACCACCCGTGTGCCCTTGGCCTTATTAAACGAGCCCTGGCTGGCCGGGCAGACCATCCTGATGCTCGAACCACGCCGCCTGGCCGCACGCGCCGCTGCCGAACGCCTGGCCAGTGAGCTGGGTGAAAAGGTCGGCGAAACCGTCGGCTACCGCATCCGCCTCGACAGTAAAGTCGGCCCCAACACGCGCATCGAAGTGGTTACCGAGGGCATCCTCACCCGTCGCCTGCAGGACGACCCGGCGCTGGACGGTGTGGGCCTGCTGATCTTTGACGAGTTCCATGAACGCAGCCTCGACGCCGACCTGGCGCTGGCCCTGAGCCTCAACGGCCGCGAGCTGTTTCGCGACGAACAGCCGCTGAAAATCCTGCTGATGTCCGCCACCCTTGAGGGCGAGCGCCTGGCCAGCCTGCTGGATGACGCGCCGATCCTGCGCAGTGAGGGGCGCATGTTCCCGGTGCAGATGCGCTGGGGCCGGCCGTACCAGGCTGGCGAATTTATCGAGCTGCGGGTGGTGCAGACCGTCCTCGAAGCGGTGCATGACGAGACCGGCAGCGTGCTGGTGTTTCTGCCGGGGCAGGCCGAGATTCGCCGGGTCCACCAGCAACTGGCCGACGCGCTGGGTGATCGCCCGGATGTGCTGTTGTGCCCGCTGCATGGCGAGTTGGACTTGAACGCCCAGCGCGCCGCCATCGACCCGGCACCCGCAGGTAAACGCAAAATCGTACTGGCCACCAACATCGCCGAGACCAGCCTGACCATCAACGGCGTGCGCGTGGTGATCGACGCCGGGTTGGCGCGGGTGCCGCGTTTCGACCCCGGCAGCGGCATGACCCGCCTCGACACCCAGCGTATCTCCCGTGCCAGCGCCACCCAGCGTGCCGGCCGGGCAGGGCGCCTGGAACCGGGCGTGTGTTATCGATTGTGGTCCGAGGACCAGCATGAAGGCCTGGCCGCGTATGGCAGTGCGGAAATCCTCGCGGCGGACCTCGCCGGCCTGGCCTTGCAACTGGCGCGCTGGGGCGTTACGCCGACGCAACTGGTGTGGCTGGATGTGCCTCCGACCGCCGCCTATGCCCAGGCCCAGGATCTGTTGCAACGCCTCGGCGCATTAAACGAAGACACACTGACCGGCCATGGCCAGAAAATGGCCGAATTGCCGGCTCACCCGCGCATCGCCCATTTGCTGCTGCGCGGGCAGGACCTGGGGCTGGCGGCCACCGCGTGTGATGTTGCCGCCTTGTTGGGTGAGCGCGATATCTTGCGCGGCGGCGGCGCGGATGTGCACAGTCGTCTGGCGTTGCTCTCCGGCGAAGAACGGGCGCGGGGCACCCAAGGCGGCGTACAACGGGCCAGGCAATTGGCGCGGCAATATCGCGGGTATTTGCGAGGCAAGGCCACGCAACCGGTGGCCGATCCCGAGCATCCACGTTGGCTCGGCGCTTTGCTCGCCCTGGCGTACCCGGACCGCGTCGCCCAGCAACGCCGCCCCGGCGGCGCCGAATACCGCCTGGCCAACGGCCGCGCTGCGCTGTTCGCCGAAGCCGACAGCCTGATGAAACAACCCTGGCTGGTCATCGCCGACCTGGGCAGCCGCCAGGGCCAGCGCGAAGAACGCATCTACCTGGCAGCGGATTTTGATCCAGCGCTGTTCGAGTCGGTACTCGCCGAGCAAGTGCGCAATGTTGACCAGTTGGACTGGGACGAGCGCGAAGGCGTGTTGCGCGCCGAACGCCAGCGCAAAGTCGGTGAACTGGTGCTCAGCCGCGAACCGCTGACCGGCCTCGACGAATCCGCACGCAGCCAGGCGCTGGTCAATCTGGTGCGGCGCAAAGGCCTGGAACTGTTGCCCTGGACGCCCGAGCTGCGCCAATGGCAGGCCCGCGTGATGCTACTGCGCCAGTTGGACACCGGCAAAACCAGCGAATGGCCCGACATCAGCGACAAGGCCTTGCTCGCCGGTTTGGAGCACTGGCTGATGCCCTACCTGGGCAAAGTCTCACGCCTGAGCCATTTTGCCAGCCTGGATATCTCCAGCTACCTGCACAACCTGCTGCCCTGGCCGCTGCCCCAGCGCCTCGACGAACTGGCGCCGCAGCATGTGAAAGTGCCGTCTGGCTCGTCGGTGCGCCTGGACTACAGCGAACAGCCGCCGATCCTGGCGGTGCGTTTGCAGGAGCTGTTCGGGCTGGCGGATACGCCACGTATTGCCGGCGGGCGTCAGGTGGTGAAGTTGCACCTGCTGTCCCCGGCGCGGCGGCCGGTGCAGGTGACGCAGGACCTGGCGAATTTCTGGCGCAGTACCTACGCCGAGGTGAAGAAGGATTTGAAGGGGCGTTATCCGAAACACTATTGGCCGGATGATCCGTTGATCGCCGAGCCGACGGCCCGGATCAAGCCGCGCAAGTAAGCGTTACAGAGATCCAAATGTGGGAGGGGGCTTGCCCCCGATAGCAGTAGGTCAGTGAAAGGTATTTCAATTGATACACCGCCATCGGGGGCAAGCCCCCTCCCACATTTGGATCTTTAGCGTTAGTTATTGCGCGGCGGGCAGCAGGAACCGGGCTATTACCGGCAGATGATTTGAGATACGCAACGTATCCTCCTGTCGCACCTTCGCCTCCACCCGCTTGATCCGCGAGCTATAGAACAGGTAATCCACCGTGCGATCCGGCCCGTCCAGGCTTGGGTCATTGGGGAAATACGTCAGCCATTTTTCACGGTTTATCCCGCTGGATTGGCTGTTGCTCGGGATCATCGGGTATTTGTCCCACAACAAATGCAGTTCGCTGTCCGGCGAATACTGCCCGCGCTTGCCAGCATCCAACCGTAGGAATTGCCCCAGTGGCAGCAGGTTGAAGTCGCCGCCGATCAGCCACGGGGTGCCGCGGCCTTCGAATTTATCCAGTAATTTCACGGTGGCTTGCACTTGCTCCTGCACGGCACTGCGCCCAGGTGCGTCGTCGTCCAGGCGGGTGTTGAGCACCGCCAGTTGGCCGCCGTCGCTCAGGGGCAGGTAGGTCAGCAGCAAGGCCGGTTTTGGCTGGAATTGGCGGCGGATGATGTTGGCGTCCGGCGCCGGCAGTTGCAGGCGTTCGGCGTGTTCGATCTGGTAGCGGCTGAGGGTCGCGAGTTTGCGGCCGACGCTGCCGAAGATATGCAGGTCGGGCACAAAGTCGGCCTTCCAGTCGAAGGCCTGGGCGCTGCACGGGTAGAGGTCGACCAGGCGTTCCTGCAACAGCGCGAACTGGTCCTGGTAATGGGAGGGCTTGGCGTTTTCGTCGAGTTCCTGCAACAGCAGGATGTCGGGCTGTTCGTCGCGAATCACCCGCGCCACTTCGTCCAGGCTCACGGCCATATCTTCCACGGTGGGGCGGTCGTCCGGGCCGTTGCCGTCGGGGGTGTCGTACCAGAACACGTAGTTCTTGCCGGCCAGGTATTGCACGTTCCACGTCATGACCTTGAGCGCCTGCCCCGGCAGCAGCGTCGGCGCACGGGGCGCGACGCAGCTCACTGGCAAGGTTTCCTTGGGCGCGGGGCGCCAGGTCAGGCTGTAGATCAGGGCGGTGAGCACGCCTGCGAGAATCAGCAGGCCCAGCAAGGTGATGCGCAATAAACGGGTCATCGGCTCGGCTTATAGCGTTTCAGGAATGGCACGGAGCATATCACCGCGCGTCGGCATCGCCACCGATCAGCATGAATAAACGGAACAGCACCACACTGGTGAACAACTGCAGGAAGCTGTGGGCACTGTCCATCAACAGCCCCAGCAACGGCGCCGGGTTGGGATACGCCGCCACGCTGGCGCCTTTGAGCAGCCACAGCGGGGTCATGACGCACAGCAGGCACACCAGGATCCGCCAGAAATGCCCACGGGTCAGACGCAAGCTTTCCTTCATCGCCTCCAGTGCCGGCATGCCGCGCAGCACCAGCAGGTACTCGGCGAAGGCCAGCACCACCATCAGCCACAGGCCCGGCAGGAAATACAGCGACAGGCCCAGCAGGATCAGCAGCGTGCTCATGGCCGTCAGCAGCGCAAAACGCGGCCACAAGGCCAGCGCCATCGCCCACACATCCTTGGTGCGCGGCGACTCGCCACGGGTGCGCGCATCGAGGAACAGTATCAGCGCGCCGGTGTACAGCGGGTACACCAATAACCCCACCACCACGCTGTAGCCGGCAAACGCATCCGCGCCTAGCGTGTGGTCCAGTATCTGTTGCAGCAAGGCTTCGAGAATCACCAGCGGCAGGCACAACTGGACGATGGCGCCCAGGTTGCTGCGGGTAAAACGGAGGGAGTCGCGCAAGACGTCTAACGGATTCATCAGGTTCATCGCAGGCCTGGAAACAAGGGCGACACTTTAACCGATCACGGTCAGAGGGGCACAAACGTAAACCTTGAGTAAAGACCATTGAAACAACTCGTAACACCCCCATAACTGGAAAGCACCCGACCTGATCACAGGCGGGACCAGAATTTCTACCGGCAATCTAACGAGGTCGCCATGAACAGCGAAGAGCAAACCCTGATCGATGGACTGTTTTCACGGTTGCAGCAAGCCGAAACGGACTCAGCCCCCCGCGACGCCCAGGCCGAAGCGCGGATCAAGGAGCACATGACTCGCCAACCGGCCGCCGGGTACTACATGACCCAGTCGATTCTGGTGCAGGAACACGCACTCAAGAGTCTCGACGCGCAGAACAAACAGCAGGCGCAACAGATCCAGCAATTGCAGGAAGAGTTGCAGCGGGCCAAATCCACGCAGCCGGCGGCGTCGAGCGGCGGTGGTTTCTTGTCGAGCATCTTTGGCGGCGGCGGTTCCCGTGACGCGCAACCGGCGCCGAGCAATTCGGGCGGCGGCTGGCGTGAGCCAACGCGGCCTTCGTTCGGCGGCCAGCCCGCGCCGCAGCAAAACTATCAACAGCCCCAACAACCGGCCGCCGCCGCGCCAATGGGCAGTGGCTTCCTCGGCGGCGCGATGAAAACCGCCGCCGGCGTGGCCGGTGGTGTATTGCTGGCCGAAGGCATCAGCAGCCTGTTCCATCACAACCAGCAGCCGCAGGTGGTGGAAGAAATCATCGAGCAGCCGGCACCGGCCAGCGATCAAGGCGGCTGGGGCAATGATGACCAGAAATTTGCCGGCAATGACAACTGGGGCGGCAACAACGCGGACAGTTTTGCCGACAGCGATTATTCCGACGATTCCTCTTCCTTTGGCGACGACGATTCCTTCGTCTGACATACCTAGTCCGGGGCGCTGCGGCGTCCCGGTCTGATTTTTTCCGGAAACTTTCTCGCGGCTGGCATACTGGCACCCTTTCCGGGCTCTGGCGCCTGGCTGTCATGAGGAAGTGCGGTGAAGAAAATTGCAGTGTTCGCCGATGTACAAAACCTCTACTACACCGTCCGCCAGGCATACGGCTGCCACTTCAACTACGCCGCCCTCTGGGCAGACATCGGCTCCCGCGGGCAGATCGTCGAGGCGTACGCCTATGCCATCGACCGTGGCGACAGCAAGCAGCAGCAATTCCAGCAGATCCTGCGCAACCTGGGCTTTACGGTGAAACTCAAACCGTACATCCAGCGCAGTGACGGCTCGGCCAAGGGCGACTGGGACGTGGGCATCACCCTCGACATCATGGACGCCGCCGATCACGTGGACGAAGTGGTGCTGGCCTCCGGCGACGGTGATTTCGACATGCTGCTCGAACGCATCATCCAAAAGCATGGGGTTGAAGCTGTGGCCTACGGCGTACCGGGGCTGACGGCCAATTCACTGATACGCGCCGCCAGCCGCTACGTGCCGATCGAAGGCGCGCTGCTGCTCAAATAAATGCTCAGACGGAGTTGGAACAGGTTTGGAACGTATAGCGGTCATCGACTTTGAAACCACCGGCATCACGCCGAGCAGCCACTGCCGGGCCACGGAAATTGCCGTGGTCATCCTTGAGCGTGGCCAGATCGTGGACCGCTACCAGAGCCTGATGAACGCAGGCGTGCGCGTGCCGGGCTTTATCGAACAACTCACGGGCATCAGCAACGCCATGCTGCGCAGCGCTCCACCGGCCGAGCGGGTGATGAACGAGGTCAACGAATTCGTCGGAACCACGCCGCTGATGGCGCACAACGCCGCGTTCGACCAGAAGTTCTGGGACTTTGAACTCGGCCTGATCCGCCGCACCCGCCTGCAAAAATTCGCCTGCTCCCTGCTGCTGGCCCGCCGATTGATGCCGGCTGCGCCGAACCACAAGCTCGGCACGTTGAACTCATTCGCAAAACTGCCCCACACCGGCCAGGCCCACCGGGCGCTGGCGGATGCGGAAATGGCGGCCAACCTCACGGCGCACCTGGCCCACGAACTGCGGCGTACCCACGGCTTGCGCGAGCTGTCCCACGATTTTCTGTGCACCCTGCAGAAAGTGCCGGCGGCGAAGATCAATGAGCATTTGAAGAAGCATCGCGGGTTCTGACAGAACAACGCCGCTCAAAATGTGGGAGGGGGCTTGCCCCCGATAGTGGTGTGTCAGTCGTTTTTCTGTAACTGACCCGCCGCTATCGGGGGCAAGCCCCCTCCCACATGGGTTATGCGGTGTTCATCGCGGCTGCACACACTCCAACGCCCGATCCACCACGCCCTTCGCCATCTCCACCAAATGCATCACTGCCCGCTGCTGCACAGCCATCGCCTCGCCCGACGAGTGAGCAGTGCCCACCGCGCAATGCAGCAAATCTGCCGCATGGGCGAGGGCGTCTTCGAGGCTCAGGTTGTCGTTCAGGATGAAGGGCGGGGCATCTGGGGCGCAGGTTTTGAGGTAGTAGTCGATGGCTCGGCGATTGAGCAGGGCGTCTTCGCTGAGGAAACTGGGTGGATCGGGGGTGACTTTGACCATGGTGAAACTCCTCTTGTTAAGCAGGAGCTGCGTCTATTCGCTTGCACGCGATTAGGGTGGCAGCGGCACGCGGGTGTGCAAGACCGGGACAAAAGGCAAACCCAGTAGATCCGAAGATCTCCCGCGTACAGCTGCCATAACAGACCAGCGCCATCTCGCAATAAATGGGCGCTGATTTTGCGGGCATCTATAAAGCCTATGTTTGGTCGGACTTGCACGTCCGGCCACCGAACATTCGATGACTGGACGAGACTAGCTACCTGATCCGACGGAAACAAGGCTGTGGGATTCTCTCGGAAACGTCCCGCAAATGAAAGGGATCGGTCTTGCTGGCCATTGAAACAACAGTTTTTTTTGGGCTTTTATCTGCTTTCTGAATAGTCAGTAGGCTTAGCCCTGCTGTCATGTCGGACCTTTCTGGATTTTCCCTTCTCCCGTCTATAGCCCTTTGCTGCGACCTAAGATCCCGGCTGTCATTTACGTACAGGGACTACGTCATGCAGGAAAGCGATCTTCACACAGCAATCATGCGAAGCCAGTTTGAGCTCCAAGGCAACGGCATCGATTTCGGCTCAACTTCAAGCATGGCGTTTCATTTGGGAAACACGATGACAAGTTGCCCGGCAGTCATGGTGTTACCTAATTTGCCAGGCTGGACCCATGGTGCCAGTTACTCAAACCCGTTCATGCTGATTCCTCTGTGCCGAGCACCACGTTTGACGAACTCTGGAAATGTACACAGCAACACTATGGCTTGACGGCCGCAACGGTTCTCACTGGCGCCGCAGGCATACCTATAAGCAAAGTTGCTGTGGGCACATGGGTTCACGTTGGCTCCAGCAAAACGACGAATCTGGCGAGCCTCATTGGAATGCGCTTTTTCCCTCGTACCTTGATCAGGCAGCCCACGGTGGCCAGAATGGCGAAAGCAACGTTTGGCACAGTCCGTGTGTTTGGCATTATCGGACGAGGCGTTCCTTTCGTTGCTGCCGGGCTTGCAGTCTTTGATCTAGTGAGTATTGGTAAATGTGCTTATGAGGCGAGAAATGGAAGGTAATCCGACCAGAGCCGAAATCAGCGAGAAGGTAGTTCAGCTGTTCGTCGATATCATCGGTTTTATCGATCGAAGCGAAGTGACGGAACAGACGGATTTCATTCACGACTTCGCCATCATTGATGACGACCTGACTTGCTTCGTCATGCAGATCAAGTGGCAGTTCAAGCTGCGAGCGACTCAGGATGATTGGGATGGAATCACCACGATCAAGCAAATTGTCGACTTGATCGTTGAGCGCTCAAATTTGCAGTGCTGCCCCCGATGACGGTAGATCAGTCACCATCATTTCCCATTAACGGCCAACTGCCCCAACGGCACCCGCCGCTCTATCGCGCTCGACAAGATGATCGAAGTCTTGCTGAAGCCAAACTTCGCCACCCGATTGATCAAGTTCTCCAACTGCGGCATTGACCCCACCGCAGCCTGCATGATCACGCACGGATCGCCGGTCACCCGGTGGCATTCGGTCAGCTCGGGGATTTCGGCCAGTGCGTCGTACACCTTCTGGCTCCCATGATTGGTCAGCCTCAGCTCAATCACACACTGGATCGGCAAACCGACCTTCGACATATCCACCTTGGCCTGGTAACCGGTGATCACCCCGCTGGCTTCCAGCTTGGCCACGCGCTCGGCCACGGCGGGGGCGGAGAGGTTTACCGTGCGGGCCAGTTGCGCGTAGGACGCGCGGCCGTCTTCGAGCAGGGCGCTGAGGAGCATGCGGTCGTATTTGTCCATGATAAGGCTCCAGTAGCGGGTGGCTTTCGAAAGCATGGGTTATAGCCTTCATAACCATGGTTTGAAAAGTGTATGGGCGGTTTAAACAGGTTTTGTAACTTATGTTTAACGACCTGCCTTTTTAGAATAAGCGTCTCTTATATCTGCCTTCGAGCCGCCCCATGCCTGGCACACGTCGCTTTCCCTTACCGTTGATCGCCGCCTTTTTTGCGTTGTATGTGATCTGGGGGTCTACCTATCTGGTGATCCGCATCGGCGTCGAATACTGGCCGCCGCTGATGCTGGGCGGGATCCGCTTTCTGCTGGCGGGGGCGGCGATGTATGGCTTCCTGCGCTGGCGCGGGGCGCCGGCGCCGACCTGGGAGCAGTGGAAGGCGGCCGCGAAGATCGGCATTTTGCTGCTCACCTTCGGTAACGGCGCGGTGAGCGTGGCCGAGCACACGGGGGTGTCGTCCGGTGTGGCTGCGCTGGCGGTGGCGACGGTGCCGCTGTTCACCTTGCTGTGTGGGTATTTCTGGGGCGCACGCAATACCCGCTTGGAATGGGCGGGCGTGATCCTGGGGATGGTCGGCATTGCCATGCTCAATATGGGCAGCACGTTGCAGTCGAGCCCGATGGGCGCGGCATTGCTGCTGTTTGCAGCGGCGTCGTGGGCGTTTGGTTCGGTGTGGAGCCGGCGCCTGCCGCTGCCGCCGGGTGCCATGGCCAGTGCCGCAGAAATGCTGGTAGCCGGCGTGACGCTGTTGATCGCCAGTGCGCTCACCGGCGAACACCTGCAAGCCATGCCGCCGCTGGAAGGCTGGCTGGCCCTGGCGTACCTGGCCGTGTTCGGCTCGATCATCGCGTTCAACGCCTACATGTACCTGCTCAAACACGTCCGCCCGGCGGCGGCCACCAGTTATGCCTACGTCAACCCGGCGGTGGCGGTGTTGCTGGGGATTGTGTTCATTGGCGAGACCATCGGCCTGGAAGAAGCCTTGGCGATGCTGGTGATCATCAGCGCGGTGCTGTTGATCAGTCTGCCCCAGTGGCGAAAGCCCAAGCCGGAAATAAGGTAAACTGCCGCGCATTACGCCCTTGCGCTGAATTTTTCCTACGGTAAACACATGACTTTCGCCACACTTGGCCTGATCGAACCCTTGCTGCGCGCCCTTGAGACGCTTGGCTACCAGACCCCGACGCCGGTGCAGGCGCAAGCCATTCCGGCAGTGCTGGCCGGTCGCGACCTGATGGCTGCGGCCCAGACCGGCACCGGCAAGACCGCCGGTTTTGCCTTGCCGCTGCTGCAACTGCTGACGATGGAAGGGCCGAAAGTCGCCGCCAACTCGGCGCGTGCGCTGATCCTGTGCCCGACCCGCGAACTGGCCGAGCAGGTACACGCCAGCGTCGCCGAATACGCGCAAAACCTGCCGTTGACCACCTACGCGGTGTACGGCGGCGTGAGCATCAACCCGCAGATGATGAAGCTGCGCAAGGGCGTCGACATTCTGGTCGCCACCCCTGGCCGCCTGATCGACCTGTTCCGCCAGAACGCGCTGAAGCTCAATCAGCTGCAAACCCTGGTGCTGGACGAAGCCGACCGCATGCTCGACCTGGGCTTCTCCGAAGAGCTGGCGAACATCTACCGCATGTTGCCGAAAAAGCGCCAGACCTTGCTGTTCTCCGCGACTTTCTCCGATGAGATCCGCACGCTGGCCGGGCAGATGCTCAACGACCCGCTGAGCATCGAAGTCAGCCCGCGCAACGTCGCCGCCAACACCGTCAAGCAGTGGGTGGTGCCGGTGGACAAGAAGCGCAAGGCCGAGCTGTTTGTGCACCTGATGCGCAAAGGCCGCTGGAAGCAGGTGCTGGTGTTCGCCAAGACCCGCAACGGCGTGGATGCGCTGGTGGATAAGTTGCAGGGCCTGGGCATCAATGCCGACGGCATCCATGGCGACAAGCCGCAAGCCACTCGCCAGCGCGCGCTGGATCGCTTCAAGAGCAGCGAAGTGCAGATTCTGGTCGCCACCGATGTGGCGGCCCGTGGCCTGGATATCGAAGACCTGCCGATGGTGGTCAACTTCGACCTGCCGATCGTGGCTGAGGACTACATCCACCGTATCGGCCGTACCGGGCGTGCGGGCAACACCGGCGAGGCGATTTCCCTGGTGTGCGCCGATGAAGTGAACATGCTGTCGGCCATCGAGATGCTGACCCGTCAGACCCTGACCCGCAAGATGGAGCCCGACTTCGAACCGGAACACCGCGTGCCAGACACCGATGCCAGCGGGCAAGTGGTGAAGAAGCCGAAAAAACCGAAGAAGCCTAAAACCTCCGGTGGCGGCGGCGGTAAGCGCAACCTGGGCAAGTGGGTGGACAGCGGGGAATCGGCGCCGGTGGAGCCGTCGATCAAGCCGGTGCGCAAGGTGCCGGTGTTTAATACTGGGCCGCGTAAGAAGAAGTGATTTTGCGGTTTGGCTGATGGCCCTATCGGGGGCGAGCCCCTCCCACATTTTGATTTGTGAATACATTCAACATTGTGGGAGGGGGCTTACCCCCGATGGCGGCTTTGAACTAAGCAAAAATCTCAGCGCTCAAGCCACTCCAAAACCCCCCGCCCAGCCGCTCTGCCGCTGGCAAAACACCCCGTCAGCAAATACCCGCCCGTCGGCGCTTCCCAATCCAGCATCTCCCCCGCACAAAACACCCCCGGCAATTGCTTGAGCATCAGTCGCTCATCCAACGCCTCAAACGGCACGCCGCCTGCGGTGCTGATGGCCTCATCAATGGGCCGCGTCTTCACCAGCCTCAACGGCAAGGCCTTGATATCCACCGCCAGTTGCGCCGGATCATTGAAGTGATCGGCTGGCGCCAACTCACGCAACAGCGCCGCCTTGACCCCATCCAGCCCCAACTGACTGTGCAAATGTTTGCTCATAGAGCGTGAACCGCGTGGCTTGGCCAGCGCCGCCAGCACCTTATCCAGTGCCTTGCTCGGCAGCAGATCGATATGCACCGTGGCTGAGCCACCGCGGTTGATCGCCTCGCGGATCGGCGCCGACAGCGCATAGATCAGGCTGCCCTCGATACCGGTGGCGGTGATCACACATTCGCCGAGCCGGGGTTTGTCATCCCCCAGCCCAATGGCGACGTTTTTCAACGGGGCGCCCGCGAATTTGCTGACCAGTAATTCGCTCCAGGCCGACACATCAAAGCCGCAGTTGCTCGGCTGCAGTGCCACATAAGGCACGCCTTTGTCTTCCAGCAAATTGAGCCATGCACCGTCGGAACCCAGCCGCGACCAGCTGCCGCCGCCAAGGGCCAACAGCACGGCGTCGCTGTGGACAACCTTCTCACCTTCCGGGCTGTGGATAAGTAAATCGCCCTCGGCATTCCAGCCGGTCCAGCGATGCCGGGTGTGGATAACCACGCCTTGTTCGCGCAGGCGCTTGAGCCAGGCACGCAGCAAGGGAGCAGCTTTCATGTCTGTAGGAAACACCCGGCCGGAGGTGCCGACAAAGGTCTCGATACCCAGGCCATGAATCCATTCGCACAAGCCGTCGGCACCAAACCCACGCAGCAACGGCGCCATCTGCGGTGCACGTTCGGCGTAGCGCGAAAGGAAGGCCGGGTAAGCCTCGGAGTGGGTGATGTTCATACCGCCCACACCCGCCAGCAGGAATTTTCGCCCCACGGACGGCATGCCGTCATACAGATCTACGCGCACCCCGGCTTGACTCAAGACTTCGGCGGCCATCAGCCCGGCAGGGCCGCCGCCGATAATGGTGACGTGGTGAGGTACGGTCTGAGGCATGGGCAGGGCTACGGTGACGTGAATAGGCCGAGCATTCTACCCGACGTCGGCCTAACTGCCTGATCAAAAAACGTACACTTTCCTACAGGCCTTATGGCTTCTGGCTTTCAGCCGCTTACGCTCAAGTTATCCACAGGCCGCTCCACAGCCATTGTGGGTAACACCCACCACTCAATGACAACCTGATGACGTCCATACCCGTTGTGCACTGTGGTGCAGGATGCCGTGGCGGCGGGCGAGGGCTGGGCGATCTTTGCTGTAGCCGCCGCCGATCACGCCCATTACCGGTATGTCCCGGCCCAGGCAGTGGCGCATCACGCTTTCATCGCGGGCGGCTACGCCTTCGTCTGTCAGCTTGAGGTAACCGAGGGTGTCATCCTTATGCACATCGACGCCAGCGTCGTAGAGCACCAGGTCGGGCTGGTAGAGCGGCAGCAGGTAATTGAGGGCGTCGTCGACTACGCGCAGGTAGTCGGCATCGCCCGTGCCCATGGGCAGCGGGATGTCCCAGTCGCTCTGGGCCTTGCGCGCCGGGAAGTTCTTTTCGCAGTGCAACGACACGGTGATGGCATCCGGCGTGTCATGCAGGATGCGTGCGGTGCCATCGCCCTGGTGAACGTCGCAGTCGAAGATCAATACGCGGTTCACTCGACCGCTGGCCAGCAGGTATTGGCTGATCACCGCGAGGTCATTGAAGATGCAAAAGCCCGCCGGATAGTCGTAATGGGCGTGGTGGGTGCCGCCTGCCAGGTGACAGGCGAGGCCGTGCTCCAGCGCTTGCTCCGCCGCCAGGATCGAACCGCCTACCGCCCGCACCGTGCGCCGGGCCAGGTCTTCACTCCAGGGCAGGCCGAGGCGACGTTGGTCTTCGCGGGACAATTCGCCGCTCATGTAGCGTTCGATATACCCAGGTTCATGGGCCAGGGCCAGGATCTCCGGTGGGCATAGCTCGGGGCGCAGCAACAGGCTGTCTTCGGTCAGCCCCGTGGACACCAGGTGGTCGCGCAACAGGCGGAATTTGTCCATGGGGAACCGGTGGTCCGCCGGGAACTCGGGGCTGTAGTCATCGTGGTAGATCAATGGCAAAGGCATGGGATTTTCTGACGGGAACCTGCGAAGGATCTTACCAGCGCTGTACACTCACGCACATGGCAAGGGGAGGGGACCCATGGAGCCGATACTCGAATTGGAAAGTGCACGTCTGGTGATGCGCCAATGGCGCGACACGGACCTGCCGGACTTTGCGCGCATGTGCGCTGACCCGCAGGTGATGCGCTATTTCCCGGCCAGGCTGAGCCATCTGGAAAGCGCCGCGCTGATCGGGCGGATTCGCGGCCATTTTGCCGAGTACGGCTTTGGTTTCTGGGCCTTGCAACGCAAAGATACCGGCGCCTTCATCGGCCTGACCGGGCTGCAGCATGTCGGCTTTGACGCGGGGTTTACCCCAGCAGTGGAAATCGGCTGGCGCCTGGCCCGTGAGCATTGGGGCCTGGGTTATGCCAGCGAGGCGGCGTGGACCGCGCTGCGCTGTGGGTTCGACCGTTTGCAATTGGATGAGATCGTCGCCTTCACCACCGAAGCCAATCTGCCATCACAAAAAGTCATGCAGGCCATCGGTATGCATTACGATCCCCAGGCCGATTTTGAACACCCCAAGGTCGCAGCCGATGACCCGCTGCGCCCACATGTTTTGTACCGCATCACCCGCGCCCAATGGTTGGACACGCTGCACGGATAGCAGCCCGGAATGCCCCATAGATTGTAGGAGTTGCTCTATGAGCCAAGTATTGGAAGATCTGGTGAACCTGCTGACCCTGGAGCCGATCGAGGAAAACCTCTTTCGCGGCCGCAGCCAGGACCTGGGTTTTCGCCAACTGTTCGGCGGCCAGGTGCTCGGCCAGTCGCTGTCGGCCGCCAGCCAGACCGTTGAAGAAGCGCGCCACGTGCATTCCCTGCACGGTTATTTCCTGCGCCCCGGCGATGCCGCATTGCCGGTGGTGTATTCGGTCGACCGCGTGCGTGATGGCGGCAGTTTCAGCACGCGCCGCGTGACCGCGATCCAGAAGGGCCATCCGATTTTCACCTGCACCACCTCGTTCCAGTACGACGAAGAAGGCTTCGAGCACCAGACCACCATGCCCTTGGTGGTCGGCCCGGAGAACCTGCCCTCGGAACTGGAGCTGACCCAGCAACGCGCGCACCTGATCCCCGAGCACATGCGCGAGAAGCTGCTGTGCCCCAAGCCGATTGAAGTGCGCCCGGTCACCGAAAAAGACCCGTTCAACCCGCAGCCGTCCGATCCGGTCAAGTACGTATGGTTTCGTGCCGACGGTGCTTTGGCCGACACACCGGCGCTGCATAAATACCTGCTGGCCTACGCTTCGGACTTCGGCCTGCTGACCACTTCGCTGCTGCCCCATGGCAAGACCGTGTGGCAGAAAGACATGCAGGTCGCCAGCCTTGACCACGCGCTGTGGTTCCACGCCGACCTGCGTGCCGACGACTGGTTGCTCTACGCCATGGACAGCCCTTGGGCCGGCAATTCCCGTGGGTTCTCCCGTGG
Organism: Pseudomonas sp. LG1E9; assembly: GCF_003290225.1. Lineage (NCBI taxonomy): Bacteria > Pseudomonadati > Pseudomonadota > Gammaproteobacteria > Pseudomonadales > Pseudomonadaceae > Pseudomonas > Pseudomonas sp. LG1E9. Next base: position 6,098,060 of record NZ_CP029983.1, on the reverse strand, counting down.
CAGCGTGTACAACCGCGCCGGGCAACTGGTGGCCTCGGTGACCCAGGAAGGCTTGATCCGCCACCGCAAGGACTGGGCATGAGCCTGAGCAACATTAAGCACTGGGTGTTCGACATGGACGGCACCCTCACCGTGGCCGTGCATGACTTTGCGGCCATTCGCGTGGCACTGGAAATCCCGCCCGAGGACGACATCCTCACGCACCTGGCGGCGTTGCCGGCGGATATCGCGGCGGCCAAACATGCGTGGTTGCTGGAGCACGAGCGCGAGTTGGCGCTGGGTTCGGTCGCCGCTGAAGGCGCGGTGGAGCTGGTGCGTGAGTTGGCCGGGCGCGGTTATCGCCTGGGCATCCTGACCCGTAATGCCCAAGAGCTGGCTCATGTGACGCTGCAAGCGATTGGCCTGGCGGACTGTTTTGCCATTGAAGATGTGCTGGGCCGTGATGACGCGCCACCCAAGCCGGATCCAGGCGGCCTGCTGAAGCTGGCGGCGGCCTGGGATGTGTCGCCGAGCGCGATGGTGATGGTGGGGGATTATCGGTTTGACCTGGATTGCGGCCGGGCGGCGGGGGCTAGGACGGTGTTGGTGAATCTGCCGGACAACCCGTGGCCGGAATTGGCGGATTGGCATGCCGCAGACTGTGCGGTCTTGCGCCGGATGATCTAACCCAGACGATAGAGATCAATTTTGGGAGGGGGCTTGCCCCCTCCCACATTTTGAGCCAGTTTCTTCAGGTATTACTGAGTAAACAACACCTTTTGCCCCTCGGGCGACGTAAACATCCCATCCCCGTTATGCCCCACTCCTGGCACTTCTACCAGCGTCTGGCGCAACTGCGGATGCCGTTGCTTGAGGTAGTCAAAATAGTTGTGCCCACGTATCAGTCGATACGCGCCCTGCGTCTCGGCCTCACAGCTTTTATCCAGCGCCGGGTGGTTCGGGTCGGTGTCTTGCTGGCCCAGCAGGTAGGTGATGTCCCGTGACACATAGGCCTGTTCCAGCTGTTCGGCGCTCTGGCCCTTGGCATAAGCCGGCAGGTGTTGCAGACCGTATTTCCAGTCGTTGAAACCGGGGCAGTTGGCGGTGTCGAACGGCACTGGCCGCTGCGGGCTGAAGTAGGCGTAGGACGAAGGATTGGCCACCACATACCGCAGGCGGATACCTTCGTTTTGCAGGGTGGGATGATCATGGCCCATGAGGGCGAAGCGCTGCACCACTTGGCCACCGCCGGAATGACCAGCGACGACGATGTCCTTCAAGGCCGGAAACAGTGTGCGGTTGCCCAGGTGCTTGATGATCTGGTCGAGGGCGCCGTATGAGCTGACCTGGCCGGGACCGGTGGAAGGCTCGCCGGCCATCCAGTCGTTGCCATTCCAGCGCAGGACTTGCCCGTCCAAATGGTTGCGCTTCACATCAGAAGCATTCAGAAACTGCGGCGCAATCACCAGCGTGTTCGCGCCCACACCTGCATGCTCGGCGGCATCGACACCACTTTGCAGGTAGGTCTGCGCATTGCGCAGCCGGCCATGCACGATGATCAACACGCGGGAGACGTTGGGCAGCGGCTGGCGCCAGTCCTGGCTTACGCCGAGGCTGAGGTCGCCGGCGTCCAGGTGGAAACGATCGGGGCTGACGATTTTGACGCCGTGTTCCGCCGCCAGGGCGGAGCACGACACGACTAGACCCAGCAGCAAACCCAATCGTTTATTCATTTAAAGACTCTTGGCGGTGAAGGTGTCGCACTGCGTGATCTGGCCCTGGGCGAAGCCCGTCTTGAACCAGCGAACCCGCTGCGCCGAGGTGCCGTGGGTAAACGAGTCCGGCACCACGCGGCCCTGACCCTGTTGCTGCAAACGGTCATCGCCGATGGCGTTGGCGGCGTTCAGGGCTTCTTCAATGTCGCCGGGTTCCAGCCAGTTCAGGCGTTTTTGCGCACGGTTGGCCCACACGCCGGCAAAACAGTCGGCTTGCAGTTCCTGGCGTACCAGCAGGCCACCGTCGCCTTGCATCTGCCGGCCCTGTTGGCGTGCGGCCTGGATCTTCGAGGAAATCCCGAGCAACGTCTGCACATGGTGCCCAACTTCGTGGGCGATCACGTAGGCCTGGGCGAAATCGCCGGCGGCCTGGAAGCGTTGGGACATTTCCCGGAAGAAATCCAGGTCCAGATAGACCTGCTGGTCCGCCGGGCAATAGAACGGACCGCTGGCCGAGGTGGCACCGCCACAGGCGGAATTGACCCGGCCACGGAACAGGATCAGTTTCGGGTTCTTGTAGGTCAGGCCGTTTTCCTGGAACACCTGGCCCCAGGTGTCTTCGGTATCGCCGAGCACGGCGCGGACGAAATCGGCCTGTTCATCATTGGCCGATGGCGCCTGGCGCGACTGCGTGCTGACCGACGGTGCCTGTTCCATCTGGCCGGTCAATTGGCCGAGGATCTGCATCGGGTCCTGGCCGGTCAGCCAGCCAATGCCGACGATCAGCACAATCGCCGTCAGACTCAGGCCCTTGCCACCGCCAAAGCGCATGCCGCCACCGCCGCCGCCACTGTCATCGCGGGCATCCACCACGTTGTCGCTGCGTCGGCCTTTTTTCCATAGCATGGGGGCAATCCTCTTGATGAACGGTCCTACAAAGATGTGGGTTGAGTATGGCCGGTATTAGCGGCAATACCCTTCGCCGGTGTCGACGATCAGGCAGTCTTTTTTATCTGCCAGCCATTTCAAACCAGTGGCTTCACCGTCGCCGGCACGCAGCAATTGCGGGCCGTCCGGGCGGGTGAAAGCGATGCCGTCTTCGGAGGCCTCACCCTTGAAGGTGCCGGAATCGTCCGCATCCAGGCCGTATTGCATGGTGAGCACGTAGTGACCACGGCCGATGGCGTCGTCCTTGGCGATGGTCAGGTTCAGGCCTTCGACGCCGATCCACTTGCCGACCCATTTGTCGGTCGGTGGCGTCTCCGGCACCAGGGTGGCCTGCACGGAGGCGGGTGCGGGTTTAGGTGCGTCCTGGGCTTGTTGGTTGCAGGCGGTGAGCAGGGCAAGGGTGGAAAGAGCAAAGAGGGTTTTTTTCATAGCAGCAGGCCTTGGTTAAAAAGTGTGCAGCACGGGGGCGAACGTGCAGGGTTGGACTCGATTCCCATGATTTAGTGCGCTGTTCGCCCGGTGTTTGGTTATGCTCTTGGGGCAGACTCCGACCCGGCTGCTAGATTACCGGGTTGAGCGCTATTTCGTTCAGTGCTCGGTGTTCCGTCCGCCACGCAAGAGAATTCCATGACTGTCAGTACCCCGCTGTCCGGCGTCAACCATCCCTTCAAAGGCATTGTGCTGATTGTGGCGGCGACGTTCCTGTTCTCCAGCCACGACGCCTTGTCCAAATACCTGGCCGGGTTCTACCCGATTGTGATGGTGGTGTGGGCGCGCTACGTGGTGCACACCGTGTTGATGGCCGGGATTTTCCTGCCGCAATCGGGTCTGCGCGTGCTGCGCAGCAAGCGGCCCGGCATGCAGGTGGTGCGGGCCCTGTGCCTGTTGGGCACCAGCCTGTTTTTTACCTCGGCGTTGCATTACATCCCATTGGCGGAAGCCACGGCGGTGAACTTCCTGGCGCCGATCCTGGTAACCGCGCTGTCGGTGCCGCTGCTGGGTGAGCACGTCACGCGTGGCCAGTGGCTGGCAGTGATCTGCGGGTTTGTCGGCGTGCTGGTGATCATCCATCCCGGCGGTGAACTCTTCACCCCGGCGGTGTTGCTGCCGCTGTGCTCGGCGCTGTTTTTCTGCTTCTACCAGTTGCTCACCCGCATCCTCAGCCAGTACGACACACCGACCACCAGCAATTTCTTCGCCGGGCTGTGCAATACCTTGGTGATGAGCGCAATGGTGCCGTTCTTCTGGCAGATCCCGACGCTGTGGCACGGGGTGATGATGCTGGCGCTGGGCACGTGCGGGATGACCGCGCACCTGATGCTGACCCAGGCGTTCCGCTTTGCGGCGCCGGCCTTGCTGGCGCCATTCGGCTATTGCCAGATCGTGTTTGCGGGGTTGTTGGGTTGGCTGGTGTTCAGTCATACCCCCGATATGACCACGGTGGTCGGTATCGGGGTGATCTGCATGAGCGGGTTGGCCGCTGCCTGGCAGCAGCGGCGTCGATAGGTCAGGGGATGGCTCTGGGGGATGGCTCAGACGTCTACGGTAGGAATCCTGCGCGGCGCCATGAAGTACATCCAGGTCAGCGCAATGAAGTACATCGCCGGGATCAAGGTGAACAACACGGTGTAGTTGTTGTTGGTCACGGTGAGGATATGGCCGACGATCTGGGTCATGAACATGCCGCCGATGGCCGCGCACATGCCGCCGAAGCCGAACACGGTGCTCATCATGTGCTTGGGCGTGTAGTCCATCACCAGGCTCCAGATATTCGCGGTCCAGGCCTGGTGCGCGCCGATGGCCAGGGAGATGGCAAATACCGCGACCCACAATTCGCTGGAACCGGCTGCCATGATCACGCCGACGATGCAGCAGGCAAACAGCAGCATCGACAGCAACCGCGCCTTGATCGAGTTCATCCCGCGGCCGATCAGGAATGACGACAGGATGCCCCCGCCCACGCTGCCGAAGTCGGCGGTCAGGTAGATGATGATCAGCGGGATGCCCATCTGGGTCACGTTGATGCCCAGGTTGTATTGCTGGTTCAAAAACGGCGGCAGCCAATACAGGTAGAACCAGAACACCGGCGCGGTCAGCGCGTAGGCAATCGCAAAAGCCCAGGTGCCGCGCATGCGCAGAATGCGGCTGAACGGCACGCCAGGCTGTTGCGGCTCGACTTCCCGTTGCACGTAGTCCAATTCGGATTGTTTAACGCTCGGATGATCTTCCGGGTTGTAGTACTTCAAACCCCAGAACACCAGCCAGATCGCGCCCAGCGATGCCATGCACAGGAAGGCAGCCTGCCAGCCCCACACATGCAGGATCAGCGGCAGCAGCATCGGCGTCATCATTGCGCCAACGTTGGTGCCGGCGTTGAAGATCCCGGTGGCCACCGCACGTTCACCCGCAGGGAACCACAACCGCGTGGTCTTGACGCAAGCCGGGTAGTTGGCGGCTTCGGTCAGCCCGAGGATAAAACGGCAGACCATAAAGCCGACGGCCGAGGTCGCCAGGCCGTGGGCGCCGGTGGCCAGGCTCCAGAGCAGTACCGCGCAGAAGAACACGCGCTTCACGCCGACTTTGTCGATCAAGCGGCCTTGCAACACAAAGCCAATTGCGTAGCCCACCTGGAACCAGAAGTTGATGTTGGCGTAGTCCATCGCCGTCCAGCTCATCTCTTTGGCGAGGATCGGTTGCATGACACCGAGGGCGGCGCGGTCGATGTAATTGAGGGTGGTGGCGAAGAACACCAGGGCCAACATGCCCCAGCGGGTTTTACCGACGGCCATGGCGCCGCGGATCTTGTCGCCGATGCCGGCGTGCGGGGTGCCGGGGCGCGAGGCCAGGGCGGAGTTTTGCGAAGGCATGTGGTTGTACCCGTTTTTTGAAATTTTTATGGTGTGTTCTGGGTCTTTTATAAACGTTTGTAGCGGGATCGATGGTGCGCAGCGGCTAAAAAATCGTCAATTCGCCAAAGAGGCTTAGTGTTCGATAATCGCACCAAAAACTAACCGGTTCGTACATTTTAATTGCTGCGTGTAGGCTGGGGGCGAATAATTTGCCACAAACAACAATTGCCGGGAGTCGTCCATGCAACGTTCCATTGCCACCGTTTCATTGAGCGGCACCCTGCCGGAAAAACTCGAAGCCATTGCCGCCGCCGGGTTTGATGGGGTTGAGATCTTCGAGAACGACCTGTTGTATTACGACGGCAGCCCCCGTGAAGTCAGGCAGATGTGCGCGGACCTCGGCATTGCCATCACCTTGTTTCAGCCCTTTCGTGACTTTGAAGGCTGCCGCCGCGACCGCCTGGCGCGCAACCTGGAGCGGGCCGAGCGCAAATTCGACCTGATGCAGGAACTGGGCACCGACCTGGTGCTGGTGTGCAGTAATGCCTCGGCCGATTGCGTCGGCGATCAACAGATTTTGCTCGATGACCTGAGCCTGCTGGCCGAACATGCCGGCCGTCGTGGCTTGCGCATCGGTTATGAAGCGCTGGCCTGGGGCAAGCACGTGAACACCTGGCAACACGTGTGGAACCTGGTGCGTCAGGTCGATCACCCAAGCCTCGGCGTGTTGCTCGACAGCTTCCATACCCTGTCGCTCAAGGGCGACCCAAGTGCCGTTGCCGAGATCCCCGGCGACAAGATCTTCTTCGTGCAAATGGCCGACGCGCCGATCCTGGCCATGGACGTGTTGGAGTGGAGCCGGCATTTCCGTTGTTTCCCCGGCCAGGGCGAGTTTGATCTGGCGGGCTTTCTGGCACCGATCATCAAGAGTGGCTATACCGGGCCGTTGTCCCTGGAAATTTTCAACGATGGTTTCCGCGCTGCGCCAACCCGTGCCAATGCCGCCGATGGCCTGCGTTCGCTGCTGTACCTGGAAGAGAAAACCCGCCAGCGCCTGGCCGAAGAAGCGCCTGCCACACCGGTCGATATCCTCTTCGAAACCCCGGCGGCGAGTGAGTATGACGGCATTGAGTTCCTCGAATTTGCCGTGGATGAAAACCTCGGCGCCAAGCTGACGAACTGGCTGGAACGCCTGGGGTTCGTCAAGGCCGGGCAGCACCGCTCCAAGAGCGTGAGCCTGCTGCGTCAGGGTGATATCAACCTGATCCTCAACTGCGAACCCTATTCCTTCGCCCATAATTTTTTCGAAGCCCATGGTCCGTCCTTGTGCGCCACGGCGATCCGGGTCAAGGACAGCGCCAAGGCCCAGGAGCGAGCGGTCGCCTATAAAGGCCAACCCTATCGCGGCCTGGTCGGCCCCAACGAGCTGGAACTGGCGGCCGTGCGCGCACCGGATGGCAGCCTGATCTACCTGGTGGACCCAAGCGAAGGCGGGCTGTATGACACCGACTTCAACCTGCAAACTGCCTCGACCGACGCCGGCGGTTTGCTGCGCATCGACCATATGGCCATGGCCCTGCCGGCCGACAGCCTCGACAGTTGGGTGCTGTTCTACAAGAGCCTGCTGGACTTTGAAGCCGATGACGAAGTGGTGCTGCCCGACCCTTACGGCCTGGTCAAAAGCCGCGCCTTGCGCAGCCGTTGCAGCTCGATCCGCCTGCCGCTGAACATCTCCGAAAACCGCAATACCGCCATTTCCCACGCGCTATCGAGCTATCGGGGCTCCGGCGTGCACCACATTGCCTTCGACTGTGCGGATATTTTCGCCGAAGTGCGCCGTGCCAAAGAGGCCGGCGTGCCGCTGCTGGATATTCCGCTCAACTACTACGACGACCTGGCCGCACGTTTCGATTTCGACGACGAGTTCCTCAGCGAGCTGGCGTACTACAACGTGTTGTACGACCGCGACGCCCAGGGCGGTGAGTTGTTTCATGTGTACACCGAACCCTTCGAGGGGCGGTTTTTCTTCGAGATCATCCAGCGCAAGAATGGCTATGCCGGCTACGGCGCGGCCAACGTGGCGGTGCGTCTGGCGGCAATGGCCAAGTCCCGCAGCGGTGCGGCGCGCCAGGCACGTTTATAAGGGGTTGTCGGGTGCTTCCTTCGGGGAGCACCGGGGCCCATAATCGCGGCCTGCACAATAAAAATGGCCGTGAGCGCACCATGACCTCAAGTCCCGAACTCCCCGAGGTGCAAGCCGCACCGCGCAAGAGTCGTAAGAACAACCCGGAAAAGACCCGCGAAAACATCCTTCAGGAAGCCATTGTGGAGTTTGTCCAACAGGGCTTGTCCGGCGCGCGCGTGGACGCCATCGCCGAGCGCATCCACACCTCCAAACGCATGATCTATTACTACTTCGGCAGTAAGGAGCAGTTGTACGTCGAGGTATTGGAGAAGCTCTACGGCGATATCCGCAACACCGAAACGCGCATGAACCTGACCGAGCTGGAGCCGCGAGAGGCGATTCGTCGGCTGGTGGAGTTCACCTTTGATCACCACGATCAGAACGTGGACTTTGTGCGGATCGTCAGCATCGAAAATATCCACAATGCCGAGTACGTGAAACGCACCGACACGATCAAGGCGATGAACAGCAAGATCCTTGAGGGGTTGGGCGCGACCCTGCGTCGGGGCGCGGAAATGGGCCTGTTCCGTGAGGGCCTGGAACCACTGGATGTGCACTTGCTGATCAACTCATTCAGCTTTTACCGGGTGTCCAACCGCCATACGTTCAGTGAGATTTTTCAGATCGAACTGTCGGATGACGTGGTTAAACAGCGCCATCGCGAGATGATCTGTGAGTCGGTGTTGCGGTATCTGCAGGCTTGAGTGACCCGATTGGAATGCATTCCTATGTAGGAGGGCAAACAAGCCCGCTCACCACAATGTTATGTGTAAGCCTTTGAGAGTTGTATGGATACCAATGGCCATCGGGGGCAAGCTCCCTCCCACATTTCAGGTATTCATGCTCTTGAAGTGCGCCAGCATCCGCTGTGCATCCGCCACCTCGCCACTGAACAATTCAAACGCCTTCACCGCCTGAAACACCGCCATGTTGCCGCCATCCAGCGTGCGGCAACCCAAGGCGCGGGCATCGCGCAGCAGTTCGGTTTCCAGCGGGAAATACACGATTTCAGCCACCCATAGTTCGGCTCTCAGCAGTGCCGCAGGTACGGGAGTGCCGGGCAGTTTGGCCATGCCCATCGGCGTGGTGTTGACCAGGCCATCGGCCTCGGCCATCGCGTTTTCCAAATCCTGACCCACTTGTGCACGGCCATTGCCGAAACGCTGGGCGAGGTTATCCACAAGGTCACGGGCGCGGCTGACGTCTACGTCGAAAATACTCAAGTGCTCCACACCTTCTGCCAATAACGCATGCGCTACCGCGGCGCCCGCACCACCGGCGCCCATCTGCACCACGCGCTGGCGCGTTACATCATTCAGGTTGCGCCGGAAACCTTCGGCGAAGCCCAGGCAATCGGTGTTGTGGCCAATGCGTTTGCCGTTCTTGAACACCACCGTATTCACCGCGCCGATGCCCCTGGCTTCGTCGGACAGTTCATCGAGCAACGGTAGGATCGCCTGCTTGCACGGGTAGGTAATGTTCAGCCCGGTAAAGTGCATCAACTCGGCAGCGTCCAGCAGATCGGGCAGGGCGTTGATGTCCAGGTGCAGGGGCTCAAGGTCAATCAGGCGATACAAGTACCGCAGCCCTTGGGCGTCGCCTTCCTGTTCGTGCAGGGCGGGGGTGCGGGAAGCCTGGATACCGGCGCCGATCAGGCCAGCGAGGATGCGCGGTTTCATTGAGCCGATCCTTTCAGCAACTGGCTGAAGTGCTCCAGTGCCAGGTGATAGCCGTGGCTGCCAAACCCGGCGAGCACCGCTTTGGCGATGGGCGACACAAAGGAGTGATGACGAAACGCTTCACGGGCATGCACGTTGGATAAATGCACTTCGATCACTGGCACTTCACTGGCCACCAGCGCGTCACGAATCGCCACCGAGGTGTGGGTCCAGGCCGCCGGGTTGATCACGATACCGGCGCAACGATTACGGGCGCTGTGGATCCAGTCCAGCAGTTCGCCTTCGTGGTTGGTCTGGCGAAATTCGATTTTCAGCCCGAGCTTGTCCGCGCTGCGTCCGCACAGGGCGGCGACGTCGGCCAGGGTTTCGTGGCCATAGGTGGCAGGCTCGCGGGTGCCGAGCAGGTTGAGGTTGGGGCCGTTGAGCACCAGCACGATAGGCGGCATTGGGGGTATCTCCACAGTTCTTGTTCGTTGTGTGGATAAAATGTACTGGTTAGTTAATTTGGTCAATTGATGGCAACGGATGTGTTCGATTACCGAACTTTTAATCAGGCGTGTCCTACGGCGGAATCAGATTAGATATCAATTGAAAATCATTCTCGACAACGCTTAAGATGCCCGTGTGTTTCCTTTACATTCCAGGGAGTCGGTTTGTCGGACGTGGATCTCAAGGGCCTGTTTCTCAAGCACGCCGATACCCTGCGGGGGTATCTGGCTCGCAAGGTACGGGACCCGCAGTTGGCGGCCGACCTGGTACAGGAGAGTTTCCTGCGCCTGGCGGAAAAACCGGCCGGCGAGCGCATCGACAATTCCCAGGGCTATCTCTATCGAACGGCGAGCAATCTGCTGATCGACCATATTCGCCAGGAAGCACGGCGCAAGACCGATTCCGTGCCCCATGAGGCGTTGGCCGAGATTGAAGATGACGTGGCCGGGTTGGAGGCTCAGGCAATGGCGCAGCAACAGCGGCAGGCGTTGAAGCAGGCATTGGCGCAGTTGCCGGAACGAACCCAGCAGATCTTCCGTCTGAACCGTATAGAGGGCATGACCCACGCCCAGGTTGCCCGGCACCTGGACATCTCCGACAGTTCCGTGCAAAAGCACCTGGCCAAGGCATTGGCGTACGTGATGCAGCGCTTGCAGGACGGTGAGGTGACGCCATCCGACGAATGAATTACGGAAAATTGCCAGGTCAGACGTCACAGCGTTATATAACGAAAAATTCGAGATTCACACGTGAATAGCCAGGGTCCGCAGCAGCACAGCATTACCGAGGCGGCCGCCGATTGGGCGGTGCGCCTGCACGCCGGTGCCCTGACCGACCAGGAGCAGGCCGAGCTGCGCCAGTGGATCGCCTGCGACAGCCGCCATGAAGGGGCGTTGCGTTATGCCGAGCGGACCTGGGCGGCGTTGGGCGAGGTGCATAAGGACGAACCGGCGCATCGCCAGCGCCCGTCGTCGGCGATGCCGCCGGTGCGCCGAACCCCGCGACGCAGGCCGTGGCAACGTGCGGCAGCGGTGGCGCTGGTTGTGGTGGTGGCCGGCGTGGGCTGGGTGCGCGGGCCGGACGCCTGGCTGCGCATGCAGGCCGATTACGTCACCCAAAAAGGTGAAGTGCGCACCGTGCACCTGGCCGATGGCAGCACGGTGGAGCTGGATTCCGCCAGCGCCATCCGCCTGGACTACGACGGCGTGCAGCGGCGCATCAGCCTGATCCAGGGTTCGGCGATTTTTGACGTGGCGCCGATGGTGGGTAAGGAAACCCGCCCTTTCGTGGTGCAGAGCGCCGGCGGGCAGACGCAGGCGTTGGGCACGCGGTTTGTGGTGCAGCGCGAGGACGACCGCCACGGCTGGGTCGGCGTGTTGCAACACAGCGTTGAAGTCTCCCTGCACGCCACACCGAAAAACGGCCCGAGCGATCATGTGCTCAAGCAGGGCCAGGCCGCGCGCTTCAGCCCCGAACAGGGCATCGTGCCGCTGGATCAATTTGATGTCGACCGTGCCACCAGTTGGCGGCGCGGCGTGTTGATCTTTGATCGCCAGCCGCTGGCCAAGGTCATTGAACAACTCAACCGCTACCGGCCCGGCCAGGTGGTGTTGACCCATTCCGACCTGGGCGAGCGTGAAGTCAGCGGTGTGTTCCGCCTCGACATGCTCGACACGGCCCTCGGCACCCTGACTCAGGAACTCCAGGTGCAACGCTTGGACCTGGCAGGCCTCAGCCTCATTTACTGATGACCCGGTGGGAGTCGCGCTCTCACCCGCTTGAAACCCCTCGCACAAAAACTTTTAAAAAAACCTTACTGACTTCCTGCGCCTCGTACGTCTTGCTATGTGAGAAGCATTCGCATAAACAAAAATACGATCAGCGTAGGGAAAGCCAGAAATGTCAGCACTCACCAAGGGGCGTATCACCGGTAGCCGGTTAGCCCTGGCCATCCACTTGGGCCTGTTCGCCGCAACGTCACCCGTGTACGCGGCGGCGCCTCAAGTGGGCGCGGCCCAGCCCGCCGTGCTGACGTTCGATATTCCTGCGCAGTCCTTGGGCAGTGCCGTATTGGCCTTTGCCGACCAGGCCGGTTTGCAGGTGCTGTTCGACAGCCCGCGCCTGCAAGGTTTGAGCAGCACCGCGCTCAAAGGCAGCTTCAGCGTTCAGGAAGGCCTGGGCCGTTTGCTCGGCGCCGCGCCGGTGGAATATCGCTTTACCAGCGAGCGCCAGGTGACCCTCAACCGCGTCAGCGATGATCACGACGGCGCCATGACCGTTGGCACCACCACCATCACCGGCAACACCAACGGCCAGGCCAGTGACTGGGTGTACCAGACCCCAAAGTCCGTGGCCGTGATCAGCCGTGACATGATCGATAAACGCCCGCCCCGTCACGCCGCCGACATGCTTGAAGAAACCGCCGGCGTCTACACCGCAGTGAACCAGCGCGACCCCGGCCTCTCGGTGAACATTCGCGGCGTGCAGGACTACGGCCGCGTGAACATGAACATCGACGGCATGCGCCAGAACTTCAACGTCAATGGCCACCAGCAACGCAACGGCACCATGCTGATCGACCCGGAGTTCATCTCCAGCATCGAGATCGACAAGGGCAGCCAGTCGGGGCAGGGCGGGGCAGCGGTGTTGGGCGGAATTGCCTCGTTCAAGACCCTGGATGCCAGTGAGTTTCTCAAAGACGGCAAGGAGTACGGCGGCCGCCTGCGTGCCGGCAGCGGCATCGGTGAGTTGGGTAACGGCACCGACTTCAACGGCAGCGGCGTATTCGCCTTTAGCGATGAGCGCGGCGATGTGTTGCTGGGCTACAGCGAGCGGCATTTTGGCAACTACCGCGCCGGCAAGCACAACGACGACAACCTGGGCACCAACCTGCGGGCCCGAAAGTACGCCCCGGCGGCCTTCGACGACTGGTTGAACAGCGAAGTCGGTGACACCGGCAGCGTGACCCGCTCGCAGATCGTCAAGTTCGGCCTGAACTTGCCCAACGACCAGCGTGTGCAGTTGAGCTACCTGGAAAGCGACACCGACAGTAACGATGCCTGGGGTTATATCGCCGATGACCTTCAGAGCACCTATTACGTGCGCACCAGCAAAAACAATCTCAATGCGAAAAATGTTGCGCTGGACTACAGCTACAGCCCGGACAACGCGCTGATCGATCTCAAGGCCAAGCTCTATTACGTCACCACCCAGATGGATCGCGGCAATAGCCCCAACCAGTCGTCGCCAGGCACCGGTAACTACGTCGGTGCCTACACCGATCACTTCCAGACCGACACCTGGGGCCTGCAGGGTGACAACACCTCGCGGTTTGATTTCGGCGAGCGAGGGCATGTCACCTGGAATTACGGTGTGGAGCTGTATCAGGACGAGTTCAAGCCACGCACCAACAAAGTTGAAGCCACCAACAACCTGGGCTTGTTGCCTTACGCAGAGGGCAGTACTCCAGGAGGCAAACGCACCATCGCCAGCCTGTTCAACAACGCGCAGTACGAATATGGCGGCTGGCTGACCCTGGATGCGGGCCTGCGTTATGACCGCTATCGGCTTGAAGGCGAAACCGGCATGACGCTGTACCGGCGTGATCGCTTCTACAACAGCCTCGTCGGCGCCAGGCGTGTCGCGGAAGTGATTGAGGTTGACCGTGAAGAAGGCCAGTTTTCGCCCACCTTCGGTCTCGCGGTGAAACCGGGCCTGGACTGGCTGCAACTCTATACCCGTTGGGGCAAGGGCTGGCGGCCACCGGCGGTCACCGAAACCTTCATGACCGGCCGCCCCCATGGCGGCGGTTCGGGAGAGCGCGTCTTCCCCAACCCGTACCTCAAGCCTGAAGAATCGCGGGATTGGGAAGTGGGCATGAATGTCTTCAAGGAAGGCTTGTTCTTCAGTGACGATCGCCTCGGCATGAAAGTGGCTTACTTCGATACCCGGATTGAAAACTTCTCTTTCCTCAACACCAGCGTCAGCTTGCCGGAAACCCAGGTGGGTGGATTTCTCGGAACCATGGCGTACGTCAATAACACCAACCCGACGCGCTTTCGCGGGGTCGAATACCAGCTCAATTACGACATGGGGCGCGCATACGCCAACCTCAGCTACACCCACATGATCGGCAGCAATGAGTTCTGCTCGAAGAACTACTACATGGGCGGCGCCAAGACCACCGGGCCCAGAACCACGCGCCTGGAGCGTTTCACACTGCCGGATGGGCGCATCAGCATACGGCCGGTCACCACTTATGAAGTGCTGGATGACGACGTCGCCAACAACCAGGAAAGCTGCGGGCGAATCATGGGTAACGCCACGTACATGCCTGCCGATCGCGGCTCGCTGACGCTGGGTGCGCGCTTTCTGGAAAAACGCCTGGATACCGGTGTGCGTGTGCGCTACAGCTCGGGCAACGGCGAAAACCTCAATCAGCAGGGCTACGAACTGATGGATCAGGCGATGTGGCCCAAGTACACGCTCTATGACCTGTACGCCAGTTACTGGATGACGGATCAACTGAACATTGCCCTGGCGTTGGAAAACGCCACCGATGAAGCCTATTTCGTTGCCATGGGCGACGCCAACAACCTCAGCCTGGCACGCGGGCGAACCCTGAGCGGAATGTTGGAATACAAATTCTGATCAGCGTGCGCAGGCAGCTGATTAACGGTTTTGCCCATGGGTGGGCAAAAAGGCACGCCGCACCGGCGTGTTTATCAAAAACGTTGTTTAACGAGGTTCAGTGATGACTATTTCTGTTAGCTACGATTCGGGCCTGGGTTCTCTGTCGGTATCGGACTACCTGAGTGCCTGGGCGGTGGGGTTCAACACCGCAGGTCACGGCACCAGTAACACGGGTGGTTTCAGCAACGGCACCCTCAGCGGCGATCAGTATTCGACCCACGGCGCCAACAACTCCGAGTACGCGTTCATCGCCGACAGCGACACCAGCAATGGCCTGCACTATGTGTTCAACCCGTCGCTGCCTGCCAGCAGCAACCTGAACCACTACCTGTGGGGCGACCTGGATAATGTGCAACTGGGCACAGGCCTGGGCGGCGGCAGTGGCAGCGACTTCAGCCTGAGCGACTTCAAAGTCGCGTTCAACGGCCTCGACCTGAGCGCCGCCGAGGGTGCAGGCCGGGCGGGCAACGAGGTCCAAAGCGTGATCTTCGGCTTGATGCAGGGCAATACCGCCGCGCTGGAAACCGTGCTCAACAACCTGCTCGACGACTTTGGCCTGTCCACTGCCAGCACCTTCGACGAAGTGTCTGCGGGCCTGGCGGCACACGCCAGCGCAGTGTCCAGCGACGTTGCCCTGGTGGGTGTGCAAGACGTGGCCCAGGACTGGGCACTCGCCGCCTGAGCCGGCTGCTGCAGGAAAAAAGCGAATGGAAGATCGCTCTCCCATTCGCCGCATGACACACCGCCGTCGCCCAAGCCTTCTAACTCTTCCGGCGACGGCGGTGCCGAATTCTGCGCAGCGTCGTATCGCCTGTCAACGCGGCGACGCTGCACGCTCAACCCCACGAGAACCTCCAGATGCGCCACGCCGGCAACGAAACCCTGGCCGCCCTCACGGCCTATAAAAGTGGCTTCTTCAACATCGGCCTGTTCTCGGCGGTGATCAACCTGCTGATGCTCGCCCCGGCGCTGTACATGTTGCAGGTGTATGACCGGGTGCTCGCCTCCGGCAATCAGATGACCCTGTTGATGCTGACGCTGATGATCCTCGGCCTGTTCGGGCTGATGGGCGCGTTGGAGTGGGTGCGCAGCCAGGTGGTGATCCGCCTCGGTACGCAGATGGACATGCGCTTGAACCAGCGCGTATACGACGCCGCGTTCGAGGCGCAACTCAAGGGCGGCAGCCAGGCGTCGGGGCAGGCGGCGGGGCAGGCGCTGCATGACCTGACCACGCTGCGCCAGTTCGCGACCGGCCAGGCGTTGTTCGCGTTCTTTGATGCGCCGTGGTTCCCGGTGTACCTGCTGGTGATCTTCCTGTTCCATCCCTGGCTCGGCATGCTGGCCCTGGGCGGTGCGGTGATTTTGATTGCCCTGGCGTGGATCAATCACCATGTGAGCCAGGCACCGATGGCCCAGGCCAGCCAACTGTCCATCAGCACCAGCCAGCAGGCCACCGCTAACCTGCGCAATGCCGACACCATCGAAGCCATGGGCATGCTTGCCACCTTGCGCGGGCGTTGGTTCAGCCAGCACCAGGCATTTCTCGCGCAGCAGAACCTGGCCAGTGAAAAGACCGCCGCCGTCAGTGCCTGGTCCAAGGGCGTGCGCCTGGCGTTGCAGTCCCTGGTGCTGGGCCTGGGCGCGTTGCTGGCGGTGCAGGGCGACATCACGCCAGGCATGATGATCGCCGGTTCGATCCTGATGGGCCGGGTGCTCACGCCCATCGACCAACTGATCGGCGTATGGAAGCAATGGGGCTCGGCGCGCCTGGCCTTTGAGCGGCTCTCGAAGATCTTGGCGGACAACCCTGCGCGGCCGGCACGCATGAGCCTGCCGGTGCCCAAGGGGCAGTTGAGCGTCGAGCAGGTCAGCGCCTGCGCCCCTGGCAGCCGTCGGCCGGCGCTGGCCAACCTTGGCTTTAATCTGCCAGCGGGTGAAGTGCTGGGTGTGATCGGGCCGTCGGGCTGCGGCAAGTCCACCCTGGCGCGGGTGCTGGTGGGCGCCTGGGCACCGCTGGCCGGCAAGGTGCGGCTGGACGGTGCCGACCTGACCCAGTGGGACAAGCAGCAACTCGGCCCGCACATCGGCTATCTGCCCCAGGACATCCAACTGTTTGCCGGCAGCATCGCCGACAACATTGCCAGGTTTGCCGAGCTGGACGCCGACAACGTCCTTGCCGCCGCGCAAATGGCCGGCGTGCATGAACTGATCCTGCAACTGCCCCAAGGCTACGACACGGTGTTGGGGGAGGGCGGCGCAGGCCTGTCCGGCGGGCAGAAACAACGGGTGGCGCTGGCACGTGCCCTCTATGGCTTGCCCGCGCTGATCGTGCTGGATGAACCCAACGCCAACCTCGACGAAGTGGGCGAGCAGGCCTTGCTCCAGGCCATCGCCCAGCTCAAGCAGCAGCGTCGCACCGTGATTCTGATAACCCACAAAGCCAATGTGCTGAGCCTGACCGACCAACTGCTGATCCTCAAGGACGGCCAATTGCAGGCCTTCGGCCCCACGGCGCGGGTGCTGGAAGCGCGGCACAAACCCGCAGCCAGCAAACCGGTGTCGACCATGAGCATGAGTTACCGCCTCGGTGAAGGAAAACAGGCATGAACATGAATAAACCGGTGTTGGTCAGCGAAGCGCCCAATAACGTGCTGGCGCTGGATGACAAACAATATTCGCGCCTGGGTTGGCTGCTGGTGCTCGGCGGATTTGTCGGGTTTGTCGGCTGGGCGGCGTTGGCGCCGCTGGACAAGGGTGTGGCGGTGTCCGGCAAGGTGATGGTTTCGGGCCATCGCAAAACCGTGCAGCACCCTACCGGCGGCATCGTCGAGCGTATCGAAGTGCGCGACGGTGAGGTGGTCAACGCCGGTCAAGTGTTGCTGCGCTTGAAGGAAACCCCGTTGCGCGGGCAGATGCAGTCGCTGCGCAGCCAGTACCTGGCGTCGTTGGCCAGCGAAGCGCGGTTGAGCGCGGAAAGCGAAGGGTTTCCTGCGATCACCTTCGGCCCTGAACTGCTGAACGAACCGGAGGCGGCCGACACCCTCAAGCTGCAACGGCAACTGTTCAACAGCCGCGCCCAGTCGCTGGCCACCGAGCAGCAAGGCCTGCGCGAGACCATCGCCGGGGCCGAAGCGCAGTTGCGCGGCACGCGCGATTCCCAGGCGAGCAAGTTGCAGCAACGGGCGGCGCTCAATGAGCAACTGCAAGGCCTGCGCGCACTGGCGCGCGACGGCTACATCCCGCGCAATCGCCTGCTCGACAGCGAGCGCCTGTACGCCCAGGTAGACGGCACCATCGCCGAAGACTACGGCCGCATCGGCCAGTTGCAGCGCCAGGTGCTTGAACTGCGCTTGCGCATCCGCCAGCTCGGCGAAGACTTCCAGAAAGACCTGCGCGGCCAGTTGGCCGACACCCGCACCCGCAGCGACGACCTGCGCAATCGCCTGGCCTCGGCCGAATTCGAGCTGGCCAACAGCCTGGTACGCGCGCCCGCGTCCGGCGTGGTGGTGGGGCTGGACGTGTACACCGAAGGTGGCGTGATCAAGCCCGGCCAGGCGCTGATGGACATCGTGCCCCAGGGCGAGCCGCTGCTGGTGGAAGCACGGGTGCCGGTGCAGATGGTCGACAAAGTGCACCCCGGTTTGCCGGTGGAGTTGCTGTTCTCGGCCTTCAATCAGGCCACCACGCCACGGGTGGCGGGCGAGGTGACCTTGGTATCCGCCGACCGCCAGGTCGATGAGCGCACGGACGAGCCTTACTACACATTGCGTGCCCAGGTCAGTGCGGCGGGCATGCAACAACTCGACGGCGTACAGATCCGCCCCGGCATGCCGGTGGAAACCTTCGTCAAGACCGGTGAGCGCTCGATGCTCAACTACCTGTTCAAACCCTTGCTGGACCGCACCCATATGGCCCTGGTGGAAGAATGAAGGCGCTGCTGTTTACCCTTTGCTTGGGCTGTACACCCGCGGCGCAGGCGCTGGGTTTGCTGGATGCGTACGATCTGGCCTTGCGCAATGACCCGACCTTTCAGGCCGCCATTCAGGAGCGTGAGGCCGGTGAAGAAAATCGCGTGATCGGCCGGGCGGCGTTGCTGCCGAATCTGTCGTGGAGCTACAACAACTCTCGCAACGAATCTGAGGTGACGGCGGGTGATGTCACCAGCGACCGTGACTACCGCAGCTATGCTTCGACCCTGACCTTGCAACAACCACTGCTGGATTACGAAGCCTATGCGCGGTTTCGCCAAGGCACGGCCCAGGCGCTGATGGCGGATGAGCGCTTTCGCGGCAAGAGCCAGGAACTGGCGGTGCGGGTACTCAGCGCCTACAGCCAGGCGTTGCTGGCCCAGGAACGTATCGAACTGAGCCGCGCCCAGAAGCGCGCATTTGCCGAACGCCTGCAACTCAACGACCGCCTGCTTAAAGGTGGCGAAGGCACGCGCACCGATGTGCTGGAAACCCAGGCGCGCCTGAGCCTGGCCCAGGCCGAAGAAATCGAATCCCTGGACGCCCAGGACAGTGCCCTGCGTGAGTTGGAAGCCATTGTCGGCCAACCGCTGCAGATCGAGGCGCTGGCGCCGCTGACCCGCCAATTCGACATCCCGCCCCTGGAGCCGAACCGTTTCGAGACCTGGCGGGAAATGGCCATGGTCAACAACCCCGAGCTCAAATCCCAGCATCACGCGCTGGACGTGGCGGCCTACGAAGTGGAGCGCAAACGTGCCGGGCACCTGCCCAAGGTCAGCCTATACGCCAGCAGCCGCCAGACCAGCTCCGATTCGGAAAGCAGCTACAACCAGAAGTACGACACCAACAGCGTCGGCATCCAGGTCAGCTTGCCGCTGTTCGCCGGTGGTTCGGTGTCGGCGTCTACCCGTCAGGCAGGCAATCAGTTGAGCCAGGCCCAGTACGAACTGGACGCGCAAACCTCGGCCACCCTGGTGGAGTTGCGCAAACAGTTCAACCTCAACACCAGTGGCGCGGCGAAAGTGCGCGCCTATGAAATGGCCGTCAGCTCCGCCACGGCATTGGTCACCGCGACGAAGAAAAGCGTCAGTGGCGGCGAGCGCGTCAACCTCGACGTGCTCGACGCCGAACAACAACTGTTCACCGCCCGCCGTGACCTGGCGAATGCGCGGCATGCGTATTTGCTGGCGCGGATTCAGTTGAAGTATTACGCGGGGTTACTCAGCGAGCAGGACTTGCGGGCGTTGGCGGGGTATTTCCAGCCCTCGGCATGAGTGGTTACAACCCGGCATTCGCCGGGTTTTTTATCGTCACTAGTCTGTGAAAAAGCTCCGGAAGTTGGGAGCCGGTTGTCGGGTGCCACTGGGAAAACTGTTACCTGACAGAAAATAACCTAACGGATGGGTTACGATGAGAGTAGCGGCTTACAAGGGATATGTCATTTCGGTCTTTCTCAGGGATGAGCATTGCCCGCCTCATGTGCATGTCAGGGGCAAGGGCTGGGATGCACGCTTTCGTTTCAGTTTTCTGAATGGGGATGTGGAGTTGTGGGATGTTGAGCCTGACCGGAGGCGGCCACCCACGGCGGTTCTGAACGAGATACGCGAGGCGATGATGCAGCGGCATTACTTGGCGCGGGCCCGCAGGATGTGGTGGGAAAACCTGCAAACGGTCTGCCTGGAAAATCATTCCTGGGACTGGGACGCGGGTGAAGTGCTTCCTGGGTTGATCATTCGGCCTGGTGTCTATGTCATCGCAAACGCCTGGCATGACGTAATCGAGCAACGGACAATCTTGAATCTGGTAAGAGCACCAGATTGCGTGGGGATCAATTTATGAAAATCATAAAAGCCAAAGTCGTACCTTATGTACCGCTCACCGAAGCTGATGTCGACAAGGCAATCGCCCGTGGGCGCAAGCTCAAGCGTCTGCACGCCAACGCCAGCAATGTGCGTTACGAAGACAACTGCATCTCCATTGGCTTCAGCGACGGCAGTCGCGTCGTGCTGCCTGTGGCTGGTCTGCCGGAGTTCAAGGGGTTTTGCTTGGAGGATTTTCAGCAGTTGGAGGTCGGCTTTGGTGGCAAGGCGCTTTGCTGTGAAGCCCGGGATCTGGATGTCTCGATCACTGGCCTGATTGCCACAAGCAAGCCGTTGATGGACTTGGCCACCAGCCTGGTAGCGTCCCGCAACGGTCGCAAAAGCAGTGCTGCCAAATCCGCCGCCGCCCGAGCCAATGGCAAGAAGGGCGGCCGCCCGCGCAAGAAAGAACCCGAGGACGTGGAATTACCGCCGGGTCAATAACACCCCGGACTCCATATGGTGCGTCCACGGGAACTGGTCAAACATTGCACATTGGGTGATCCGGTGCGTGTCATGCAGTTGCGCAATGTTCGCTGCGAGTGTCTCCGGGTTGCAGGAGATGTACAGGATGTTGTCGAAGCGACGGGTCAGTTCGCAGGTGTCCGGGTCCATGCCGGCGCGGGGCGGGTCGACGAAGACGCTGCCAAATTCGTAGCTCTTCAGATCGATGCCGTGCAGGCGACGGAACGGGCGCACTTCGTTCAGTGCCTGGGTGAGCTCTTCGGCAGAGAGGCGCACCAGGGTGACGTTACCCACCGCGTTTTCATCGAGGTTGCTCAGGGCTGCATTCACCGAGGTCTTGCTGATTTCGGTGGCCAGCACTTTGCGTACGCGGGTGGCCAGCGGCAGGGTGAAGTTGCCGTTGCCGCAGTACAGCTCCAGCAGGTCATCCGGGCGATCGCCCAGTGCTTCGTATGCCCAATTGAGCATCTTCTGGTTCACTGTGCCGTTGGGCTGGGTGAAGGCGCCTTCGGGTTGGCGGTAGCTGAAGGTGCGCCCGCCCACGTCGAGTTTTTCCACCACGTAGTCGTGGCCGATCACATCGCGCTTGCCCTTGGAGCGGCCGATGATGCTCACGTTCAGGTCAGTTGCCAGCTTGTTCGCAGCCGTTTGCCAGTGCTCGTCCAGCGGGCGGTGATAGCACAGCGTGATCATCGCATCGCCGGCCAGAGTGGTGAGGAACTCCACCTGGAACAGCTTGTGGCTCAGGGCGGCACTGGCTTGCCAGGCGGCCTTGAGCTGCGGCATCAACTGGTTGATGCGCTGGCTGGCAATCGGAAATTCTTCGATCAGGATCGGCGTGCGCTTGTCGTCCTGGGAGAACATTGCGTAGTGGCGATCCCCGCCTTCGCGCCACAGGCGGAACTCCGCCCGAAGGCGGAAGTTCTGCAGCGGTGAGTCGAAGACCTGCGGCTCGGGCGCGTCGAACGGCGCCAGCAGGTCACGCAAGCGCGTGACCTTGTCTTGCAGTTGAGCGGTGTAGCTTGCGGCGTCAAAAGTCATGCGTTGAACCAGCCCAGCTTGATCACGAACAGAATCGACAGAATCACCAGCGCTGGGTTCAGCTCACGGTAGCGGCCCGAAAGCAGCTTGATGGCGGTCCAGGCGATGAAGCCGAAGGCGATGCCGTTGGCGATGGAGTATGTGAAGGGCATCGCCAGGGCGGTGATGACCACCGGCGCTGCAACGGTAATGTCATCCCAGTCGATTTCCGCCAGGCCCGAGGTCATCAGCACGGCTACGAACAGCAGCGCCGGCGCGGTGGCGTAGGCCGGAACGCTGGCAGCCAGTGGCGAGAAGAACAAGGCCAGCAGGAACAGGATCGCTACCACGATGGCGGTCAAGCCGGTACGGCCACCGGCGCTCACGCCTGCGGCCGATTCGATGTAGCTGGTGGTGGTCGAGGTACCCAGCAGCGAGCCGGCCATGGCGGCCGTGCTGTCGGCGATCAGGGCGCGGCCCATTTTCGGCATGTGGCCGTCCTTGCCCATCAGGCCGGCGCGCTTGGCGACGCCGATCAGGGTGCCGGAGTTATCGAACAGGTCCACGAACAGGAAGGCGAAGATTACGCTGACCAGGCCGATATCCAGCGCACCTTTGATATCCAGTTGCAGGAATGTCGGGGCCAGGGACGGTGGCATCGAGGTCACGCCAATGAACGGGGTGAAGCCCAGCACGATGGAGGCGATGGTGACTGCCAGGATGCCGATCAGTACCGCACCGCGTACGGCCAGGGCTTCCAGCGCAACGATCAGTACGAAGCCCAGCGTGGCGAGAATCGGTGCCGGTTGTTTCAGGTCACCCAAGCCAACCATGGTCGCCGGGTTGCTCACTACGATGCCGGCGTTGTGCAGCGCGATCAGCGCCAGGAACAGGCCGATACCGGCGGCAATCGCCGAGCGCAGGGGCAGGGGAATGGCGTTGATGATCCACTCGCGGATGCGGAAGATCGACAGCAGGAAGAACAGCACCGCCGAAATAAACACCGCACCCAGCGCCACTTGCCAGGTATGGCCCATGTGCAGCACGACGGTGTAGGTAAAGAAGGCGTTGAGGCCCATGCCCGGCGCAAGCGCAATCGGGTAGTTGGCGATCAGGCCCATGACGGTCGAACCGATGGCGGCCGCCAGGCAGGTCGCGACGAACACCGCGCCCTTGTCCATGCCGGTTTCGCCGAGGATGCTCGGGTTCACGAACAGGATGTAGGCCATGGCCAGGAATGTCGTGATGCCCGCGAGAATCTCGGTGCGCACGTTCGTGTTGTGTGCCTTGAGTTGAAACAGCTTTTCCAGCATGCCTGCTCCCTGTGACGCTATCTTGCGTCGTGATTTGTTGACCTCTAAGTCAAAGCACAAACTGCGCCAAGCGCCTTTGGTTTCAGAGAGGATCGGAAAAAGCGGCGCATCATACCAGCAGCCGAGGCTGTATGGCGCATGGCCTTGAGGCATACTGCGCCGACGTTCAATACCGGGTCATCGACAGCATGAAAAAAGCCACCGCGTGGAGTCTAGCTCTGATCCCTTGTCTCGGCCTGTGGCTGGGTGCGGCACCGGTGTGGGGCGCGACTGCACCGGCCTTGAGCGAAGTGCGCGTATTCAAGGTCGAGTCGGCCAAGTGCACCGAAACCATCCCGGAGCGCACCAGCACCACGCAGATGTGCACGCACCGTGGGCCAACCAAGGTGTCGGTGATGGAAGTGGGCCTGGGCAACAACCCTGTCGGCCTGTTCAACGGCGCGGTGCTCAATGGCCAGCGCACGCCGGTGTGCCAGGTCGGCAACGTCAGCGAGACCTGCAATGGCGCGGGCACCTTGATGGGCTACATCTATGTATTCGACCTGAATGTCGAGGCCCAAGGCTGGTTCGAATACAGCAACTCCTCGATCAATCCCCCGCGCAATACCCTGAAAACCCTGCTCAATATCCGCTGATCAATCCGCTTGAACGCTCAAAACCCCGGGAAGTCGTACCC
Organism: Pseudomonas sp. LG1E9; assembly: GCF_003290225.1. NCBI lineage: Bacteria > Pseudomonadati > Pseudomonadota > Gammaproteobacteria > Pseudomonadales > Pseudomonadaceae > Pseudomonas > Pseudomonas sp. LG1E9. Next base: position 6,074,223 of record NZ_CP029983.1, on the reverse strand, counting down.
CTGAGACGGCGACTTTCCTGAACGCCGCGGATGTACACCAACCCGTGAGGTGTTTATGAGCGCGACCCCCAATGGCGCGGCGGCCCAACCGTTCGTCGCCCACTCCATACGGTTGACCTTGAATGGTCACGATCGCCAACTGGACGTGTTGCCCTGGACTACGTTGCTGGACCTGCTGCGCGAACAACTCGACCTGGTCGGCAGCAAAAAAGGCTGCGACCACGGCCAATGCGGCGCCTGCACGGTGTTGCGCGATGGCAAACGCATTAACGCGTGCCTGACCCTGGCGGTGATGTGCGACGGTGCCGAACTGACCACCATCGAAGGCCTGGCCAACGGCGACCAGTTGCACCCCATGCAGCAAGCCTTCATCAAACACGATGCTTTCCAGTGCGGCTATTGCACCCCCGGCCAGATCTGCTCCGCCGTCGGCCTGGCCAATGAAGGCCGTGCCCACGACACCGCCCAGATCCAGGAGCTGATGAGCGGCAACCTGTGTCGCTGCGGCGCCTATACCCATATTCGCGATGCCATCAAAGACGGCCTGGGAGGTGAGCAATGAACCCCTTCCACTACAGCAAACCAGCCGACGTCCATGAGGCCGTGCACCTGGCCAGCGGCGCATCGCGCTTTATTGCGGGTGGCACCAACCTGCTGGACCTGATGAAAGAAAACATCAGCCGCCCCGAGCACCTGATCGATATCACCGGCCTGCCGCTGCATGAGATTGAAGAAACCGCCGACGGCGGCCTGCTGATCGGCGCGCTGGTGAGCAACGCCGACCTGGCCTGGCACCCGCTGATCGAAGCGCGCTACCCGCTGCTGTCCCAAGCCATTCTCGCAGGCGCTTCGCCGCAGTTGCGCAACATGGCCAGTACCGGTGGCAATCTGCTGCAACGCACCCGTTGCTACTACTTCTACGACGCCACGGTGCCGTGCAATAAACGCGAACCCGGCAGCGGCTGCCCGGCGCGTACCGGCCTGAACCGTATCCACGCCATTCTCGGCGCCAGCGCGCAGTGCGTGGCCACGCATCCGTCGGACATGTGCGTCGCCTTGGCCGCGTTGCAAGCGCGGGTGCATGTCGAAGGCCGTGGCGGCGCACGCGTCATCGAGTTCGCGGATTTCCATCGGCTGCCCGGCGATACCCCGCAGCGCGACAACCTGCTGGCTGACGATGAGCTGATCACGGCGATTGAATTGCCCGCCGACCACCTGGCGCGTCACAGCCATTATCTGAAGATTCGCGATCGTGCGTCGTACGCCTTTGCCTTGGTGTCTGTGGCCGCCGCCCTTGAATTGGACGGCGACACCATCGTCGACGCGCGTCTGGCCCTGGGTGGCGTGGCCCACAAACCCTGGCGTGACCGTGCGGTAGAAACCGCGCTGATCGGCCAGGCCGTCAGCCGCGAAACCTTCAGCAACGCCGCCGACGCGCTGCTGCAAGACGCCGAGCCACTGGAACATAACGGCTTTAAAATCAAGCTGGCGCGCCGCGCAATTATCCGTGCGCTCAGCGACGCCGCCGTCGCAGGAGAACAGCCATGACCGCTATCGGAAAACCCCTGGACCGTGTCGACGGTCTGCTCAAGGTCACGGGCCAGGCGCGGTACGCCGGTGAGTTTCGCGAGGATGGCCTGCTGCATGGCAGCGTGGTGTCCAGCACTATCGCCAAGGGCCGGGTTATCAGCATCGACGCGTCCAAGGCGTTAGCGCTGCCGGGCGTGGTGGACGTGATCCATCACCTCAACCGCCCGAAAATCGCCAGTTACGACGATGCCTTCGCGGATGCTGATGCGGCGGACGGCTCGCCATTTCGCCCGCTGTATAACGACCGCGTGCTCTACAGCGGTCAGCCCTTGGCCTTGGTCATCGCCGATAACCTGGAGTTGGCGCGGCACGCCGGCTCGCTGGTGCACATCGACTACGCGCGCGAGGACTTCGAGACCGATCTGCTCGCCCAGCAGGAACTGGCCCATCCCTCGCCGCAAACCCCGCCCAAACCCCGCGGCAACTTCCAGGCCGAATGGTCCGGCGCGGCCATCAGCCTCGATCTGCACTACAGCACGCCCATCGAACACCACAACCCGATGGAACCCCACGCCAGCACTGTGCTTTATCAGCCGGATGGCACGCTGCATATCCACGACAAGACCCAGGGCCCGCAGAACTGCCAGGCCTATGTGCAAAAAGTCTTCGGCCTGGATAAAAGCCAGGTGCGTATCTTTGCTGCATTCGTCGGTGGTGCCTTTGGCTCCGGCCTGCGCCCGCAATACCAACTGCCCTTGGCGGTGATGGCGTCCCTGGCGCTCAAGCGCTCGGTGCGGGTTACGCTGACCCGCCAGCAGATGTTCACCTTCGGCTATCGCCCGCGCACCCTGCAGCGCTTGCAGATGGGCGCCGCCGCCAACGGCCGCTTGCTGGCGCTGGGGCATACCGCGATTGGCCAGACCTCACGTTTCGAGGACTTCAGTGAACACGTGGTGGAATGGAGCGGCATGCTCTATCACTGCGACAACGTGCAACTGACCTACAAGTTGGTGCCGCTGGATGTGTTCACGCCCCTGGACATGCGCGCGCCGGGCGCCGCGTTGGGCGTGATCGGCCTGGAATGCGCGATGGATGAACTGGCCTGCGCGCTGGGCATGGACCCGGTGCAACTGCGCTTGATCAACTACGCCGAACGCAATCAGAACGAAGACAAGCCCTGGTCGAGCAAAGCCCTGCGCGAGTGCTATCACGAAGGCGCCGAGCGTTTTGGCTGGAAGCAGCGCAACCCGGAGCCGCGCAGCATGCGCGACGGCCGCCAACTGATCGGCTGGGGCATGGCCGGTGGCGTGTGGGAGGCCATGCAAATGAAGGCCAGTGCCAAGGCGCGCATCGATGCGCAGGGCAAGTTGACGGTCAGCAGTGCCACCACCGACATCGGCACCGGTACCTACACGGTGATGACCCAGATCGCGGCCCAGGCCAGCGGTGTGGCGGTCGAGGATGTGGTTTTTCTGCTCGGCGACTCTTCACTGCCTACCGCGCCGCTGCAGGGCGGCTCGTTTACCGTGTCCTCGGTGGGCACTGCCGTGCAACAAGCCTGCGAAGCGCTGACCGCCAGACTGCTGAGCATCGCCCGCCAGACTTACCCGGTATTCAAGGACGCCGAGTCCGTGCGCTTTGAGGACGGTCACCTGCACACGGGGGACGTAAGTGTGTCGCTGGCGCAGTTGGTGAAGGATAGTGGCGAAGACGCATTGGAGGTTCAGGTCGACAGCGAGCCCGACAAAAAACGCGAGGGTTACGCCACCGCGACCCATTCGGCGGTGTTCGTCGAGGTCCAGGTGGACGAAGACTTGGGCACGATCAAAGTTCGGCGTGTCGTCAGCGCGATTGCCGCCGGGCGTGTGGTCAATCCGAAAATGGCGCGCAGCCAGATTCTCGGCGGGGTGGTGTGGGGGATCGGCATGGCCCTGCATGAAGAAACCCAGATCGACCATCAACTGGGGCGCTACATGAACCACAGCCTGGCCGAATACCACATCCCGGTGAATGCCGATATCGGCGAGATTGACGTGGTGTTCGTCGAAGAACACGACGAGATCGTCAACGCCCTCGGTTCCAAAGGCGTTGGCGAGATCGGCATTGTCGGGGTGGCGGCGGCGGTGGCGAACGCGATTTACCACGCCACCGGCAAGCGAGTTCGGGAGTTTCCGATCACTCTGGACAAGGTGCTCTAAAACACACCGCATAACCCATGTGGGAGGGGGCTTGCCCCTCCCACATTGACCTTATTGCCACATCGGATCATGTGGCGGGCTTGATGCTTTCTTCCACCGGCACATGCATCCGATCCCGATTGGCCAGCGTCGGGAACAGCTTGATCCACACCCCAGTCACCACCAGCGTACCGATCCCGCCCATCACAACGGCGGGCACGGTGCCGAACCAGTGCGCCGTGATGCCGGACTCGAACTCACCCAATTGATTGGATGCGCCGATAAACAACCCATTGACCGCACTCACCCGCCCGCGCATTTCATCCGGCGTCTCCAACTGCACGAAGGAGGCGCGGATGACCATGCTGATCATGTCCGCCGCGCCCAGCACCACCAGCACCGCCAGGGAAAACCAGAACGAGGTGGACAGGCCGAACGCGATGGTGGCGACGCCGAACACGCCGACGGCGGTGAACATCACGCGGCCAACCTTGCGGTCCACCGAAAAGCGCGCCAGCCACAACGACATCAACAACGCGCCCACCGCCGGTGCCGAACGCAACAGGCCCAGGCCCCATGCGCCGGTCAGCAGGATGTCCTTGGCGAACACCGGCAACAATGCCGTGGCGCCGCCCAGCAGCACGGCGAACAGGTCCAGGGAGATGGCGCCGAGGATGTCCGGGCGGCTGCGGATAAAGCGGATGCCGGCCAGCAGCGAATCCAGGGTGGCCTTGCCTTTGTTCAGCGGGGTCTGGCGGGCGGGCAGGTTGAGGGTCAGCACGCAGGCGATGATGTACAGCACCACCGTGGGCCCATACACCCAGACACTGCCGAACGCATAGAGCAAACCGCCGAGCGCCGGGGCGACGATGGTGGCCAGTTGCTGGGCCGACTGTGAAGACGCCACCGCACGGGGGAATAGCGCGCTGGGCACGATGCTCGGCAGCAGCGCCTGGGTGGTCGGCATTTCAAAGGAACGCGCCGCACCGAGCAGGAAGGCGAGGATAAAAATCATCTCGCGGGTCACGTTGCCGGTCAGGCCGCCAATGGCGAGGGACAAGGCAATCAGCGCCTGCACGGTCTGGCAGATCGCCGCGACCTTGCGCCGCTCATAGCGATCGGCCACGTGCCCGGTGTGCAGCATGAACAGTACGCGCGGCACGAACTCCACCAGCCCGACCAATCCCAGATCCAGCACGTTGCCGGTCAGTTGGTAGAGGTTCCAGCCGATGGCCACGGTGAGCATCTGGAAGCCGCTGGCGGTGAAAATCCGTGCCAGCCAGAACGCGATGAAAGGGCGGTGATGACGCAACAGCAACACGGGTTCACTAGGCATCGGGAATTCGGGTCGAGGCGGGAGGGAGCGTCGAGATTATCATCAAGCTGTAACAAATAGTTGCAAGATCTGGGCTGAGGCAAGCTGTCACGCGGCAAAAGACCACATAACTGGACACAGAAAATGGGACTACTCTTTGAGCAATGCTTGATCCAGATCAAAACCTGCGTGGGGATTGATCTGGCGGCCGCAAGGCCAGAATCCCTACGTGGCTGGTTAAAAAAAGAAACGAATTGAAATTCGCCACACTCCATATCCGTGGGGGCAGTGGGTGCAGGCTCCCGCCAGCAGCCGGTATTACCTGACAGAGGAAGACTTATGTTCGGTTTGGAGGCGCTAGATCTCGCCCGAATTCAATTTGCGTTCACCATCTCATTCCACATCCTGTTCCCGGCGATCACCATCGGCCTGGCCAGTTACCTTGCGGTGCTGGAGGGCTTGTGGCTCAAGACCCACAACGACACCTACCGTGACCTCTACCATTTCTGGTCGAAGATCTTTGCCGTCAACTTCGGCATGGGCGTGGTCTCGGGCCTGGTGATGGCTTATCAGTTCGGCACCAACTGGAGCCGCTTCTCGGACTTCGCCGGTGCTGTCACAGGGCCACTTCTGACATACGAAGTGCTTACGGCCTTCTTCCTCGAAGCCGGTTTCCTTGGCGTGATGCTGTTCGGTTGGAACAAGGTGGGGCGCAAGCTGCACTTCTTCTCCACCGTGATGGTGGCCGTCGGTACGTTGATTTCGACGTTCTGGATCCTCGCGTCCAACAGCTGGATGCAGACGCCCCAGGGTTTTGAAATCATCGACGGCCGCGTGATTCCGACCGACTGGCTGGCGGTGATCTTCAACCCCTCGTTCCCTTACCGCCTGATGCATATGGCCACTGCAGCCTTTGTGGCGACCGCGTTCTTCGTCGGTTCTTCGGCGGCCTGGCACTTGCTGCGCGGCAAGGACAACCCGGCGATCCGCAAGATGCTCTCGATGGCCATGTGGATGGCCCTGATTGTCGCGCCTATCCAGGCGGTGATCGGTGACTTCCACGGGCTCAATACCCTGGAGCACCAGCCGGCAAAAATTGCCGCGATTGAGGGCCACTGGGAAAACAAAGGCAATGAGCCAACCCCGCTGATCCTGTTTGGCTGGCCCGACATGAAGGCCGAAAAAACCAAATACGCGGTGGAAATCCCGTACCTGGGCAGCCTGATCCTGACCCACTCGTTGGACAAACAAGTGCCGGCCCTCAAGGAGTTTCCGCCCGAGGACCGCCCCAATTCGACCATCGTGTTCTGGTCATTCCGGGTCATGGTCGGCCTGGGCTTCCTGATGATCTTCACCGGTCTGTTCAGCCTGTGGCTGCGTCGCGGCGACAAGATGTACACGTCCAGGCCGTTCCTGTACCTGGCGCTGTGGATGGGGCCGTCCGGCCTGATCGCGATTCTCGCCGGTTGGTTCACCACCGAAATCGGCCGCCAGCCGTGGGTGGTCTACGGCTTGATGCGCACGGCGGATGCCTCATCCGGGCATAGCCTGGCGCAGATGACGATTACCCTGGTGTTGTTCGTGGTGGTGTACTTCGCGCTGTTCGGCGCCGGGTTGGGCTACATGATGCGCCTGGTGCGCAAAGGGCCTCAGACCCACGAAGGCAGCGAACCGACCCATGGCGGTCCTGGCCAGAAACGCACACCGGCACGTCCGTTGTCGGCCGCCGATGACAGTGGCGATGACGACCACGCCCACATCCAGCACAAGGGGAATTGAGATGGGTATTGATCTTCCGCTGATCTGGGCCGTGATCATCATCTTCGGCATCATGATGTACGTGGTCATGGACGGTTTCGACCTGGGCATCGGCATCCTCTTTCCGTTTATCCCCGGCAAAGTCGACCGTGACGTGATGATGAACACCGTCGCCCCGGTCTGGGACGGTAACGAAACCTGGCTGGTACTCGGTGGCGCGGCGTTGTTCGGCGCGTTTCCGCTGGCCTATTCGGTGGTGTTGTCGGCGCTGTACCTGCCGTTGATCCTGATGCTGATCGGGCTGATCTTCCGTGGCGTGGCCTTCGAGTTCCGCTTCAAGGCCAAGGACCACAAGCGTCACCTGTGGGACAAGGCATTCATCGGCGGCTCGCTGGCGGCGACATTCTTCCAGGGCGTGGCGCTGGGCGCGTTTATCGACGGGATTCCGGTGGTCAATCGCCAGTTTGCCGGCGGCTCATTGGATTGGCTCACGCCCTTCACGATGTTCTGCGGCGTGGCGTTGATCGTTGCTTACGCACTGTTGGGCTGCACCTGGCTGATCATGAAGACCGAAGGCACCTTGCAGGAGAAGATGCACAACCTGGCGCGTCCATTGGCGTTTGTGGTGTTGGCGGTGATTGGCATCGTCAGTATCTGGACGCCGCTGTCGCACCCGGAAATCGCTTCGCGCTGGTTCACCCTGCCAAACCTGTTCTGGTTCCTGCCGGTGCCGATCCTGGTGCTGGTGACCATGTACGGGCTGATCCGCGCCGTGGCGCGTAACGCGCACTACACGCCGTTCCTGCTGACGCTGGTGCTGATCTTCCTCGGCTACAGCGGCCTCGGGATCAGCCTGTGGCCAAATATCATCCCGCCATCCGTGTCGATCTGGGATGCCGCCGCACCGCCGCAGAGCCAGGGCTTCATGCTGGTGGGCACGTTGTTCATCATCCCGTTCATCCTGGGCTACACCTTCTGGAGCTACTACGTGTTCCGCGGCAAGGTCACCCACGAAGACGGTTACCACTAGGAGGGCGTTGCATGTCCGGCAAACCTACGTTGCACGAGATCGAACAGGCCGAGAAACAGCCGTTGTGGCGGCGCCTGGGGTGGCTGGCGATGATCTGGACGGGCAGTGTGCTGGCCTTGTTCATCGTGGCCAGCCTGATGCGCATGTTCATGAATGCGGCCGGCCTGACCACTCACTGACATCCCGATCCGGGCCTTGCGGCCCGCTGCCTGCTGACTTGAGAGGCAAGCCCTGTTCTTCTTCTGGAAGGGCGGGGCTTTTTTTATTTGCGCGCTTTGAGGATGACGAATTTCGGGGTGGCGGCCACTTGCTCGACGCCTCGGAACAGCCGCGCCAATTTGCTGTGATAACCCAGGTGACGGTTGCCGACGATGTACAGCGCGCCGCCCACCACCAGCGCTTCCCGCGCTTGCTGGAACATGCGCCAGGCCAGGAAGTCACCAACCACTTGCTGTTGGTGGAACGGTGGGTTGCACAGCACCACATCCAGGGAATCGGGCTCCTGGCCGGCCAGGCCATCGGCGGCACGCACGGTCACCTTGCGCTCGCCGAGGGCGGCTTGCCAGTTCTCAAGGGCCGATTGCACGGCCATGTACGACTCGTCGACCAAGGTGTATTGCGCGTCGGGGTTTTGCAGCGCGCTGGCAATCGCCAGTACGCCGTTGCCGCAGCCCAGGTCCGCCACGCGTGCACTGCCCAAGCCTTTAGGCAGGTGCGGCAGGAAGGCGCGGGTGCCGATGTCCAGGCCTTCACGGCAGAACACGTTGGCGTGGTTGAGCAATTCGATAGCGGGTGTTTCAAGGTGATAGCGGGTGGGGTAGGGCGAGACCGCCGCAGGACGTTCTTGCGCAGTGGCAATCAGCAGTCGCGCCTTCTTGACCGCGAGGGAGGCCTGCATCGGCCCGATGTAACGCTCCAGCAACTCGCCGGCCGCACGGGGCAGGTGCTTGACCATTGCCCCCGCGATGACCTCGGCGCCCGGAGCGAGTTGGCCTTGCAGGCGAATCAGTTGTTCTTCCAGCAGTGCCAGGGTCTTGGGCACGCGGATCAGGACTCGGTCAAAAGGGCCGGTCGGCAGTTGGTTGGCAGGTACAAAAGTCACTGCATCAAACGCCTTGCCATTGCGCACCAGGTTTTTCTCCAGGCCTTGGGCGGCGAGAAACGAGTCGCCGCTGGAGGTCACCTGCACCCGGCTTTCAAGGCTGGCGGCCAGGGCACCGAAGCTGTCATTGAGCACCAGCACACGCGTCGCGGCGCTCGGCTGTTGTTCGGCCAGATGGCTGAGCAGGTACTCGTCGGCGGCATCAAAGGCTTGCAGCGGATCGTTGTGTTGCTCTGGCTGGCGGATCAGATCGAGCTGGGCGAAGGGGCTGTCGAGCAGGGGCATGGCGGGGGAGGCTCTGGGTAATCGGTGGGGTTCGGCAGTGATCTGCGCAACCATCTGAGTGAACAACGGGCGGCACCCTTGGGGGCTGCTCAGCACTCAGAATTGGCCGTAAATGTTACGTTTTTTCCACGGGGATTACATGGGGTGTTTCACGGTCGGTTAAAACAGCCCCGCTTTCGAGGCACAGAGCACGGCGGCGATCTTGTTGTTGACCCCCAGTTTTTTGAAGCAACTGCAGATATGAAAGCCCACCGTACGTTCGGACAGGCACAGGATGGCGGCAATGTCTGCGGCCGTCTTGCCCATGGCAGACCACTTGAGGATTTCGGTTTCGCGCGGAGTCAATTTGCTAGCAGGGTTGAGGCTGGGCCTGTCCGCGTAAGTCTGCGCCACGACTGCATGCATCGCATGGCACAGCCACAGGACCTGGCCGGCTTTTTCGTAGAGTTCTTCCGGAGTGACTTCACCGGTGCTGCGGCCCAGGGTCAGCATGCTGAACACGCCCTGGAAATCATGCACAGCTTGGGTCCAGCCCCGATGCACGCCAAACGATTGGGCCAGAGACCACAAGTTGGGTGAGTCTTTAAAGGTTTTTTCCTCCCAGACAAGCGGTAATACACAGCGTTTGCAATGTGTCACCACGGGATCAATTTCAAAGAAGTGGGCCTGGTTGTACAGCTTGTTCCATTCATCTGGATAGTTGTTGATTTGAATGGGCTTCGTTTGGTTGTTTGGTAGCTGTGAACTCATCGTAAAGGAACAGTATTGGAAGCCAAGTGCGTAGGTGTGATTGACGGCCATTTCGAAAAGACTGGTGGCCTCGCTCTCGCCTTGCAGCTTGGCAAGTCGTGTGTTGCGCCAGTTAACCATTGGTAACTCTCCATGGATTCTGTGTGACATGGGATACGTCCTGATTCCCAAAACTGCACGGAAGGAAGTGTAGGACAAGAGCTACAGCGCAAGAGGAAATTTTCGCTCTTGCATGACGGCGTTTAAGAAGTTTTCATCCATGGCCTTGAATGAGTCGGGTAACTGATTAGTTGGTTTTTTTCGATTTTTTAGTGAGTTAAAGCGCGTGTGCCAAATCAACTTAGAGTGTGCTTGCAGCCAGGGCAAAGGGCTTAATAGCTAATTGATTAGATAGCCATTAAATTGCCATTACTTGGTCGCTGGGCGATGCCACTACAAACCACCGGTGTTTCCGTGCGCGAGTTTGAGGGACACTAGGGCACCTGTAGAACGGAGCCCCCCATGACGGCCAGCGCTGAGAAATTTACCCGCCAGACCTTGCTCGATGTGCAATCGCTGACCCCCAGCCTGTTTACGCTGCGCACCACCCGTGATCCGGGGTTCCGTTTTACGGCAGGTCAGTTCGTGCGCCTGGGCGTGACCAAGGCGGATGGCAGCACGGTATGGCGCGCCTATTCGGTGGTCTCCTCGCCGTTTGACGAGCACCTCGATTTCTTCTCGATTGTCGTCCCCGGCGGCGAGTTCACCAGTGAGCTGAGCCGCCTGCGTGTGGGCGATACCCTGATGGTGGAGCGCCAGGCGACGGGGTTCTTGACCCTGAACCGGTTCGTCGATGGCCGTGACCTGTGGATGTTGGCGACGGGGACTGGGGTCGCGCCGTTTTTGTCGATCCTGCAGGACTTCGAAGTCTGGGAGAAATTTGAGCGGATCGTACTGGTGTACAGCGCGCGGGAGGCCAAGGAGCTGGCCTATCAGTCGCTGATCAAGGAGCTGGGTGAGCGCGAGTACCTCGCCGAGTACGCCCACAAACTGACCTACGTTCCCATCGTGACCCGCGAGCATTATCCGGGCGTATTGAGTGGGCGTATTACCACCTCGATTGAAAACGGTGAGCTGGAGCGCGCCGCCGGCGTCGAGCTGAGCCCGGAGCATTCGCGCGTGCTGATTTGCGGCAACCCGCAGATGGTCGACAACACCCGCCAGTTGCTCAAGCAGCGCGACATGCAACTGAGCCTGAGCCGCCGGCCAGGCCAGGTGGCGGTGGAAAACTACTGGTAATAAAAAAGGCGCCTCAAGCAGGCGCCTTTTTTCCAAGCGGGGCCAGGTTAGAGCTGCTTGTTGTCGTTCTGTGCCTTGAGCAGATCGCGGATCTCGCCCAGCAACAGCTCTTCCTTGGTTGGCGTCGGCGGCAGGCTCGGTGCTACGGCCTCTTCGCGCTTGAGGCGGTTGATGGCCTTTACGCCCATGAAGATCGCAAATGCGACGATCACGAAGTCGATTACGCTCTGGATAAACTTGCCGTAGGCCAGGACGACGGCGGGTACATCGCCTTGAGCCGCCTTGAGGGTGATCGCCAAGTCGCCAAAATCCACACCACCGATCAACAGGCCAATGGGCGGCATCACCACATCGCCTACAAACGAGGAAACAATTTTGCCGAAAGCGGCGCCGATGATAATACCGACGGCCATGTCGACCACATTACCTTTGACCGCGAAGGCCTTGAACTCACTGATCACGCCCATAGGTTATTCCTTGTTACAGATTAGAAGGGTGGAGCTGAGTGTAAGTCAGTCGTAGTGGGCTTGCGCGACACAACTACTAACACTGTCTGTTTTAATCGACACATTAAAACGCAAATAGTTTGCAAAGTGCCATCAATCGCGCGCGAAATACTCGCTGTTTCAGCGGCTTACCACATTAATTTCTTAATCGCCCTGGTGGGGTTTTTCTATTTATCTTCTGACTCCCGGGTCACTAGCCTCTGGCAAGCACAACTGAATGTGCATAAAAAAACCAGAGGAAACCTTGATGAAAATTTCGATGAGCCGCAGGCCAGTGCTGGCGCGACACGCGCTGGTGCTGGCGACTGCCAGCCTGCTTTCCCTGTCGGTGCAGGCCGCCAACCTGACCCGCGATAACGGCGCTGCCGTCGGTGACAACCAGAACTCGCAAACCGCTGGCGCCAATGGCCCGGTGCTGCTGCAAGATGTACAGCTGATCCAGAAGCTGCAGCGCTTCGACCGTGAACGCATCCCCGAGCGCGTGGTGCATGCCCGTGGCACAGGCGCCCACGGTACCTTCACCGTAACCGACAACCTCAGCGACCTGACCAAGGCCAAAGTCTTCGCCGCGGGTGAAGCCACCCCGGTATTTGTGCGCTTCTCGGCCGTGGTTCACGGCAACCACTCCCCGGAAACCCTGCGTGACCCCCGCGGTTTCGCCACCAAGTTCTACACCGCTGACGGTAACTGGGACCTGGTGGGCAATAACTTCCCCACGTTCTTCATCCGTGACGCCATCAAGTTCCCGGACATGGTGCACGCGTTCAAGCCGGACCCGCGCACCAACCTGGATGACGACTCCCGTCGCTTTGACTTCTTCTCCCATGTTCCAGAGGCCACGCGCACGCTGACCGAGTTGTACTCGGACTCCGGCACGCCAGCCAGTTACCGGGAAATGGACGGTAATGGCGTACATGCCTACAAGTTGATCAACGCCAAGGGCGAAGTGCACTACGTCAAGTTCCACTGGAAGAGCCTGCAAGGCATCAAGAACCTTGATCCCAAGCAAGTCACTGAAGTGCAGGGGCGTGATTACAGTCATATGACTAACGACTTGGTCACCCATATCAACAAGGGCGACTTCCCCAAGTGGGACCTGTATGTGCAAGTGCTCAAGCCCGAAGACTTGGCCAAGTTTGATTTCGACCCATTGGACGCCACCAAAATCTGGCCGGACGTGGCCGAGCGCAAAGTCGGGCAAATGGTGCTGAACCGCAATCCGGCGAACGTGTTCCAGGAGACCGAGCAAGTGGCCATGGCCCCGGCCAACCTGGTGCCGGGCATCGAACCGTCGGAAGACCGCCTGCTGCAAGGCCGGGTGTTCTCCTACGCCGATACCCAGATGTACCGCCTGGGCGCCAATGCGTTGCAACTGCCGATCAATGCCCCACGGGTCACCGTCAACAACGGTAACCAGGATGGCGCGATGAACTTCGGCAAGAGCACCAGCGGCGTGAACTACCAGCCAAGCCGCCTGATGCCACGGGAAGAGCCGCAAACCGCGCGCTATAGCCAGTCGGCGCTGGTGGGCAGCACCCAGCAGGCGAAGATCCAGCGTGAGCAGAACTTCAAGCAGGCCGGTGATCTGTATCGCTCCTACACCAAGAAAGAGCAGCAGGACTTGATCGACAACTTCGGCGGCTCCCTGGCCACTACCGATGACGAGAGCAAGCACATCATCCTGTCGTTCCTCTACAAAGCGGACCCGGCGTACGGCACGGGCGTGGCCAAGGTTGCCAAGGGTGACCTGACCCGCGTGAAGGCGCTGGCTGAAAAACTGACTGACTGACGTTGGTAACGGTCGACGCGCTGGTTGGGGCGTCGACCCTTGGCAGGAGAATCCCATGCGTATTTCTATCGGTTTACTGATGGCCATGCTGGCCTTTGTTGCCCATGCCGAATCCCCCGAGCCGGCAGCCCTCAAGGCCCAGTTGCAGGATTATTACTTCGACGCCGCCCGCCGTGGCGACCTCGATATGCTCAACACCTTTATCGACTCCGGCTACAGCCTCAACACCCAGGACGACAAGGGCTACACCGCGCTGATTCTCGCCGCCTACCACGGCCAGGGCCCGTTTGTGGCGCGCTTGCTCGATGCGGGTGCCGACGCCTGTGTGCAGGACAAACGTGGCAACACCGCGCTGATGGGCGCGATCTTCAAGGGCGAGCTGAAAATCGCCCAGCGCCTGCTGGCCACCGACTGCAACCCCGACCAACGCAACGGCGCCGGGCAGACGGCCGCCATGTATGCCGGCCTGTTCAAGCGCGTCGAGTTGCTGGATGAGTTGAAAGCCAAAGGCGCGGACCTCAACGCCGAAGACCCGATCGGCAACAGTGCGTCGCGATTGGCCAGCGGTGAAATCCGGACCCCGGCGCCGCGCTGAGCTATCATCGCGGTTTTTCGGTTGGAGGTTCTCAAATGGCAAAGGCCAAGCGCATGTACGGCTGCACCGAGTGCGGCGCGACCTTTCCCAAGTGGGCCGGCCAGTGCGGCGAATGCGGTGCGTGGAACACCCTGACTGAAACCATGATCGAGAGCGGCGGTGCTGCTGCGCCCACTGGTCGTGCGGGCTGGACCGGGCAGCAGGCACAGATCAAGACCCTGGCCGAAGTCAGTGTCGAAGAAATCCCGCGTTTCTCTACTGCCTCGGGCGAGCTGGACCGGGTGCTCGGCGGCGGCCTGGTGGACGGCTCGGTGGTGCTGATCGGCGGCGACCCCGGCATCGGCAAATCCACCATCCTGCTGCAAACCCTGTGCAGCATCGCCAGCCGCATGCCGGCGCTGTACGTCACCGGCGAAGAATCCCAGCAACAAGTGGCCATGCGCGCCCGGCGCCTTGGCTTGCCCCAGGATCAGTTGCGGGTCATGACCGAGACTTGCATCGAAAGCATTATCGCCACGGCCCGTATCGAAAAGCCCAAGGTGATGGTGATCGACTCGATCCAGACGATTTTCACCGAGCAACTGCAATCGGCGCCGGGCGGCGTGTCCCAGGTGCGCGAGAGCGCGGCGCTGCTGGTGCGGTATGCCAAGCAGAGCGGCACGGCGATTTTCCTGGTCGGCCACGTGACCAAAGAGGGGGCACTGGCGGGGCCGCGTGTGTTGGAGCATATGGTCGACACCGTGCTGTATTTCGAGGGCGAATCCGATGGCCGCCTGCGCTTGCTGCGAGCGGTGAAAAACCGGTTTGGCGCGGTGAATGAACTGGGTGTGTTCGCCATGACGGACCGGGGATTGAAAGAAGTCTCCAACCCATCGGCGATTTTTCTGACGCGCGCCCAGGAAGAAGTTCCTGGCAGCGTGGTGATGGCAACGTGGGAAGGCACTCGGCCAATGCTGGTGGAAGTCCAGGCGTTGGTGGATGACAGCCATCTGGCCAACCCGCGTCGGGTCACGCTGGGACTGGATCAGAACCGCCTGGCGATGTTGCTGGCGGTATTGCACCGCCATGGTGGCATTCCGACCCACGACCAGGACGTGTTCCTCAACGTAGTGGGCGGGGTCAAGGTGCTGGAGACTGCATCCGACCTGGCGTTGATGGCGGCGGTGATGTCCAGCCTGCGCAACCGGCCATTGCCTCACGACCTGTTGGTGTTTGGTGAAGTCGGCCTGTCTGGTGAAGTGCGCCCGGTGCCGAGCGGCCAGGAGCGCTTGAAGGAAGCGGCCAAGCATGGCTTCAAGCGCGCCATCGTGCCCAAGGGCAATGCGCCGAAGGAATCGCCGCCGGGGATCACGATTATTGGAGTCACGCGTTTGGAACAGGCGTTGGATGCGTTGTTCGAATAACCAGCACCGCCCCACATTTGATGTGTGGTGCTTTCAGGTTTCCAGCAGCGCCGCCAACTCCCGGTGGAGTTCTTCCTCGTCACCCACATTCAATTCGATCAGCCGCCGCAAGTGGCTGATCGAATCCAGGTCGATGTCCTTGCACTCAAATCCCAACTGATCATGATCTTCATGGGTCAGGCGTACGTGCATCTTTATATGGGCTTTTGGGTCCAGCCGTATGTCGACGTCGAACGGCAGCGCCTTGTTCCCTTTCCAGTCTTCGGGGCGCTGCACCAGCAGCCCCTTGAGCGATAAATCCACCAATTGCACTGGCCATTCGGTGCCGTTTTGCCGAAGTTCGGTCTTGGCATCAAAAGCAATCCGGCGAAAACGGCGGCGGTCAGACGCTTGCTCGGTCATGGTGAAACCCTCTGTGGATAAAAGGATTGTAGCCCTGCGCCATCATCGGGCGGTTTTTTCTGCTTTTTTCGTCGCTGCAAGGCTCTAGACCAACGTAGGGGGGTGGCCTTTAAGGCCAACAGCGCTAAACTCCGGATGGCTGTCCTTTCTGTCCACCCTGGCTGGAATATAAAAATGAAAAATAATAATAGCCTGCTACGCCACTTACCCTGGCTGGTGCTGGCAATCGTAGGAGCGTGCGCCCTTGGCGTAGTGGCCTTGCGCCGCGGCGAGGCGATCAACGCCTTGTGGATTGTGGTCGCGGCTGTGGCCATCTACCTGGTTGCTTATCGCTACTACAGCCTGTTCATCGCTAATAACGTGATGCAACTCGATCCACGGCGGGCCACCCCCGCAGTGATCAACAACGACGGTCTGGACTATGTGCCGACCAACAAACACATCCTTTTCGGTCACCACTTTGCGGCCATTGCCGGCGCGGGCCCTTTGGTCGGTCCAGTATTGGCTGCGCAAATGGGCTACCTGCCCGGCACGCTCTGGCTGATTGCCGGCGTGGTGCTGGCCGGTGCGGTGCAGGACTTCATGGTGCTGTTCCTGTCGACCCGTCGCAACGGCCGTTCCCTGGGGGACATGGTTCGCGAAGAGATGGGCCGTATTCCGGGGACCATCGCGCTGTTTGGCTGCTTCCTGATCATGATCATCATCCTTGCGGTGCTGGCGCTGATCGTGGTCAAGGCCCTGGCCGAGAGCCCATGGGGCATCTTCACCGTAATGGCGACCATCCCGATCGCGATGTTCATGGGCATCTACATGCGCTACATCCGCCCGGGCCGCATCGGCGAAATCTCGATCATCGGCGTGGCGTTGCTGCTGGGCTCGATCTGGCTGGGCGGGCAGATTGCTGCTGATCCGGTCTGGGCCAAGGCCTTCACCTTCACCGGGATCCAGATCACCTGGATGCTGATCGGCTATGGCTTCGTTGCCGCAGTCCTGCCGGTGTGGCTGATCCTGGCGCCGCGCGACTACCTGTCTACGTTCCTGAAAATCGGCACCATCATTGCCCTGGCAATCGGCATCCTGGTCACCATGCCAGACCTGAAAATGCCGGCGCTGACCCAGTTCATCGATGGCACCGGTCCGGTGTGGAAGGGCGGTCTGTTCCCGTTCCTGTTCATCACCATCGCCTGTGGCGCGGTTTCGGGTTTCCACGCGCTGATCTCCTCGGGCACCACGCCCAAGTTGTTGGCCAATGAAAGCCACGCCCGTTACATCGGTTACGGCGGCATGTTGATGGAATCGTTCGTGGCGATCATGGCCATGGTTGCGGCTTCGGTGATTGAGCCTGGCGTGTACTTCGCCATGAACAGCCCGGCAGCGATCGTCGGCACTGACGTGGTGACCGTCGCGCAAACCGTCAGCAGCTGGGGTTTTGCAATTACCCCTGAAGCGCTGTCGGCCGTGGCCCATGACATCGGTGAAACCACCATCCTGGCGCGTGCCGGCGGTGCACCGACGCTCGCGGTGGGTATCGCGCAGATCCTGCACAGTGTGTTGCCGGGTGAAAACACCATGGCGTTCTGGTACCACTTTGCAATCCTGTTCGAAGCGCTGTTCATCCTGACAGCGGTAGACGCCGGTACCCGTGCCGGTCGCTTCATGCTCCAGGATTTGCTCGGCTCCTTCGTACCGGCGCTCAAACGCACCGAGTCCTGGACCGCCAACCTGATCGCGACCGCCGGTTGCGTGGCGATGTGGGGTTACCTGTTGTACCAGGGCGTGATCGACCCACTGGGCGGTATCAACACCTTGTGGCCGCTGTTCGGTATCTCCAACCAGATGCTGGCGGGTATCGCGCTGATGCTGGCGACAGTCGTGCTGATCAAAATGAAACGCCAACGCTACATCTGGGTGACCATGCTGCCGGCTGTCTGGCTGCTGATCTGCACCACCACGGCGGGCTTCATCAAGCTCTTCGACGCCAACCCGGCGATTGGCTTCCTGGCGCTGGCCAAGAAATACAGTGATGCCCTGGCCAACGGCCAGATCCTGGCCCCGGCCAAGAGCATCGACCAGATGCAACACGTGATCTACAACGCCTACACCAACGCAACGCTGACGGTGTTGTTCCTGTTCGTGGTGTTCAGCATCCTGTTCTACGCGCTCAAGGTCGGTGTCGCCGCCTGGGGCAACAAAGAACGTACGGATAAAGAAGCCCCGTTCCAGGCTGTACCGGACGCATGATCGAGGATTGCAACCATGTTCAATGACATCAGTCGCCTCGGTAAATACCTCGGTCAGGCCGCGCGCCTGATGGTCGGCATGCCCGACTACGACACTTACGTCGAGCATATGCAAACCAAGCACCCGGACAAACCGATGATGGACTACAAGGCGTTCTTCCGAGAACGCCAGGAAGCACGTTACGGTGGCAAGGGTGGGCCCAAGTGCTGTTGATTTAATGTAACTCCCCTGTGGGAGGGGGCTTGCTCCCGATAGCGGTGTATCAGTGACACATCAGTGCCTGACACTCTGCTATCGGGGGCAAGCCCCCTCCCACATTTGTTTCAGTGTTTCTTCAAGGAGAATTTCTTTTGTCCTCTCCCATTCCAGTGACCGTCCTCAGCGGCTTCCTCGGCGCCGGCAAGACCACCTTGCTGCGCCATCTGCTCAAAGCCGAACACGGCCTGAAAATCGCCGTGATCGAAAACGAATTCAGTGACGCCGGTATCGACACCCAGCTTTTGGGCGAAGAGCCGGTGCAAGTCATGACCCTGTCCAACGGCTGTGTGTGCTGCACCATCCACACCGACCTGACCAAAGCCCTCTACCTGCTGCTGGAACGCCTGGACAGCGGCGAGATCGCCTTCGACCGCCTGGTGATCGAGTGCACCGGCCTGGCTGATCCGGCGCCGGTGGCCCAGACCTTCTTCATTGATGAAGAACTGCGCGAGCGCTACATCCTCGACGGCATCATCACCTTGGTGGACGCGGCCCACGCCGAGCATCACCTGACCCAGACCATCGCCCAGGCCCAGATCGGTTTTGCCGACCGCCTGCTGGTGAGCAAACGTGATCTGGTGGACGACGCCACCTTTGATGCCCTCAGCGAACGCCTCACCCGCATCAACCGCCGAGCGCCGATTCGCGTGGTGGAACACGGCAAGATCGACCTGGCGCAATTGCTCGACGTGCGCGGTTTCAACCTCAACGCAGGCATGAGCCTGCGCCCAGTGAGCAAGGCGCCGTCCATCGACCGCATCTCCAGCCTGGTGCTGCGCACCGACCAGCCACTGGACATCGACCGCCTCAGCGAGTTTATGAATGAGCTGTTGGAAGACCATGGCAAGCAACTGCTGCGCTACAAGGGCGTGCTGAACATCGCCGGGGAAGACCGGCGCATGGTGTTTCAGGGCGTGCTGAAGCTCTACGGCTTCGATTGGGACACCGAGTGGGCCGAAGGCGAGGCGCGGGAAAGTGTGATTGTGTTTATTGCCGATGACCTGCCGGAGGACAAGATCCGCGAAGGTTTTGCTCGGATCTACCATCTGTGACCTGAAATGAGATCAGGCATAAAAAAGCCCGGCTCAAGAGCCGGGCTTCTTATTCAAGCAACTGCAATCAAGCGCCGTATACCGGCAGCTTCTTGCAGATGGCCTTGACCTTCTCACGGACCGCGTCGATCACGGCTTCGTTGTTCAGGTCGGCCAGGATGTCGCAGATCCAGCCAGCCAGTTCCTTGCACTCTGCTTCTTTAAAGCCACGAGTGGTCACAGCCGGGGTGCCGAAGCGCAGGCCCGAGGTGACGAACGGCGAACGTGGGTCGTTCGGTACGGAGTTTTTGTTCACGGTAATGAAGGCTTTGCCCAAGGCAGCGTCAGCATCTTTACCGGAAATGTCCTGCTTGATCAGCGACAGCAGGAACAGGTGGTTTTCAGTACCGCCGGACACTACATCAAAGCCGCGCTCGATGAACACGCTGGCCATGGTCTGGGCGTTCTTGACCACTTGTTGCTGGTAGGTCTTGAACTCAGGCTGCAGCGCTTCCTTGAAGCAGATCGCTTTGGCGGCGATCACGTGCTCCAGCGGGCCGCCCTGGGCGCCTGGGAAAACGGCGGAGTTCAGCTTCTTCTCGATCTCGGCGTTGGCGCGAGCCAGGATCAGGCCGCCACGTGGACCGCGCAGGGTCTTGTGGGTGGTGGTGGTGACCACGTCAGCGAAGGGAACCGGGTTCGGGTAGACGCCAGCGGCGACCAGGCCAGCCACGTGAGCCATGTCCACGAACAGGTAAGCGCCCACTTTGTCGGCGATGGCGCGGAAACGTGGGAAGTCCAGGATCTGCGAGTAGGCAGAGAAACCGGCCACGATCATTTTTGGCTTGTGTTCAACCGCCAGGCGCTCGACTTCGTCGTAGTCGATCAGGCCGTTGGCATCGATACCGTATTGAACGGCGTTGTACAGCTTGCCGGAGGAGGAAACGCTGGCGCCGTGGGTCAGGTGACCGCCGTGGGCCAGGCTCATGCCCAGGATGGTGTCGCCGCCTTGCAGCAGGGCCAGGTACACGGCGCTGTTGGCTTGGGAACCGGCGTGCGGCTGGACGTTGGCGTAATCGGCGCCGAACAGCTCTTTTGCACGGTCGATGGCCAACTGCTCAACCACGTCGACGTACTCGCAACCGCCGTAGTAACGCTTGCCTGGGTAGCCTTCGGCGTACTTGTTGGTCAGAACCGAACCTTGAGCCTCCATGACCGCAGGGCTGGTGTAGTTTTCCGAAGCGATCAGCTCAATGTGCTCTTCCTGGCGCACGGCTTCTTGCTCCATGGCGGCGAAGAGATCGGCGTCGTACTTGGCAATGGTCAAATCACGGCTGAACATGGCGGTCCTCAAGGATCGGGGGCAGAAAAGGAGGGCATTCTAACCCAATGGGTTTTAGATGGCATATGAAAGGACATCATGTCGCGGACAAGCGGGATTCACTTGGGCATGAGTGGTGGCTTTGGAGGCCTCATCGGGGCAAGCCCCCCCACACTTGAATGTGTTCACAGATCAAAATGTGGGAGGGGGCTTGCCCCCGATGGGGCCAGTAGCCTCACCACCTGATCTCAATCAAACATGAACAGCGCATCATTACTGAACTGCACCTCAAACCGATTCGCCGGCATCGGCCGTCCGAACAGATAACCCTGCACCTCATCGCAGCCATGCTCGCGCAGGAAGTCCAGTTGCTCATGGGTTTCCACGCCCTCGGCGATTACCGCCAGGTTGAGGCTGTGGGCCATGGCAATAATCGCCCGGGCGATCTGCGCGTCCTGCTCTCCGGACGGCAGGCCGTCGACAAAGGTGCGGTCGATCTTCAACACATCGATAGGGAATTGCTTGAGGTAGTTGAGCGAGGAATAGCCCGTGCCGAAATCGTCCACCGCGATACTCAGGCCCAGGTTTTTCAGGCTGTCGAGGATGTGCAGGGCTTCGTTGACTTCGCGCATCAGGATGCTTTCGGTCAGCTCCAGCTCCAGGCACGCCGGCGGCAGGCCGGTGTCCTTGAGGATCGTGGCAATGCGGGTGCCCAGTTGGCCGTCGGAGAACTGCCGCGCCGAGATGTTCACCGAGACTTTTGGCACGCGCACCTTGTTCTGGTGCCAGGTCTTGAGCTGGCGACAGGCTTCGCTGATCACCCAATCACCCACATCCACCACCAGGCCCAACTCTTCCAGCACCGGAATGAAGTCCCCTGGCGGCACCAGCCCGCGACGCGGATGGCGCCAGCGCAGCAGGGCTTCGGCGCCGGTCAGGCGTTTGCCATCGCCGCTGAACTGCGGCTGGTAATACAGCACGAATTCGTTCTGTTCCAGGGCGTGGCGCAGGTCGCTTTCCAGCTCCAGGCGTTCCAGGGCGCTGGCGTTCATGTCGGCCTGGTAGAACTGGAAGTTGTTCTTGCCACGTTCCTTGGCGTGATACATCGCCGTGTCGGCGTTTTTCATCAGTTGGCTCAGCTCGTTACCGTCCTGCGGGCTGAGGGCGATGCCGATACTGGCGGTCACAAAAAACTCGCGACCCTCCAGTACAAAGGGTTTCACCAGGCTGGCAAGGATCTGCTCGGCCACGTGAATCGCACGGTTCAGCGCCATCTCACGGCTGACCCGTGGTTGCAGGAGCAAGGTGAACTCATCACCGCCCATGCGCGCCACGGTGTCGTCTTCGGCCACGCAGCCGAGCAGGCGGGTGGCCATTTCCTTGAGCATGCGGTCGCCAGCGGCGTGGCCGAGGGAGTCGTTGATCGGCTTGAAGCGGTCCAGATCGAGGAACATCAGCACCACCCACGACTTCTGCCGCTCCGCCGACTGCAACGCAGTGTGCAGGCGGTCCTGGAACAGCGTGCGGTTGGGCAGGTGGGTCAGGGCATCGTAATAGGCCAGGCGGTGGATGCGCTGTTCGCTGGCCTTGCGCTCGCTGATATCACTGAAGAAGCACACGTAGCTGGCCAGGTCGCCTTCGTCGTCGAACACGGCGGTAATGCCGACCCACGCCGGGTAATGTTCGCCGTTGCGGCGCTTGAGCCACACTTCGCCTTCCCACGTGCTGTGCTGGTGCAGTTGCTTGAGCACGTAGCGCAGGTGGGCTTCCTGCTGTTCATCGACGGTGAGCATGTTCGGCAACTGGTCGAGTACATCCGCGACGGCATACCCGCTGACCCGGCTGAACGCCTCGTTAGCCTGCACGATATAGCCCGCCGGGTCGGTGATCAGGATCGCCGAGGTGGAGTGCTCGAATACCGTGGCCGCCATGCGCAGGTCTTTCTCGGCGCGGCGTTGTTGGCTGATATCGCGGCCGACGCCGAGAATGCCTTCGAAGGCGCCATGCTCGTCCCACACCAGGACCAGGCGCAGCTCGATCGGCACCTTACGGCCGTCGGCGCGCAGGCAGTCAAACAGGAACAGCTGGGTCTGCACTTCATCGCGCAGCTTGTTCAGCACCTCGACGTCACCCAGTGCGCGGCTGACCTGTTCCACCAGGCTGTAGATACCGGCCAATTGCGCCGGATTGGCGATGATCGACTGCCAGCCGTTCTTGAACACCCAGTCCACGTCGTACCCGAGCACCGCGCTGACCGATGGGCTGATGTAGTTGAGGGCCAGTTTGCTGTCTGTGGAGCAGATCACGTCACTGATGCTTTCGGCCAGCATGCGGTAGCGTTTTTCGCTGTCGCGCAGGGATTCGCTGGCTTCGATCTGGTCGGTAATGTCCTTGGCCACGCCGATGATACGGGTGACCTGGCTGGTTTTATCGCGGGCCAGGGCCTGCTCACGAATGTCAAAGCGCCGCCATTGGTTGTTGCGATGGCGGAAACGCAATTGGCAATGCAACTGCGTTGCGTAGCCGGCCTGGCGTTGCTGCAGGCGCAAGTCGTGGTAATGCTCGGCGTCGTCGGGGTGCAGCAGGATTTCCCAGAAGTACTCGCCCATTTGCTGCAGTTCGGCCTTTGTGTAGCCGAGGGTGTGGCCCAGGTGATGGTTGCTGAAGATCATGCGCTGGCTGATCACGTCCTGCACATACAGATGATCAGGCACCGTGCGCACCACGTCCGACCAGAAACTCTCACGCTCCACCAGCGACAGCTCGATCAGCTTGCGGCTGGTGATGTCGCTGATACTGAGGATCACCGCCTTGAAATCGTCCTTCTGCTCCGGCAGGCGCATCACCAGCCACAGGTATTGCTCGTTACCAGCCACATCGTTGAGCTGGATTTCCAGTTCAAGCTGGTTCTGCTGGGTCAGCACGGCTTCGAGTATCTGATGGCCAATGGACGTGCTGTTGCTTGGGCAGTCATCGATCAGCCGTTCCCAAGCCTCCTCGCACGAGTCCACGTTCAGCAGGCGCACCGCTACCTGGTTGATCTCGGTGATGCGCAGCTCGGCGAGCAACTGCCTGCTTTCTTCAGGCTTGTGTTGCAGCCAGGCGTGCAATTGCTCGCGGGTCTGCACGTGCGTCCTGGCAAAAAACGCATTCAGGCCTGACAGGTCAAGCACGCACAAGGCCACGCCGGTGCCTTCGAAAATATCCTGATAACGCCGCCGGCCTTCATGCACCTGGCGCTGACGGCGACGCATATTCAGCAGCACGATCACCGGGATCAACGAGAACGCCAGGCCCAGCAGGCATTTGCCGATAAACGCCGGCAGCAGTTGTTCCAGCACAGCGGCGCGGTCGAACATGCCACGCAACTGCCAGTCGCTTTTGCTCAGCGGCGTGACCAGTACGCTTTTATTCAAGTCATCCGGGGTCAGGGCGCCGGACCATTGCGCCGGCGAGCCATTGTCACGGCTGACCACGCGGTGGTTCAGGCGGTTTTCGATGGCCCACATCGGGCGCGCACCTTGGCTGTCCTGGCGGGTGAGGTTAACCAGGTAACCGGGCGCCAGGCGCAGCGCCCAGTACATCCTTGAATCGCCGCTGGGCTGGTGCAGCAGCAGGTAGATGATGGTGCCGTCGTTGTTGTTGCTCAGGTAATAGGACTGGCCGTGACTGCGTTGCACCAATTCTTCCAGCCAGGCGCTGTCCTCGCTGTCATTGGCGCTGTCGCTGATCATCGTGCCGCTGGGGGCCAGCAGGGCGAAACTGCGCAGCTCCGGCAGGGAACGCTGCAAGGTGCGCATCAAGGCCTGTTGCTGTTCGCTGTCGCGGGGCGGTTCGACGATCGGTAGCAGGTTGAGAGCAATTTTTGCGCTCAGGGCCATGTTCAGGCTGAACTCTTCAGCCAGGTCGGCGCTGTAGTCGATGGTGTATTGCTGCTGGTTTTTCTGGTTTTGCTGCAACTGGTCCAGCAGTTGCCAGAACAATAACGCGAGCAGCATGAGGACGAGCGTCGCCAATGCGCCTTTAAGGGTGCCGTGCAGGGGCGCTCCCGGCGCTATATGAGCGGCGCGTAAAGGCGTTGGCGGCGTGACTTTGGACAAGCTGTGATCCTGCGGTTTGGCTGGATTGGCGCGCGACGTGCACTATAAGCCGGACGCCCGGAGGGCGGCTAGCATGCCTTGACTTGTGGCAAAGTGCCAGCCCCGCTTGGCTGGACTGACCAAGCGCATTCAGGTAGCTTTGCCGGTTACGCGGGGGCGTTCCAGCCCCAGAGACTCAGGCTTTTTCCGCTCGCTGGCATTGATGATAGTCAACGGCCCGCGCGGCGCATGGCCTGGCACGGGCTTCGCCCGCTTAATTCATCAGTCACTGACGCTAGGTTCACCATGGCTCAATACGTCTTCACCATGCATCGGCTGGGAAAAGTTGTTCCGCCGAAGCGGGAAATCCTGAAAAACATTTCGCTGTCCTTCTTCCCCGGCGCCAAGATCGGCGTGCTCGGCCTGAACGGTTCGGGTAAGTCCACGTTGCTGAAAATCATGGCTGGCGTCGACACCGAGTTCGAAGGCG
Source organism: Pseudomonas sp. LG1E9 (assembly GCF_003290225.1). Lineage (NCBI taxonomy): Bacteria > Pseudomonadati > Pseudomonadota > Gammaproteobacteria > Pseudomonadales > Pseudomonadaceae > Pseudomonas > Pseudomonas sp. LG1E9. The sequence continues at coordinate 6,048,883 of NZ_CP029983.1, read as the reverse complement.
AAGCCCGCCCGATGCCGGAACTGAACATCGGTTACCTGCCGCAAGAGCCAATCCTCGATCCGACCAAAACCGTGCGCGAAGTGGTCGAAGAAGCCGTCGCCGTGATCAAGAACGCCCAGGCGCGCCTGGACGAGGTCTACGCGGCTTACGCTGAAGAAGACGCCGACTTCGACAAACTCGCCGCCGAACAGGCCAAGCTCGAAGCCATCCTGCAGGCCGGCGACGGTCACAACCTGGAGCGCCAGCTGGAAGTCGCCGCCGATGCGCTGCGCCTGCCGGCGTGGGACGCCAAGGTCGAATTCCTGTCCGGTGGTGAAAAACGTCGCGTGGCCTTGTGCCGCCTGCTGCTGTCGGCCCCCGACATGCTGCTGCTCGATGAACCCACCAACCACTTGGACGCCGATTCCGTCGCCTGGTTGGAACACTTCCTTCACGATTTCCCGGGCACCGTGGTTGCGATCACGCACGACCGGTACTTCCTGGACAACGTCGCAGGCTGGATCCTGGAGCTCGACCGCGGCGCCGGCATCCCTTACGAGGGCAACTACTCCGGTTGGCTGGAAGCCAAGTCCGACCGTCTGGCCGCCGAATCCAAGCAGCAATCGGCCCACGAAAAAGCCATGAAGGAAGAACTGGAGTGGGTGCGCAAAGGCGCCAAGGCCCGCCAGTCCAAATCCAAGGCGCGTCTGCAACGCTTTGAAGAAATGCAGTCGCAGGAATTCCAGAAGCGCAGTGAAACCAACGAGATCTACATCCCGGCCGGTCCACGCCTGGGTGACAAGGTCATCGAGTTCAAGAACGTTTCCAAAGGCTATGGCGACCGCGTGCTGATCGACAATCTGTCGTTCTCCATGCCAAAAGGCGCGATCGTCGGCGTAATTGGTGGTAACGGCGCGGGTAAATCCACGCTGTTCCGCATGCTGATGGGCAAGGAAACGCCGGATTCGGGCACCATCGAAGTCGGCGAAACCGTGCAACTGGCCTGTGTGGACCAGAGCCGTGATGACCTGGATGGCAGCAAGACGGTGTTCCAGCAGATTTCCGACGGCTCCGACCAGATCCGCATCGGCAACTATGAAATCCCGTCGCGCACCTACGTCGGTCGTTTCAACTTCAAGGGCGGCGACCAGCAGAAGTTCGTCAAGGACCTGTCCGGTGGTGAGCGTGGCCGCTTGCACCTGGCCCTGACCCTGAAAGAGGGCGGCAACGTGTTGCTGCTCGACGAACCGTCCAACGACCTCGACGTAGAAACCCTGCGTTCCCTGGAAGAAGCCCTGCTGGACTTCCCGGGCGCCGCCATTGTGATCTCTCACGATCGGTGGTTCCTTGACCGCGTCGCGACCCACATCCTGGCGTACGAAGACGACTCGCAAGCCGTGTTCTTCGAAGGCAACTACACCGAGTACGAAGCCGACCGTAAAAAGCGCTTGGGCGACGCTGCTGCCCAGCCGCACCGTGTACGCCACAAAAAACTCGCCTGATCCGGCGGGTTTGAAAAAAAGCGGAGCCCTCGGGCTCCGCTTTTTTTTGCGCATTTTTCCTGACCCACACCGATCAAATATGGGAAGGGGCTTGCCCCCGATAGCCATTTATCTGTTGGTGCATGTGCGTGATTTGAAATCCCCTTTTAAGTGCATAAAACACGGTAAAACTGGATACAGTTATATCCAATGCACCATTTAAATTCACAAAGGCGACATTTTGCCCTGTCGCAGTGCGACATGAATTGATAAAGTCCGGCCCAATCTCCCTTAAAAACAATCAATTTGCCGAGACTTTTCATGATCGAATCCGTCGAATCCTTCCTTGCCCGCCTGAAAAAACGCGACCCAGACCAGCCAGAATTTCACCAGGCTGTAGAGGAAGTCCTACGCAGTCTGTGGCCGTTTCTTGAAGCCAATCCTCACTATCTGAACTCGGGCATCCTGGAACGCATCTGCGAGCCGGAGCGTGCAATTACCTTCCGGGTGTCATGGGTCGATGATCACGGCAAGGTCCAGGTCAATCGCGGTTTCCGTATCCAGATGAACAGCGCCATCGGCCCTTACAAAGGCGGCCTGCGCTTCCATCCGTCGGTCAACCTGGGGGTGCTGAAATTCCTCGCCTTCGAACAGACCTTCAAGAATTCCCTGACTTCGCTGCCCATGGGCGGCGGTAAGGGCGGCTCGGACTTTGATCCAAAAGGTAAGAGCGACGCAGAAGTCATGCGCTTCTGCCAGGCATTCATGAGCGAGCTGTACCGCCATATCGGCGCGGATGTGGATGTGCCGGCTGGCGATATCGGCGTAGGCGCCCGTGAGATCGGTTTCCTGCTTGGCCAGTACAAGCGCCTGAGCAACCAGTTCACCTCCGTGTTGACCGGCAAGGGCATGACCTACGGCGGCAGCCTGATCCGCCCGGAAGCCACCGGTTTTGGCTGTGTGTACTTCGCTGAAGAAATGCTCAAGCGCGACGGCCAACGGGTTGAAGGCAAGCGCGTGGCGGTGTCCGGCTCCGGCAACGTGGCGCAATACGCGGCACGTAAAGTCATGGATCTGGGCGGCAAGGTGGTCTCCCTGTCCGACTCCGAGGGCACCCTGTACGCCGAAAGCGGTTTGACCGAAGAGCAATGGTCAGCCCTGTTGGAGCTGAAAAACGTTCAGCGCGGCCGCATCAGCGAATTGGCCGAGCGTTTCGGCCTGGAGTTCCGCAAGGGCCAGACGCCTTGGGAGCTGGCCTGCGATATCGCCCTGCCATGCGCCACCCAGAACGAACTGGACGCCGCAGCCGCCCGCACCTTGCTGCGCAACGGCTGCATCTGCGTGGCCGAAGGCGCCAACATGCCGACCACGCTTGAGGCGGTGGATATCTTTATCGAGGCAGGCATTCTGTTTGCACCGGGCAAGGCATCCAATGCCGGTGGCGTAGCGGTGAGTGGCCTGGAGATGTCGCAGAACGCCATGCGCCTGCTGTGGACCGCCGGTGAGGTGGACAGCAAGCTGCACAACATCATGCAGTCGATCCACCACGCGTGTGTGCACTACGGCGAAGAAAACGGCCGGATCAACTACGTGAAGGGCGCGAACATCGCCGGCTTCGTGAAAGTCGCCGACGCGATGCTGGCCCAAGGCATCGTCTAAGTCTCGGCTTCGATACGCAGCACCTCGATCAACTGATCGCCGACGGGGCGCTGCCACAGCACCTCGTCGCCGATCTGGGCGCCCAGCAATGCGCGACCCAGAGGTGAACCCCAGTTGATCAGGCCTGCGGTCGCGTCGGCCTGGTCTTCACCGACTAACTGGATGCGCTGCTGCTCGTCCTGTTCATTGGCGAACGTGACCCAACTGCCGATCTGTACCTTGTCGGTGGAAGTGGCTGACGCCACCACTTGGGCGCTCTGCACCCGCTGGCTGAAATAGCGCAAATCCCGCTCAAGATCGGCCTGGCGCTGCTTATCGGCCTGTTCGCCCTTGGCGGACTCGGCGCTGTATTCGGCCTGTAGTTGCGCAACCTTGGCCTGTAACTGCACCAACCCATGCGCGGTCACGTGATTGGGCTGCTCGCTGACCTGCCGCTCCACCGGCTGATCAGCCTGGGCGGCGGCGCTGTCTTCATTCACAAAAGCTCGGCTCATGGTGTTCTCCCTCTATGAAGCTTGGGCCATGGTCGCCGTGCTTTAGTTTCGATGGATGTCTGAACGCGACCTATTGCGAGCGATAGGCCCTGGCGGCATCGCGATCCTTTTCCTGCTGCCAGGCGCGCTCACGGTCGTCCCAGTGATTGTCCTTGTAGTCGCGCAGTTCTTCGTTCTCGCGCATGGCCTTGCACTGGCGAAAACCGTCTTCCCAGCCTTCGGCGTACTCCCGGTCTTTCAGATAGCGTGGCACGTTCTTGCGAAATGTCCCCGTGATCACCCCGGCCGCTTGGCGACCGCTGCTGCAGCCGTCGTCAAAGCCATCGGCAAAAGCCGGTGGATAGCCTTTGGCCAACAACTCCTGGTGAGTCGATTGACAACCCGCCAGCCACGCCATCGCACACAGCATTACCGCATACCGCCACATGGCTTACTCCCTGGCCGTTTCACGGCTGATAGGGGAAGTCTAGAAGGGGATTCGTCGGGGGGATGTGAAAGGCGTGTGAGAAATCTGTAGACCGCTATGGGCTGCGCAGCAGCCCCAATACAGGCAATGGAGATTATCCAGAAAGAGTGCGGTGCCTGGTTTCGGGGCTGCTGCGCAGCCCAACGGGAGCAAGCTCCCTCGCCACAGGGGATATCGTCCGCCCCTAGTCGTAATAACCCACGGTCTTTTTCAATTGATCCGCATACTCGTAAATCTCATCAATGGACGAAATCGCATGTCGGGTTTCATTTTTTTCCTCGTCGAATATCCCGAGGTACTTCTGACTGCGGTTGAAGTGGAGGCGACAAATCGGCTTGCGATTGTTGTCGTCCAGCAAAATTCCAAAATAGCTTTGAGTATCTCGCTGAACAATTCGCTTGGCATCTACCACCGATCTCACAACTGCCCTGACGATGTGATAACCCTCTAACTCTTCAAGTGTCGTCAGGATCTTGTCTTCTGATTCATCGCGGTCCTGCGTATCAGAATTCGCGCTGTTTGCCACTGGCATCGAGGCGATAGTCGGTTGAATTACGCCGCTCATGGCTGACTTGAGTCGATCATTGATTTGATCATTCAGGAATTGTGCTAGCGCTTTTCGAGTCAGTTCAAAAAACTGTTCACGCACTTTCTGCGTGATGACGCCGTCATAAACGCGGGATGCAAAAAATTTCACGAATTCGTCTTCGGGTTTACTGACCTGAGCGCCGATAATTTTCTTGAGTTGGCTGACGTACTTCAGCTCTCCTGCAGCATTGATGATCGAATCTACGTCGAAAGCCGACTTAGTAAGCTTGATCAATTCAGGCACGGAATATTCGTCAATGTCCAGCAAGTCTAGTTCCAGGAATGGCTTTTCGTCCATTTTGTTGGGGGCGTCCAGGTCGGTAAAAAACCTGTAGACCTGGCCGTTTGTGAGAATGGAGATTCTCGCGCTTGTCACATGGAAGTATCGAAAAAGCTGAGAGGCGTGATTAATGCTCAGTGACTCACCGATTTTTTTGCATTCGATGAGAATTTGAACCTCACCGTTTTTCATGATTGCGTAGTCGATCTTTTCGCCTTTTTTAGTCCCCACATCGCATACGAACTCAGGCGTCACTTCCTGGGGATCAAACACGTCATAACCCAGGACAGTGTTTATGAAAGGCATTACGAAAGCATTTTTTGTAGCTTCTTCCGTTTGAATGGCAGGGCCTTGTAACCGAACTTTTGCTGCCAGACTGGTAAGCTTTTCAAAAAAATCCATAGTCAGCCTCTACCTATTCAGATCCGTGGATAGACTTGGTGGCAATTTGATTGCTATCCGAGACTAGCCACAAATTCTCATAAAGCGAGGGCAGTAAAAGCAAGTTGGTATAAATTAGAAAAAGCTAAAAAATAGGCTGAGGTTTCCTGCTTATTAATCAGTGGCTTGAAGATGCCTAAAGGATTTCTATATCAGCGAATAAATTTGCCAATTTTTACCCCACTCGACCGCGTGCCGCATGCTCAGCCAACTCTTGCTGGATAAACGCCGCAATCATTGCGCGATAGACCTGCTCGGTGACTTCTGGATTGGCGCCCAGCGTGTGCGCCAAGCCCCGCACCTTGGCGATCACCTGTTCAACCCGTTGTGGTGCCTTGACCGCATCTGCATCCTTTTTAAAGCGGGCTGCCTGGGATACGTAGGCGCCACGTTCAGCCAGTAGGCTGACAATTTGCTGGTCGAGGCGGTCGATGTTGTCACGGACTTCTTCGAGAGTGTTGCAGTTAACTGCCATGTTGATTGGAACTCCCTGAGATGGAAACTGAATAAATACGGGCAAATGTGGGAGGGGCAAGCCCCCTCCCACATTTTGATTTTCGCCAGGCTGGGTCAGTAGTGATACCACTTTACTTCGAGCATCACTTCATTGACCGGTGTCGACAAGTGGCTGTATTCGCGCTGTGCACTCAGGCGCAGCCCCAGGTTGCGCGACAGTTCCCACTGTTGGTTGAGGCTGATGCTGCGACGCACTTCACCATTGGTGAAGAAATCGCCCTTGGCCTCCAGGCTCAGATTGCCCAGCGGGTTTTTCCACAGTACGCCGGTGTTAAAGCCGGCCGCGGGGGAGATGGCTTCGTTGAAGTCGTTGTTGTGTTCCACACGCACGGTGCCGAGGGCGAAGCCGAGCATGTCGTCGCGCAGTTGCCAGGTGCCGCCGGCGCCGCCGTTGACGTGGGCGACCAGGGTTTCATCGTCGTGCTTGCCCGGCACGCGTTCCAGGCCGCCGGTGACTTGCCATGACCACGGCTGCAGCAGGGCGTTGCGCGGGGTCAGGGAGCGGATGGTGGCCAGGTCCAGTTGCTGCAGTTGCCAGTGGTTGCCTTCGTACTGGCGCAGTTTCATTTGCAGGATTTCGATCTGCGCGCCGAGGGGGAAGCCTTCGGCATTGTCGTTGAGGTCGTGGTAGGCCATGCGCAGGCCGTATTCACCGAAGGCCTTGTCGCCACGGGTGCCGAGGCCGGCTTGCCAGGTGCGCGATTCGTGACCGTTTTCCGGCAGGCCGGGCGGCGTGATCTTCAGGTCGGGCGCGGGGTTCTGGTTGATGGCGCGCAGCAATTCGAAACTGCGTTGGGAGCGTGCAGTGTCGCGTTCCAGGCCGTTGGCGCGGTAGCGGCCCAGGCGATAGGCGGCGTCGATGATCAGGGCCTGGCGGTCGCGGGGCAATGCTTTAAAGGCCGGCGCCTGCAATTGTTGCTGGTCATCGCTGACCTTGAGCACCCATTGCTGTTCGTCGCTGTCCAGCGGCTTGGCGCGTTCCAGCAACTCGCGCTCGCGGGATGGCCTGTAGTCGATTTTCTCGACCAGGCCTGCGTCCTTCACTGCCTTGACGGTGTCGGTAGGAATGGCCGTCAGCGGGAATTGCTCGGTCAGGCGCAGGCCGGGGCGGGCCACTTGCAGCAGTTCCAGCAGGCGATAGGAGCAGTTTTCGTCGAAGAAGAAGTAGTCGAACTGGATCTGCTTGAGCTCCCACACGTGCTCGACCATGCGCTCGGTCTCGACCTGGGTGAGGTTGAGCCGGTATTCCCACAGGTCGCGGTTTTCGAGGCTACGGTACTCGGAGAGTTTTTCCTGGTAGGGCACCAGCGCGAACAGGCCGGGGTAGCCGCCCATCAGGCCTTTCCAGGCGTAGAGGATGCTGTTATCCGAGCCTTCTATGTAGGCGCCGAAGTTGATCGCGTAGCTGAGCAGCGCGGTCTTGTTGCTCTGCACGTCAGCCTGGTCGATACGCAGCAGGGTGTGGCCGAACATCGACGACGGGCTGTTGAGGTAGGCCGCCGGGAAGATCATCACCGCGCTGTGAGGGGCGACATCCTTGAACCATTGCTTGAATTCGGTGCAGTCCACGGCGGGCAGGTCGGTCAGGTTCAACTGAGCCTTGAGCCAGCGGGTACGTGCGGGGTAGACACATTGGGCGTGTTTTTCGCCCAGGCTGGCCGGAGCATAGAGTGCTTCAACGGTGGCCTTGAGTTCGGCATCCGGGTGGTGGGCGCCATCGGCGGCCAGGAAGAATTTCTTTTCACTGACATAACTGCGCCAGCCGCTGATTTTCCCGGCTTCGTAATGGCCCAGCGAAAGCCAGAACGGATCGTTGGCCAGTTGCTGCAAACGTTGATCATCAAGGTGCGGTGCCGCGTACAGCGGGGCGCAGGCGAGGAGTGCCATCCAGGCAAAGCGTTTGAGCATAGGGGCAACTTAAGTCGGAAATTAGAGAGACCCAAAGGGGAGGCGGGTCCAAAAATAAAACCCGCGCCTGGGGAGGCGCGGGCAGGTCGAGCTTAAGCCTGGGTAGCGTATTTCGCCAGACGGGCATCGCCTTTCAGTACAGCCAGGGTGTTGTTGTGCACGTCTTCAGCGGTCACATCGGCCTTGCTGAAGATTTGTTGGAAGTGTTCGTGAGCCACGGCTGCGAAGTGGTCACGATCTTCTGGCGCAACGCCCAGTACCACGGCGTAGGTGGTCAGTGCTTCGCCATTACCCTTGGCCATGTCTTCGGACAGCTCGTTCATCATGCCATTCATGGCAATCCAGGACTTGCCGCCGTAGGTCAGCGCGCTGTTGGTGCTGCAACCGTTGGTGCCCGAGGTCATGCCGAAGGTGGCGTTGCCCGAGGTGCCGTTGGTGGTGGAAGCCAGGAAGTGGGCTGGAGTACCGCGCTGGCCTTCGAACAACATGTTGCCCCAACCGCAGTTCGGGCCACCTGGTGCTTCTGCCATTGCATTGAGGGAGACGACGGTGAAGAGAGTACCGAGAAGGATCCGTTTCATAGCTTTGTTCTCTTTGTGTGCAAACCAATGGACAAGGGTTCAGGCACTTCATAGCGCCCTAGGGGTCGGTTATTAGTCCAACCCGCGCAGTTTGGAGTTTAGGCACGTTCCAAGGGTTCCGTGTGTTTTTATAAAACAATCAGAGATGTCGCGATTTTTTTGTAGGACGCATTCCGTGTCTACGCTTTCCCAAAGGCTCGCCTTGCCAGAGCGCGCAACGGAGAGCCAGAATGCCGTCATCTGCCCCGCCTGATGTAAGGAAGCCCGATGCCTGATCCTGTTGCTGCCAGCCTGCGTCTAGCGCCCGAAGCGCTGACTCGCCCTTTCTCCGCTGAACAGTTCAGCTTCTCGACCACCAATGATTTGGAGCCCTTTCGCGGTGTGCTTGGCCAGGAACGCGCAGTTGAAGCGTTGCAGTTCGGTGTGGCCATGCCACGCCCCGGTTACAACGTATTTGTCATGGGCGAGCCGGGTACCGGCCGTTTTTCGTTCGTCAAACGCTACCTGAAAGCTGAAGGCAAGCGCCTGCAGACCCCGTCGGACTGGGTCTATGTGAATAATTTCGACGAGCCGCGCGAACCCCGTGCCCTGGAATTGCCAGGCGGTGCGGCGGCAGCATTCATTGCCGATATCAATGGCTTGGTCGATAACCTGGTGGCCACCTTCCCGGCGGTCTTCGAGCACCCGACTTATCAACAGCGCAAAAGCGCCATCGACCGCGCCTTCAACCAGCGTTACGACAAGGCCCTGGACGTGATCGAGCGTCTGGCTCTGGAAAAGGACGTGGCGCTGTACCGCGACAGCACCAACATCGCGTTCACGCCGATGCTCGACGGCAAGGCGCTGGACGAAGCCGAGTTTTCGCAGTTGCCGGAAGTGGATCGCGAGCGTTTCCATACGGATATTTCCGAGCTGGAAGAGCGCCTCAACGAAGAGTTGGCCAGCCTGCCGCAGTGGAAGCGTGAGTCCAACAACCAACTGCGTCAGTTCAACGAAGAAACCATCACCCTGGCCCTGCAACCTTTGCTGGCGCCACTGTCGGAAAAGTACGCCGAGAACGCAGCTGTCTGCGGTTACCTGCAGGCCATGCAGGTGTACCTGCTCAAAACCGTGGTCGAGCAATTGGTCGACGACGCCAAGACCGACGCCCAGGCCCGCAAGCTGCTCGAAGAGCAATATTGCCCGAGCCTGGTGGTGGGTCACCCCGTCAACGGTGGCGCACCGGTGGTATTTGAGCCGCACCCGACTTACGACAACCTGTTCGGCCGTATCGAGTACAGCACCGACCAGGGCGCGCTCTACACCACGTATCGCCAACTGCGGCCGGGCGCCTTGCACCGTGCCAATGGCGGGTTCCTGATCCTTGAAGCCGAAAAAATGCTCAGCGAGCCGTTCGTGTGGGACGCCCTCAAGCGTTCCCTGCAATCGCGCAAGCTGAAGATGGAATCGCCCCTGGGCGAGCTGGGCCGCCTGGCGACAGTGACCCTGAACCCGCAGATGATCCCGTTGCAGGTCAAGGTGATCATCATCGGCTCGCGCCAGTTGTACTACGCGTTGCAGGATGCTGATCCGGACTTCCAGGAGATGTTCCGGGTGCTGGTGGATTTCGACGAAGACATTCCAATGGTCGATGAGAGCCTGGAGCAGTTCGCCCAGTTGCTCAAAACCCGCACATCGGAAGAAGGCATGGCGCCGCTGACCTCGGACGCGGTGGCGCGGCTGGCGACGTACAGCGCTCGGCTGGCGGAGCATCAGGGCCGTCTGTCGGCGCGTATTGGTGACTTGTTCCAGCTGGTCAGCGAGGCGGACTTTATCCGTCACCTGGCGGGCGATGAGATGACCGACGCGGGGCATATCGAGCGCGCGCTCAAGGCCAAGGCCACCCGCACCGGCCGCGTGTCGGCACGGATTCTCGACGACATGCTCGCCGGGGTGATCCTGATCGACACCGCGGGTGCGGCCGTGGGCAAGTGCAACGGGCTGACGGTGCTGGAAGTCGGTGACTCGGCGTTCGGCGTGCCGGCGCGGATTTCCGCCACGGTGTACCCGGGCGGCAGCGGCATTGTCGACATTGAGCGTGAGGTCAACCTTGGCCAGCCGATTCACTCCAAAGGCGTGATGATCCTGACCGGTTACCTGGGCAGCCGTTATGCCCAGGAATTCCCGCTGGCGATTTCGGCGAGCATCGCGCTGGAGCAATCCTACGGTTATGTAGACGGCGATAGCGCGTCCCTCGGCGAGGCGTGCACCTTGATCTCGGCGCTGTCGAAAACCCCGCTCAAGCAATGCTTTGCCATCACCGGCTCGATCAACCAGTTTGGTGAAGTGCAGGCGGTGGGCGGGGTCAACGAGAAGATCGAAGGCTTCTTCCGCCTCTGCGAAGCGCGCGGTTTGACCGGTGAGCAAGGGGCGATCATTCCCCAGGCCAACGTCGCCACGTTGATGCTTGATGAGAAGGTGCTGCAGGCCGTACGCGCCGGGCAGTTCCATATCTACGCGGTGCGCCAGGCCGATGAGGCGTTGAGCCTGTTGGTGGGCGAGGACGCGGGTGAGCCGGACGCCGAAGGGCAATTCCCGGAAGGCACGGTGAATGCGCGGGTGGTCGAGCGTTTGCGGGCGATTGCCGAGATGATCAGCGAGGAAGACTTGAAGGAGGCGGAAAAGGAATTGGCGCAGCAGGCGTTGGCTGAAGCGAAACCTGTGAGCTGACGGGTCTCTGTGATGGGCCAGCGTTCTGATGAGCGGGCTCTTGTGGTGAACGGACTCTCGTGGTGAGTGGGCATTTGTGGTGAGCAGGCTCTTGTGGTGAGCGGGCTTGCCCCGCGCTGGGCTGCGCAGCAGCCCCAATAAGGTCACCGCAGAGTGCCAGAATCAATCGCGGTGAAGGTTTTGGGGCCGCTTCGCGGCCCAGCGCGGGCAAGCCCGCTCACCACAGGGACTGCTCACCACAGGGACTGTTCACCACAGAGACTGTTCACCACAGGGACCGCTCACCACAGGGACTGCTTATCACAGGGGATCACCTACCACACGGATTTGCTCGCCACAGATTTGGTGAAGTTGCCAATAAACTGACTCAACCATAGGCGCCCACCACCGTTGGTCTCTATAACCTTGGTTTGTAGCGGTTTTCTTCTATTCTCTGCTTTAGGGATATCCACAGGAGTCGCTGGATAGAAACAGCCTCGCCCCAGGCCGGGCTGAACACCGATCTACCGAGGGTCGCCGCCATGCCGCGCAACCTTTGCCTTACCCGCCAGTGCTTCGGCCTGGTCACCCGTATCGAATGCTCCATTCGCCCTCTCGCGGGGGATAACGGGATGTGGACCGTATTGTTTGCCGCCGGAATGTCCGGTGAACAGCCGTCCACCATCAAGTCCCAAGGCCCGTTTCCTGGGTCTTCTGCGGCGCAAACCATTCTGGAGTCCATCGTGGACAGCCTGACCCAGCACGGCTATGAGGTGGCGGGCGACCCGCAGATCTGGTGCCTGCACATGCAGGCCCACCTGCGACAGCTCAATGGCAACCGTGAACCGCTTGCGCTGTAGCGGTGGTCATTTGCTGTCAGGTTTGTCCAGCTTGACCTCAAAGCCGTATTGCACGGTGTTCAGGTCGGTGCGTTGGTAGCTTTCCAGTGCGGTCGGTCGGCCGTAGAAATAATGCACGTCAAACATCGCCGTGCCGTACTCCTCGGCGCGGTGGCTGACCCCCAGAATTTCCTTGAGGTACTGGCCACTGGCATCCTTGGCGTAGAAGCGCCAGCTGTCGGCGGGGAAGTCTTTTTGATCGACGACCAGCGCGTTGTCCTTGAGCGACAAGCCCTTGGGCAGTTTGGTCACGTCCAACTCGCCTTTCTCGATAGTCGCCAAAAACAGCGGGATCGAGCCCACCACGAACGCCGGGTTTTCCGGGAACAGGTTGAGGTCGTAGGTGAGGGTGCCACGGGCCGGGTTCAGCTCGAACGCTTCGGTCGGCAGCTCGATGGGGTCTCCGCGCTCGCCTTTTTCGTCCGCGGTAAAAAAGGTAATCGGCGATACGCTGCTGTTGCGCTCGGCACCCACCAGGTCGTCGTTGAAGGTGAATGGGTGGTCGAACACCACATGCGCGGCACTGGCGTCCTCAACGGACTGGCTGATGCTGACGCTGTTTTTCAGCTGATCTTCGGTCATGGCTGCGTCTTTGAGCCAACTGGCAGCGCTGTCGTCGTACACGGTGACCGGCATCGGCAAGGCTTGTACGGTCTTTTCCAGGCTGTTCTTGTCGAAGCGCAGCACTGGCAGTTCAAGGTCCTTGCGGGTGACGGATGCCGTAGAGAAGTCCATCACGTTGACCTGCAGGTTATCGATCAGGCCGTTGAAGTACACCTTGGCGTAATGACTGCCCTGTTTATGTTCGAAGGCTTTCTGTTCATCCGTGAGCTGTTTTTCGAACCCTTGCGACCAGGCCTTCTGCTTTTGCATCTCAGCCAGTTGTTTCTCGTAGAACGCCACTTGCGCAGCGCTCTCGTTGATCGAGCCTGCGCGCGTGAGGAATTGGCCTGTACTGTCCCGCGCTTGCACCAGCAGAGGGTTCGGCGACTCATCGCCGACTTGCGGTGCCAGCGGTGCGCTGTTGGTCAGCTCGATTTCCGCGTAGTTCTTCTCCAGCAGCAGCAAGTTGAGCGTCATAGTGCCTTCGGTGCGCTTGTGGCCCACGTCCTTTTTCGACAGATCAAACGTCAGCACCTTGCCCGGCGCGATGACTTCGACCGCGCCTTTGAGCGTGACGGGCTGCGGTTGGCTCTTGTTTTCCGTCTCGATACCGTCGATGAAGGGGTAGGTCACCGTCAGGTCATCGGGGTTGGTCAGGTTGGAGCTGCTGGGGCTTAACTGAATGCCGGGGTCGGTTTCCGACCATTCTGGCTGGAAGGGCACGACTTTGTTGTTGCTCAAGGTGACCGACTGCCATTCCAGGCCATGGGGGAAGGGGAATTGGTCGGGCATGTTGAAACTGAACGGGAAGACCGGTTGCAGATCCGTCAGGTAGTCGGAATGGGAGGTCTTGCGCAGCACGAACAGGCCATTGATGTAGGTGTCCACCAGCGCCTGGGGCGTTGGGTAGTGCTTGAGCAAGGCGAGGGTGTCTTCGCCGTACTCGGCTTCGATGGGCTTGGTGGCCAGCTTGACTCGCGCCCGTTCCAGCAATAACAGCGAACCGCCGAGGTCGGCGATGGCGTCGCGCAGTTTGGGGTCTTGGATGCTGTCGAGGGACTGCTCGAACGTGGCGGTTTTCTCTTCAAGCGTCGTCTGTTTCTGCTCGTCGCTGGGAGAGCAGCCGCTGGCCAGCAGCAATGCCGTGCACAGGCCGATGCTGGCCAAAGGGGATCGCACATCCATCATCTGAGTTTCTTCCTGTCCGACGTCATCGAGCCGAGTTTAGGGGCTCGACACTAGCAGAAAAATTCTCTTACAGATGCCGCCTGGGTCAGTTTTCTCGTGCTTACAGGTGTCTTGTAGCGGCTGGTATACTCGCCGCCATTTTTAGCCAAGCTGTGTGAGATCCCATGGAACGCTTTATCGAAAACACTATGTACGCTTCACGCTGGCTGCTGGCGCCGATCTACCTGGGGCTGTCCCTGGGTTTATTGATCCTGGCGCTGAAATTCTTCCAGGAAATCATTCACGTGATTCCCAACATTTTTTCCATGCTGGAAGCGGAAGTGATCTTGCTGCTGCTGTCGTTGATCGACATGGCGCTGGTGGGTGGCTTGCTGGTGATGGTGATGATTTCCGGCTACGAGAACTTCGTGTCGCAGCTGGATATCGATGAAAACAAGGAAAAGCTCAACTGGCTGGGCACCATGGACTCTTCCTCGCTGAAGATGAAAGTGGCGGCGTCCATCGTGGCGATTTCCTCGATCCACCTGCTGCGCATCTTCATGGACGCCAAGAACGTCGATCCCGATCACCTGATGTGGTACGTGATCATCCATATGACCTTCGTGGTCTCGGCCTTTGCCATGGGCTATCTGGATAAGCTCACCAAGCACTGATCCCGCCGTGCGCTGGCCTTACTGCTCGATGAAGTAGTAAGGCTGGCGACCGATCTTCATCTCTTTGATCACCGTGACCTTCCCGCTCAGTTGGCGGGTGTTGTCCAGCAATGCAATGTTGCCGGGCTTGGCCGTGAGAAAGCTGCGTAACTGCGCTTCGGTTTGCAGGATCGGCAAGTAGGCCTGCAGATAGAACACGCTCGCCCCGGCAATGCGTTCATTGGGCTGGAACATCACCACGTCCCTACCTTCGGTTTGAAACGCCCTGGCCTGACTGATCACCGGCACGAAGGACTCACGCTTGTCTGCTTTGGGGGCGAACCAGAACGCAGCCGTCAGGTAGCTGGCAATTGCCAGGCTGAATGCACTGATGATCACGCCCCGGTGGTAGCGGTACAGCGCTGGCTTGTGTGCCTTGAGCCACTCCAACAGCACCCCTGAATATTCTGCGGCGAGCACCGCAGCGGCCGGGGTCAGTGCCATCAGGTAAACCGTGCGCTTGCTGGAAGCCAGGGTCAGCAGGGTGAACTGTGCCACCAGCCACACGCTGAAAAACAGGCGGTAGCGGTTGTGTACCAGACTTTTTCGAAAGTGCCACAGGCCCAGGTACACGAGGATATTCCAGGGTAGAAACGCCTCCGGCAGCTTCGCGATGTAGTAGTAGAACGGCTCGTAGTGCCCGGCCTCGACAAACGAACCGCTGAAGCGCCCAACGCTGTTGGTCCACAACACTTCGCCGACCGCCTGCATCCCCCCACGTTGAAACAGAAACCCCAGCCAGATCAGCAGCGGCACCAAAGCCAGTAGCGTGAACAACGCCGGCTTAAGCCAGTCGCCGATGCGCAGGCGTTTATCCATCAGGCTGGTGCTGGCCAGGTACACAAAGATCACGATGCCCGGCAACGCCAGCCCCAACACGCCTTTGCTCAGGGTGGCGATGACCATGCCGGCGGTAAACAACGCCCAGGCCCACACACTGGAACCTTCGCGCTCGGGCCGCAGAGCCTGGTAAAACCCAAGCAATGCCATGGTCACGCCGAGGCTGAGCAGTGAATCCTCACCCACACCGCGCACATTGCCCCAATAACTGGCCATGGTCGCCAGGATCAGCGCGGCGCTGAACGCCAGCGTCTGCGGCCGCCCGAAGCGACGTAGCATCCCGTACAGCAGCATCACGCTGAACAACCCGGCAAACGCCGAAGCCAGGCGCACCGCCCCGGTGCTGGCGCCGAACAAACGAATCGCGCCGGCGTCCAGCCACAGGCTCAGGGGCGGTTTTTCCAGGAAAGGCTCTTGAAACAGGCGCGGCACCACCCAGTCATTGTCCAGGTGCATCGCCATGGCAATCCCGGACACCCTTGCCTCGGTGGAGCCCTGCAGCTCGTGGTTGCCAAGGGCGAAAAAGAACAACAGACCAGCAATCAGGAGCAGCAGGGGAGCGGGACGCGTCATGGAATCTGGCTACCGGGGCATGAGACCGATCGGGCGACCGGTCATGGGTAGTCAAGGAGTATACGAGCGCGATTCTTAACCTTTGGTGAATGGCTGTGGAGTTTTTCTCGGGCGCATCAGGGCAGTTTCAACCTGGGCACTGCCGCTTTGCCTTGTTCGGTCAGCACCGGTTCCAACTGCTCCCAGGTGAAGGTCAGGTCGTTGTCGCAACCGTCACCATTGGCCGGCGTGGCGAGCCGCAGGCCCTGGGTGTTGAAGCTCAGGTCAAAGCTGGAGTAATCGGTAATCGCGGGGCAGCCCTCGTCGGTGCTGGTTTGCTTGGCCAGCCAGGTGCTGAAGGCGGCCGGCAGCTTCAAGTGCCCGGAATAGGCGTCGTACCACTGCTGATGGCCGCCGAACCAGGTCCATGGGTCCACACTCTCGCCGGTTTGCAGATTCCAGGAGTGCAGCCCCCAACTGATGCCCCTGGCGCCTGTGCCCGCGGCCCAGCGGTAGAACCGCACGGTAATGAATTGCGACGACCAATAGCTAGGCTCAACCTCGATTTCACTGGTATAGGCCGAGCCGTTTCGACCCAGGTATTCACGTCGTTCATGAAAGTAGTCGGTTAGATCATCGTCATTGACGGCCAGAGCGGCGAGTTGCTGATTGATCTTCTGCACCGCCGGGCCGTCGCCCTCCAGCTTGAGCGTGACGCGGGGGCCCTGAGTCTTGAGTTGGTAGGCATGGTTTTCGAAAGTCTTCTTCTCGGTCTTGATCGGCAGCGGCGCGGCTTCCATGGGCGCGTTATAGGCATCGCTGCCGCAGCCGTCCGTGGCAATGCGGCGTAAAGCCAGCGGCAGCGGCGTGCCGCCGGTGGTTTTACTCCAGGCACCAGAAAGGGCATCGCCTTGAGGTTTTTGCAGGGCCCAGAAACCGGTGTTGCCTTCCTCCACCCAGGGAGCGTTGTCGTTGGCCTGAGTCAATTGGATAGGGGTACGAATGCGCTGGTAGTAATAACTGCCATGCTCCCCGTCGGCACCGTTGAAACAGACGGTGATCGCGGACTTGCCCAAAGTACCTTGCCAAACCCCGGCCAGCTCAGCAGCGGTGGCGAGTAAGGGCATGACAGAGAGGGCGATAACGGCGAAGGGCTTGAGCACGGGTATCTGACTTCCGATTGTCTGATAAAGGCCGTCAGGGTAATGGGAAGTGTGAGGGGATGCCAGCGGGCGAGAAACGCTGAGGCGCCTCGCCCGGTTTCGTGTTTTAGGGTTGTGGCGGATGGGTAGTGAATGGCTGGATGTTCAAGACTCGTTCTACCAGTAGCTCACCCAGAACGATCAATTGCTGAGCGGCGAGCAACTTGTGGCGGTGCGCGCCTTCAAGCTCGAAAGCCAGGTCGGTGGTCATCGCGTTGAGACAGGCGAGGGTTTCGCTGGCTTGGATTAGCAGGGTTTCGGGGTGGATGTTTTCGGCGAGGGTGAAGAGGGTGGTTGGGGGATTGGGGGTGATTTTTTTCATGATGAAGCTCCCACACTGTTTAAGGAGCTGCCTCCCCCTGCTGTCAAACAGGAATAGGTGGCAGCTGTACGCGGGTTGACAGACCGGAAGTGTAGGAACCCGGCGCACCCGAAGATGCCCCACGCACAGCCACCATGAACGGGGCGGAATGCGTAAGCATGCCGTCTTATCACGGGGTGTGAAAGGTTACACTTTTCGGCCTGTCAAAGCCGGTCGCTGATGAGCAGCGACTGGGGGAAGTTAGCGTTGTGACGCGGGCTGCGCCAGTTCATCAAGGGCGCGGTAGCTTGAAGGAAAATTCTGAAGGCCTTCCCCTGCGCCTCCCAACCAGCAACAACCAAACCCGACCCTGACATGTGCTGCTGCATTTGTTCACCTATATGCATAAGTATCTGCACTAAAGTGGCCTCAAAAAATATGTAGATACCAATGCCTATAGGGGCACCTATCCTCGACGTAACCTGTTGTATTGCTTAAGGTATGGCCATTCGATATTGCCCATTCGGTGGTCCGCATGAAGCGCGCGCAATTCCTTGCACAACCTGAAGTGGTGGATTTTCTTGCATGGTTGCAAGTTAACTTGCCGGTGCTCACGTTCAATCTGCGCTTTAAAGCCAGTAACTTCGTGCCCGGTGGTTTGATCGCCCAAGTTCAGGGTTTCGAGCAAGTGATCAAGCACTATCGCTGGAAGGCGAGCTGGCAGGATACGCACCAGAACAATGTCGATTCACAGACCTGGTCACAGACCCAACGCTCACTCGGACAACTGCGCGAATGGCTAACAAGTGCCGTCACTGCGGGTGATGATGCGCAAGCCCTCGCAGCCTGTTTGCAGGTGCTTCGCTGGGGCGGTGTACGGGGCGCGATTCCCTTTTTGCAGCGGCTGGCTGCCGAAGGTCGCCTGACGAATTATTTGCGCAACATGGCCGGGCTTATGGCGCTTGATACTGACCACGACCTGGAGGGTCTCAACGCGGAAAGCGTGCAGCGTTTTGATGCGGGCCTGACCAAGATTCATGCGTTGCTTGATGTGTCGGGATCGCCGATTTATGACAGTCGCGTCGGCGCTGCGATGGGCATGTTGTATTCACTGTTTCGCCAGCAATGGACCGGCAAGGGAAAACCCTTGTTAGCGTTCCCTTCCGGAGGTGCCCGTGGTAACCAGTTGCGTAACCCTGGGGCCTTTGTGAATGGGGTGGCGGCGCCACAATTTTCATCGATCAACTATGAAACGTGGGCGCGCTGGCAGGTTCGGCTGGGTTGGATTATCCGAGCCTTGCTTGAACGCACGAACTGGTTTATTGAGCACGGTGCTTTACCCGCTCGCTGCCACGCCTTTGAGGCCAGCCTGTTCATGCTTGGCTATGACCTGCGCTGTTTTGGCGTGCCGCCCACGCCAATGGAATCTGTGACTCAAACGCAGCCCAGTGAGCGTGAAAGCACGGGCTGGGTACCGAGGGGGCATCCCTTCAGCCAGGTCATCCAGGATTACCTCATGTTTCGCCGCAGCGGTGCACAGGACAATAAAGCGTCATTTGTTGACTGGCTGTCGACTCACCCACGTGACGCCAAGACGATCTCGCGCGCGACTGCACAAGGTTACTGCTTTGCGTTTTCCATGCAGGAGTTCGACCTGTTCGGTCGCCCCATCGAAACCCTTGAGCGCATCGTTGACGGTGGCAAGGACGGCTTGTGCGCGGCACTGGGGTATAAGGAACTGGAGCCGTTCACCTTGGCGGATGAGCGGGTCAATGTGTGCCTGGTGGATGTGCTGATCACCGGGAAGGCGTATCAGCAGGCGACGAGCGCGCAGGCGCGCGTCGAGTTCATCCTGAGCGCCGGCTACGCCGGGACCGAGAACGCCGCAAGAACGCTGATGGCCCTGGGGCGCAACGTAGGCAACCACTTCGGCCTGCTCGATGCAGAGCATTTGCCGACGCCTCTGTTCGAGCAGTTTTTTCACAGCTGTTCGTTCGACGCCTGACGTGCATACGGCCGAGTGCGTCCGCACGCGAGCAGAAAGTGCGGCGCACCGCCCTCAATCATGCATGAGCCAGGGCCTCAACTCCTTGAGATTGGTAACCACGATCTGCTGTGCCTCAGGGTTGGTGGCCTGGTTTCTCGGGTCGACCTGATAGCGTCGTAACACATACTTCACCAATGCTTTGCGACTGGCGACCACCAGTTGCCCATCCGTCATGCCGAAGTCGGTTTCGATGATTGCCTGCTGCGCCGCGTTCAAGCGGCCATCGGGTGCAAAGATGATCGGTACTTCGGTGTTCCAGTCTTCGTCCAGTTCACGTGTGTTCTGCGACTCGTCGAGCAGGTCCGGCTCGCCCCGCAGGCGGCTCAATACAAAGTCGCGATACTGGCGGTTCTTCTCACAGTAGGCGCGCACATGCCAGCGCATCCCGGTGTACACCAGGGTATGTGGGGCGATCAGGCGGACTTCCACGTTCGGGGTGTTGAGCGAAACGTATTCGGTTTCCAGGCGCAAACCGTCGCGACAAGCCGCGAGCAAGGGCCGCAGGATTTCTGGCCGAATCGGTCGGTCCGGCACTTCCAGCACCTTGGTATGAGCGTAGGCCAGGGCCAATCCGTCGATGTGCGGCGCCCGTTCATTGTTCTGGTAAAGCAGGTGCAGATAAGCACTGGCGCTGTCATCGATGAACAGCGGTTTGAACTGTTTGCTCGGTACATAGCCCTTGCGTTGCTTGTCATATGTCAAGTTTCGGGGCGCATGTTCATTAATGTAGGTGTTGATGTCTTTGGAGGCCTGCTGACGGCTGATGCCGAAGCTCTGGATCAAGTGCCCCGTGGTCAGCCGACCTTCCCACCAGGCAACAGTCTCGATCAAACGATAGCGAAGTGCTAGGTCCCAACGGACTTGTTCGATGGATTGCTTGCGTTTCATACCCGCTCCATGTGTGTGAATACTTTACCTGTATAAGTCTACATTCTAGACCTGTCGTTAAACACTACATATCGTGTAACTGTCTTCGGAATACATCGAAGGCATGAAAGGATGTGAGCATGAGTATGTCGGAAGCGGTTTCGACGGGGGCATTGGCGGTGATGGGGATCATCCTGCTGGTGCTGATACAGCAGTGTTTGAAGCTTAGTGAGCTTTGGAAAATGGTCGACCATTATCAGAAAGATCTGAGTTGGGCGCAGATCTGGGAAGTAGAAAACCGCGAGTTGCGTTCGGCGCTGCGGGCCGAAAGAGAACACGTCGCGCAGTTGCAGCGACAGCTGGTGATTTTGCAGGCAATGCTCCCGGTAGAGGAATAAGCCGTGGGGCGGGTATTCAGGAGAACGTATTGATGCCGATAAAACCCACACCCTTCACGTTTGTGTGTGAAGACTGCAAGTGGAAGAAAACCGTCGCCCCGCGCAGTGATGCATTGATGCCCGGTGATTGGTTTGCGGTCTGTCCGAAGTGCGGCAGTACGGCGCTGAAAATGCGCGCGGCAGGGTGGCTTGAGGCGGCGGCAGCGGAGCTTGTAGCACTGCGGAGGCTGTAAGTAACGCGGCGGAGGGCAAGAAAACTCGGCTGCGATAGGTTGTGGCAATGTGGCATCATCTGCCGACGTCTTGATATATCGCGGCCGCAAAATGCGCTCTCGCTAAGCGATGGCGCCCCAAGGAGTTTCAGGTTTATGGATCAAGCAGTGCTGTATATCGATGCGCTTGAGGCTGAGTGCCAACGTCTTCAACTGCAACACGCTGAGGCCGTGCCACCCAAGCCGCGCATTGCTGCATGGGGGTTGGTCAAAGCCGGCAAAAGCTCGTTGCTCAACATGCTGAGCGGCAATGTTCGCGAGGAATATTTCGCAACCGGCGTGGTGCGTACCACCCGCATCAACCAGCAGCTTGAGCTTGAACACTATGTGCTAGTCGACACACCTGGCCTGGGTATAGATCAGGTGGATAGCCAACAGGCCATGGAAGGGCTCGACATCGCCGATATTGTGCTATTCGTTCACGCGCCTCCGGGGGAGTTGGACGAGGAACAAGTCAGCCTGTTGCTAAAACTGCGTGAGGTCCATGGCGATGCCCTCGAGCAGCGGTTAGTGCTGGTGTTGAGTCTTCTGGACTTGGATCAGAACGGCTCGATGGCTCAGGTGCGTGAGCGCATTGAAGGCCAGGTGCTGCGTTGCCTGGGGTTCCAGCCGATGTGCTTTGAAGTCTCCAGCCGCCGTTATCAGCGTGGTGTTGAATTGGGCCGTGAAGGGATGCAGGCCAAAAGCGGGATTCCCGGTCTGGCCTTGCATCTTGACCAGATGTCGAGCGAGTTGGCCCCCTCACTTACGGTGGCTCGTCAGCAGCGCCTGGTGCAACGCCGTGACGAGTTGGCGGCCGCGCTTGGCCGCGCTATTGAGCATGAGCAATTAGCGATGCAGAAGCTCTGTGCGCCCTACGCCAACACCGCCAATGCATTCGTTGAACTGATGAGCAGCGTTCAAAGCCGTTTTTCGGCTAAGACCGCCGAGATCCGCACTGCCCGCGAAAAGTTGAACAGCCTTTAAGTCAAGGAGACTTGTAATGCCTCTACCCTGGTTGATTGGTGCTGTTGCGGTGGCTGCCGTGACAGCGATCGTCAAGGCCGTGTCTGATGACAGCCCGTCTTCAAGTTCATCCAGCGCTTCAAGCTCTGGTGACGCTGAGCGTCGCAAGCAGGAGCTTGCCGCCAAACGTGAGCGCGAGCAGCAAGGCTTGAAGGCGCGGATCTCGAACCTGGAAAAAGATCGCCGCGAGCAATTGAAAGCACAGCTCAACAGTGCCGGGCCAATCCTGGGTCGGCCCGTGAAGGCAATTGCCGCGGCGAAGACGGCGACTCAGCTGGAGCAAACCGTCGCCAGCAAGCAATCCTCGGGCTCAGCTTACGGGGAAGCGATGAAGGTCATTTTGCATGCCGACTCGGCGTTCTCTGCGGTGAAAACCAAACGCTTCCTTTTGCAGCTCAATGTGCTTGAGGCCCTTACTGCACCGCTGGCTGCCCAACAGGCGGAGCAGCAGGCCCAGGTGCAACTCAAGCAATCGGCGGCGCGAATCAAGCGACTGCAGCAATTGAAAAATACTGTGGAGCAGCTTGTATGAATGCCGTGACCCGCGACGAATTGATGGGCGCTTTCGAGCAACTCCAAACCCAGTTTGAGCGACAGAAAAACGACATCCATGCCAAGGATCGTGCATTCAACTTACTGCGCCAGGAATTTGTTTCCAGCAACCTCGAACACACCCAGGCGTTGCTCGACTCTGTCAGCAACGACAACCCGCTGCACGCGTTGGCGCAAGGTCTGTCGGAACGTTTGGCGGATCAGTTCGCCGTGTGGCAAAAACAAATCAAGGTCCGCGCCAAAGGCGCGCAGTTTCGCGAAAACGTCAACGACTCTCTGCTGGTATTCGTCTACGGCAAAGTCAAGTCTGGCAAGAGTTCGCTGGGTAACTATGTTGCTTGGGGCCACAGCGAGCCTACCGCGCAATTGAAGGCGCAGGCGAAAGTCCAACCCGTTTATTTCTCTACCGAGCAGACAACAGTAGAGGGCGGTGACAAGCACAAGGAAGCTGAACATAACTTGCAGTTTCGCGTGGGCGCCACCGAAGCGACCAGCTCGATCCAGGGCTTTCGTTTACCTGGTCTGACCTGGGTTGATTCGCCGGGCCTGCATTCGGTCAACCGGACCAATGGAGACCTGGCGCGTGAGTATGTCGAACACGCCGACCTGATCCTCTACACCATGAGCTCCCAAGCACCCGGTCGAGCCTCCGACATGGGCGAAATTGGCGAGTTGCTGGCCGACAAAAAGTCTTTGATGGTGTTGCTCACGGGCAGCGATACCACTGATGAAGACGAAGACGAAGACGGCAATGCGGTGTGTGAAATTGTCATGAAGCCGGCAAAGGATCGGCAATCACAAGTTAATTATGTAAGCGAAGAGTTGCAGAGGCTGGACGACAATGCGCTGAAGTACACGCATGTGTTACCCCTGTCGACACGCTTCGCTGAAACACACCCGGATGATTTGGCTTCCAGCGGTGTGGGCGACTTGTTCCAGACGCTCAAGGCCATCTGCGACAGCGATGCGCTGCAGCTCAAACTTGCCACGCCAATGAAGAATTTGCGCAACGCCATCAAGGACACGGTGGCAGACCTGGCTTTGGTGGCAGATCTGGTCACCGGCTTCGAGCAGCAGATCCGTGAGCAGGGCAAGGCTATTGAGCAGGAGATGCACACCCTGGGCCTGGCAGGCGCCGCGCAGATGGGCCGTTACGTCAACCAACTGTTCGATGCAGGCTACGACGAAAAGCATGAAGGCAAACTGCGTAACCAACTCACGCGGGTTCTGGGCGACCGGGCTGATGACGCGCTGAGGCATATCGGCAAGACACAACAAGCCGGGTTGCGCCGGGCTTTCGACGCGAGCCGTTTAAGTGCCCTGCCTGAATACCGAGAAGTAACGCAGGCCAAGGAATACCGAGCCGGTACCGAGTCAGGGACCAAGACAGCCTGGGGCGCGGGCGGGACGCTGGTGGGCGGCGCCATAGGCTTTTTGGTAGGAGGCATACCCGGCGCACTGCTCGGGGCCTCCATTGGCAGTACTTCCAGTCTTGCCGGTCGCAGTGCCAAGGCTCGCTATGAAACGCATCAAGTAGTGGTCGGCGACAACCTGGAAGAGCAGCGCCAAGCTGCCCTTGACGCCTACGCCAACGCTGTGCCGGATTTGCTGGCTGAGCACGTCATGCAGCTTTACGAACCGGTGCGCGCTGGCATGCAACGCTATTGCGAGCAACTCGTCAGCGAGATTGCCCGCTTGAACGACCGACTTGATTACCTCGTTGAGAGCCAACAGTCATGACGCAGCAACCTCCAATGTCCCACGTACTGTCGCTCTACGACGATGTGGACGAACTGTGTGCCGTTTACAACCCCTCAGCGACACCGGCCATCCGCAAGATGGTGGCGTCCCGAAAGGCCAGCGCTGCAGCAACCATCATGGTCTACGGCGTGTTCAACGCCGGTAAAAGCACACTGATCAATGCGTTGCTTGGCGCTGAGCTGGCGCAGGTTGCCGATACGCCGGAAACCTACAGGATCCAGGGTTACCGCTGGGGCGACTTCGAAATCTTGGACACGCCGGGTATCGACGCGCCACAAGCTCACGAGCAGGTGACGCGCGAGCAATTGTATGGCGCTGACGTGGTGATCTTTGTCGTCAACCCGCTGGGCGTTGTTGAAGAGGAAGCCACGCTTTCGGCATTGTTGGAGTTGGTCGAGCGCAATAAACAGATCTTCCTGGTGCTTAACCGTAAAAATCCGCTGGAGCCGCTGGAAGCTGAGCGAATCAAAGACCAACTGCGCGAACGGATCCAGCAAATGGCCCGGGCGCGCGGATTGCCGCAAGTGTTGCAGGCCATCCCGATCCTGGAAGTTAACGCCCGATCGGCGCTCAAGGCCAAGCTTGAGCACAAGAGTAATTTGCTGCAGAACTCGGGCTTTCCGAAGTTCGAAAGTGAACTCAACCAGTTCTTTGCCTCGATCGAGCAGCGTCAGATTGTTGCCGGTGTGGCCACTGATTTGAGCGGTTTCATCGATGAGACGCTGGACCTGTTGGACCAACAGCGCGACCAGGCCTCCAGCGCTCGCATTGATGCGTTTTATGCGCAAATTGCAAGGCGTGAGATTGATCTACGCTCGCTGCTTAAAGCGTCGATACAAGCCAAGTCGGCCGGTGTGGCGCAGAGCGCGATCATGGCGATGCACCAGGACGCAGAAGGCGCCCAGGCCAAAATCGATGGACTGATCCGGCGCGCCAACGAACAGGTGTGTGGTGATCTGGACGATGAACTCAAACGCCTGGCGCTGGATGCGTCGCAACTGCTCGACGAGATGTTCGACCAGGTCCGCGTTCAGCAAGCAGGTGTGCCGTCCACGGGCACGCTGGACATCCCCGACGCTTCAGCTGGTCAACCCTCAGCGGGTACCGACTCGACCGTCGATATGAGTTTGCTGGAGGCGGGTGTGCGCCAAGCGGGTGGGGCGCTGAGGACCGAACACGTGGTGACGGTGATGAAGTTGGGCAAGGAATGGCTGCCCACCCTATTCAAGGGTATTGGCCCGGTCACCATGGGCAAAGTGGCTGAACAGGTAGTAGGCAAGGTGCTGCCCGCCATCGGCGTCGTCTACCAAGTCGGTAAATTGATTTACACCGCTTTTGCTGGCGACCCGGAGCAACAGCGCCTTGAAGAGCAATCCCGCCTGGAACAGCAACAGCGAGAGCGCCGCGACCAAGCGATCAAGAGCCTGGGCGACGATATTGCCTGGGAGTTCTCGCGGGCCCTGACCGAGGTAGTGGAGGCCAATATCAAGAGCAATTTTGCGCTGGTCAACGACAAGCTTAAAACCTTGCGCGACAGCCTCAGCCAGACCGAGCGCAAGCTCAGCGAAGACCGCGCGTTGCTGGTGCAGTGCCAGGTCACGCTGGACACCTATGTCTGAACACCGCCAGGCATTCCCCTGTAACCGCTGCATGCAGTGCTGCAAGCGTGTCCACCTGTTGCCGCAAACAGCCGGGATGGATCGGGGTGACGGGGTGTGCAGGCATTTGGATGAAGCCGAGAGCGGCTGTCGCATTTACGCGAACCGGCCGGATATCTGCCGCGTGGATCGGCAATACGAACTGAATTATCAACGGACGATGACGTGGGAAGCGTTCGTGGAAGTAAACGCAGCAGCCTGCAAGCAGCTGCAAACGATGTGATGTGTTGATCATTTGAATAATTATGGAGGCTGTAATGGTGGAAGTAGCTGATCGGCAGCAGGACGCTATTGATGACGTCATTCGTGATGCGGTACGGGGTTCCGGCAAGGTCAATATCGTCGTCGCCGGCAAGACAGGTGTTGGCAAAAGTACCCTGATCAACACAGTGTTCCGTGGGCAGTTGGCAAAGACCGGCTCCGGTACTCCGGTGACGCAGCAGATCGAAGAGATCTCGAAGGAAGGCCACCCGATCACGATCATCGACAGCAAAGGTCTGGAGCTGAAGGACTACGCGACCATTCTCAAGGACCTGGAAAGTTTCCTTGAGACGCGCGCTGCCCATCACGATGAGAACAAGCACATCCATGCGGCATGGATTTGTATTCAGGAAGGCGGTGATCGCATTGAACAGGCGGAAGTTGACCTCTGTCGTGTGTTGATTGATCAAGGCATTCCGGTAGTGGCGGTGGTCACTAAAAGCATGTTTTCCAAGGACATCAACTTTCACCTCAAGGTCAAAGAACTTTTGCCCGGTGCTCATGCCGTTGTGCGGGTGCGCGCCGAGGCGCAGCAGATCGAAGTCGACGACGGCCAAGTTTATACGTTGGGCGTCAAAGGCATTGATGAGCTGATTTTTGAATCAGCGAAGTTGATTCCCGAAGCAAAAAAGCGTGCATTCGCGAATGCATTGAGCTCGCGGCATCAATCTTCCATGAAAATCAAAGTCGAGCAGGCTGAGAAGGAAGTATTGATTGCCTCCGGCTTGGCGGCCGCGGCGGGCGCTACACCGATTCCGTTTTCTGACTCGTTCGTGTTGGTACCGATTCAGGTCGGGATGTTGGCCAAAATTGGTGTGACCTTTGGTATGGAAGTCAGCACCAGTGCCTTGACCACCTTGGTGGCCTCGGCGCTGGGTTCGAGCGCAGCAAGCCTGCTGGGGCGCGCGGTGGTGACCGGTCTGCTGAAAATGATTCCAGGCGTCGGTAGTGCGGTCGGCGGCACCATCGCCGCGACAACCGCAGCTACGTTGACCAAAGGGTTGGGCGCGGCTTACATCTCGGTGTTGACGGACTTCTGCAATAACAACCCGGGCAAGGAACTCAACATCGGTTTGATCAGTGAAGAGTTGAAGAAGAAGCTGTCGTTCAAGTAACAGGCTGGTACCTGAAACCGTCCTTGCAGGCTGTGTGAAAAACATGGCAGTCCGGCGCTCGGGCGGTTGTAACTGACAGCCTCACCCGCTAATCGTTACACTGCGTGCATCTTGTCACGCCGGAGTCCTCTCGGCTTGGCCTATTGCCCGCAGTGCCGTTTTAGCGGGCATTAAACTCATTATTCAGGTAGTAATCAGCAGTGATCACAGGCGCTATCAAATCCCAAGTTGACCAGATCTGGAACGCGTTCTGGAGCGGCGGCATTTCCAATCCCATGGAAGTCATCGAACAGATGACTTACCTGCTGTTTATCAAACGTCTCGACGAGTTGCAGACAGTTAAAGAGCGTAAAGCCGCGCGCACCGGCCAGCCGATTGAAAATCCGATTTTCACCCCGAAACAGGCGGATTTGCGCTGGGCGGCGTTCAAGGCGCTGGGTGATCCGGCCAGCTTGTACACACTGATTGCTGACAAGGTTTTCCCATTCATCAAGTCCTTGGGCGGCGAAGACGGTGAGTCCACCTACGCCGCGCACATGAAGGATGCGCGCTTCACCATCCCCAACCCGGCGTTGCTGGTCAAGGTGGTGGACATGCTCGACGCCATCCCTATGGAAGACCGCGACACTAAGGGTGACCTCTACGAATACATGCTCGGCAAAATCGCCAGTGCTGGGCAGAACGGCCAGTTCCGCACGCCTCGGCACATCATCAAATTGATGGTCGAAATGATGGCGCCCAAACCGTCGGACACCATCTGTGATCCGGCCTGCGGCACCGCTGGTTTTCTGGTGACGGCTGCCGAGTATCTCAATACTCACCACAGCCACGAGTTGTACCAGGACGCGGCCAGCGCCAAGCGCTTCAACCACGACACCTTCCACGGCTTCGACTTCGACAGCACCATGCTGCGCGTCGGGTCGATGAACATGCTGCTGCACGGCGTGGAAAACCCGGCGATTGAAAACCGTGATTCGCTCAGTGAAGGGCATGCTGGTGTCGAAGGGCAGTTCAGTTTGATCCTGGCCAACCCACCGTTTGCCGGGAGCCTGGATTACGAGGCGTGCGCCAAGGATTTGCAGCAGATCGTTAAAACCAAAAAGACCGAGTTGTTGTTTCTGGCCCTGTTTCTGCGCCTGATGAAGGCGGGTGGGCGAGCGGCGGTGATCGTTCCGGACGGGGTGCTGTTCGGTTCCAGCAAGGCCCATAAAACACTGCGTCAGATGCTGGTGGAGGAGCATAAGCTGGACGGGATTGTTTCGATGCCGTCGGGTGTGTTTCGGCCATATGCCGGGGTGTCTACTGCGATTTTGTTGTTTACCAAGACCAACTCTGGCGGCACCGACCACGTTTGGTTCTACAACATGCAGGCGGATGGCTTCTCGTTGGATGACAAGCGTAATGAGTTGGACGCGAGTAAGCACGAAAGTAACAACCTTCCCGACATCATCGATCGTTGGCATAAGCGCAATACCAGCGCTGGTCTTGACCGCACTGCGCAGAGCTTTTTTGTGCCGAAGGCTGAGATTGTTGGCAACGACTATGACCTGTCGATCAACCGCTACAAGGAAGTGGTGTACGAGGAAGTGCAGCATGAAGCACCGCAGAAAATTCTGGCCGAATTAAAGGCGCTGGAGGCGGAGATTATGCGGGGGATGGGTGAGTTGGAGGGGATGCTGCAATGACTCTTCTCACTGCGCCCGTTGGCGAGTTGACTGAGATATTAAGTGGATTCGCCTTCAAATCTGAGCAATTCAATAATTCTGGCGAGGGGCTTCCATTAATCAGGATTCGAGATGTCGTCGAAGGTGCTTCAGACACTTATTACTCTGGAGACTACAAATCGGAGTTTCTGATCAAAAACGGCGATGCGTTAATAGGCATGGATGGTCAGTTCAATCTTGCATGTTGGCGCGGTGGGCCGGCGCTCCTAAATCAACGTGTCTGCAAAATCAAAGCAACAGATGAGCGGCTGGACCAGAGCTACCTCCTGCGCGTTCTTCCACTGGCGCTAAAGGAAATTGAAGATCGGACTCCTTTCGTGACGGTTAAACATTTATCTGTTAAATCACTGCGTGAAATCGAAATTTCGCTCCCACCACTTTCTGAACAGCGTCGTATCGCGGCAATTTTGGACAAGGCCGACGCGCTGCGCGCCAAGCGCCGCGAGACCATCGCCAAGCTCGATCAACTGCTGAAATCCGTGTTTCTGGAGATGTTTGGCGACGCTACGGTGGCGACCACATCAGTAGCTGAGCTTGCACCTTCTGCGGGTGCTATTCGGACCGGTCCCTTTGGCAGTCAATTACTGCACAGCGAGTTTGTTGAACACGGCATCGCCGTTCTCGGTATAGATAACGCTGTCACTAATGCGTTTGCATGGGCAAAGCCCAGATTCATTACGACAGAAAAATACTCGCAGCTCTCTCGTTATCGGGTTAATCCAGGCGACGTACTGATCACGATCATGGGGACTTGTGGGCGATGTGCTGTTGTTCCTGACGACATGCCAACTGCGATTAATACAAAGCACCTTTGCTGTATTTCGCTAGACCGCACGCGTTGCGAGCCGGAGTTTTTGCACTCTTACTTCCTCCTGCATCCGATTGCCAGGAACTATCTTGAGAGTCGAGCAAAAGGGGCAATCATGGCGGGCCTTAATATGGGGATCATAAAAGAACTCCCTGTTGTTTTACCCTCTCTAGAAAAGCAACGGCATTTTGTTTCAATAAAGAGGGCGTTAGGGCGCCAGATTGAACAAACACAAGCTCAAGAAAATCGGTTCGATGAGCTATTTGCTGGGCTCCAACAAAATGCTTTTGCGGGAACGCTCTAGGTCTCGCACGATCTTCCATCACGCCAAGGAACAGGCAACCCCACATGGCTCAATTCTTCCCCTCCCGCACCACCTGCCGCTTCGACACCCCAGGCGAGCGCCGCCTGGCCGAACGCCTGGAGAAGAAGCTCGAAGACGACTACCTCTGCTGGTTCAACGTCCCGGTGGGGCCAAAAGCCCTGCAGCCGGACTTCGTGCTGCTGCATCCCTTGCGCGGGCTGCTGGTGCTGGAGGTAAAGGACTGGAAGCTGGAAACCATCCAGAACATGGATCACAACCAGGCGCGAATTTATGCCGACGGCCTGCTCAAAACCGTGAAAAACCCCATGCTGCAGGCTCGGGCGTATGCCATGGAAGTGGTGATGATGTTGCAGCGGGACCCGGCGTTGAAACAGCCCGCCGGTTCGCCGTACGCAGGCAACCTGATCATGCCCTTCGGCTGGGGTGTGGTAATGACGGCGATTACTCGCAAGCAGTTTATGGGGACTAACCTGGCCCAGGTGCTGAACCCGCAACAGGTGCTGTTTCAAGACGAAATAACCGAGACAGTGGACGCCGAAGCCTTCCAGCAAAGCCTGTGGAATATGTTCCAGCATATCTTCCCCTGCCAGATGAGCCTGCCGCAGATCGACCGTGTGCGTTATCACCTCTACCCCGAAGTGCGGGTGAACACGTTGCCAGGGCAGTTCGGTTTGTTCGCAGAACAGCACGCGCCCCTTCCCACGCTGATCAAAGTCATGGACTTGCAGCAGGAGCAACTGGCGCGCTCGCTGGGCGAGGGGCATCGGGTGATTCACGGCGCGGCAGGCTCCGGCAAGACCATGATTCTCGGCTATCGCTGTGCGCACCTGGCACAGGTGTCGAGCAAGCCGGTTCTGGTGCTCTGCTACAACAAATCCCTGGCGGGCCGTTTGCAACAGGTACTGATCGAGCGCGGCTTGAGTGAGAAGGTCAAGGTGCGTAATTTTCATGCCTGGTGCTCGGACATGCTCACTGCTTTTAACGTTGATCGTCCTGCGCAGCACTTGTCGATCGACGTGAAGATGGCGCAGATGGTTGAGAGCACCATCGACGGTGTCGACCGTGGGCAAATCCCACGAGCTCAATATGCAGCTGTGCTGATCGACGAGGGGCACGACTTCCAGCCGGAGTGGTTCAAGCTGGTGGTGCAGATGATCGACCCCGAGAGCAATTCCTTACTGGTGCTGTATGACGATGCGCAGTCGATCTATCGCGGCAAGGGCAATAAAAAGGGTATGGATTTCAGTTTCGCCAGCGTCGGTATTCAGGCCCAGGGACGTACTACCATCTTGCGTTTGAATTACCGCAACACCGTGGAGGTATTGTCAGTGGCGCGGGCTTTTGCCGTTGAGTTGCTGACCGCGCGCGATGCTGCCGAGGACGGAGTCCCCATTGTCGCGCCTCAAAGCGCAGGCCGACGGGGCGCGTTCCCCGAGCTGCTGCGGTGTAATTCTGATTGGCAGGAATACAACTGTATCGTCGAGCGCATCCGTGATGAGCAAGGTCGGGGCCGAGTGTTGGATGATATGGCGGTGATCTACCGCAGCACTTCCCAGGCGCAACGTATCGAGCGGGCGTTGAGTGAGGCAGGCATCAGCTTTGCCTCGGGCCAGTCGTCCAAGGGGCGCAGTGCTCTGTATGGCAGTGAGGATGCAGTCAAGATCGTCAGCATGCATTCGAGCAAAGGCCTGGAGTTTGGTTTGGTGCTGATTCCTGGTCTGGGTGACATGCCGAAAAAGGGCGAGGACGAGGCCGACGAGGCGCGTTTACTGTATGTGGCTATGACGCGCGCGATTGATCGGCTGGTAATGACCTACCGCGAGCCTTCCAGCTTTACCCGCAGAATTCAGGATTCAATAGGCAGCGTGCGTCAGCACCTGGACGAAATGGACTCACAAAGGGCAGTCGGCTGATATGAGCAACTTTGAATTTCTCATCTCCGAATTTGAAGCGTTGTTTGAACCGGCCAAAGGCGCGGAGCAACTGGTTTACCCCGATCCGCGCGCCTGTTGCATGCGCACCCGGCATGCTTTGGAGCAGGCGGTGCATTGGCTGTACAAGCATGACCGCGACCTGCGCATGCCCTATGACAACGGCCTTAATCTGCTGCTGACTCAGGTGGAGTTTGTACGCCTGCTACCGCCGCAAATTCATCAGAAGACCCGCTTGATTCAGAAGCTTGGCAATCAGGCGGTGCACTCCAATCAACCGATTGGCTACAGCGATGCGATGAAGCTGGTGCGCGAGCTGTTTCATGTGTTGTTCTGGCTGGCACGCACCTATACCCGCGCCAGTGATCCAAAAAGTATCGACGCGGTGTTTGACGAAAAACGTGTGCCTCAGCTTGTCAGCATGAGCGAGGCGGTGGCGTTTACCCGTGCGGAACTGAAAAAACAGGAAGCCAAGTTCCAGGAACAGATCGCCGCCCAGCACGGCACCCTTGAAGCTCGCGAGGCGGCGATTGCTGAGCAGGCCGCAAGCCTGAGTGAGCGCGAAGCACTGCTGGCGCGTCTGGATGCCGAACTGGTTACAACCCGTGCGGCGTTGGCCCAGGCCAAAGCGGCCAATATCGCCGTGCCGGACACCCATGATTACGACGAAGCCGACACCCGTCGTCTGTTTATCGATGTGCTGTTGCGCGAAGCCGGTTGGGAATTGGGTAAGAACGCTGACGCCGAAGTGCCAGTCAGCGGCATGCCCAATGGGTTGGGTGAAGGGTATGTTGATTACGTACTGTGGGGCGCCAATGGCAAACCCTTGGCCGTGGTGGAGGCCAAGCGCAGCCTGAAAGACCCGGACGTGGGTCAGCAGCAGGCCAAGTTGTACGCCGATTGCCTCGAGGCCGAAAAGGGTCAGCGGCCGTTGATTTTCTATAGCAACGGTAACCACACCTGGCTCTGGGACGACCGTCGTGCACCGCCACGCGAAGTACAGGGCTTTTACACTCGCGATGAACTCGAGCTGGCGATTCAGCGGCGCAGCCTGCAAACCGACTTACGTGATCTGCCGATCAATAGCGAAATTGTCGAGCGGGCATACCAGCACCGTGCGATTCGAGCGATGAGCGAGTCACTGAGTCAGGGTCGCCGCGCGGGCTTGCTGACCATGGCCACCGGTACTGGCAAGACGCGGATGTCGATTGCCCTGATCGAGTTGTTGATGCGGGGTAACTGGGTTAAGCGCGTGCTGTTTCTGGCTGACCGGGTAGCCCTGGTCAAACAAGCCACAAATGCTTTCAAGGAGTTTTTGCCGGACTCCAGCCCGGTCAACCTGGTCACTGACAAGAATGGCCAGGGCCGTGTGTATCTGTGTACCTATCCAACCATGATGGGGTTGATCGAGCAGATGGAGGGTGACCGGCGCAAGTACGGCGTTGGCCACTTCGACCTGATCGTAATCGACGAGGCACATCGCAGCGTGTACCAGAAGTACGGCGCGATCTTTCGTTACTTCGACAGTTATCTGGTGGGTCTGACCGCCACCCCGCGCGACGAAGTGGATCGCGATACCTATCACCTGTTTGGCCTCGAAACTGGCGTACCGACCGATGCGTATGGTCTGAGTGAGGCGGTGGATGACGGTTATCTGGTACCCCCCACGGCGTATTCGGTGCCGATCAAATTCGTTCGCGAAGGCATCCGTTATGACCAGCTCAGTGATGATGAGAAAGAGCATTGGGAGTCGCTGGATTGGGGGGATTACAGTGCCGAGGGTGATGCACCTACGGAGGTGCTAGCTTCTGAGGTCAACAAGCAGCTGTTTAACGAGCCAACCGTTGACTTGATGCTCAGACACTTGATGCAGAACGGTCTCACGGTTGAGGGCGGCGATAAGCTTGGCAAGACTATTATTTTCGCAGTGAACCAGAAACACGCCGAGTTCATTGCCCGGCGCTTCAACCATCATTACCCGCATTTTAATGGCGAATTTGCGCGAGTTATCACCCACTCTGTGAGTTATGCCCAGACCCTGATCGATGATTTCAGCAGCAAACTTAATAAGTTGCCGCAGATCGCCATTTCGGTGGATATGCTCGATACGGGCATTGATGTGCCACAGGTGTTGAACCTGGTGTTCTTCAAGGCTGTGCGCTCAAAAGTGAAGTTTCTGCAGATGATTGGCCGTGGTACGCGTCTGTGTCCGGACTTGTTTGCCCCGGGCGTACATAAGCGAGAGTTCGCCATCTTCGATTTTTGCGCGAACTTTGAATACTTCAACGAAAACTCTAAGGGCGCGCTAGGCGGCATGGCTGAGCCTTTGGGCAAGCGATTGTTCAAGGCGCGGCTGGATCTGCTGTCTTTATTAGCTCCCAACGACGTTGACGGGCCTGGCAACCTGGCGGAGACCCGAGGTCAGTACGATGTCTACGGCGAGCTGCGCACAGGGTTGACCAACGAGTTGCACAACGAAGTAGCAGCGATGAACACAGACAACTTCATCGTGCGTACTGAACTGGAATACGTGACCCGCTTTGCCGAGCGTGAGGTTTGGAATGCTCTGGATGAGGCTGCGCTGGGTGATCTGCGCAGTCACGTCGCAGGTCTGCCGAGTGAGCGTGATCCTGAGCACATCACTGCTAAATTGTTCGACCTGCTATGCCTGAATTTGCAGTTGGCGTTACTGCGCTCAACCAGCGACTTCGTAACCTATCGCGACAAGGTGGTTGAGTTGGCCAGCCAGCTAGAGGTAATGGACAGTATTCCAGCCGTACATGCTGAGTTGGCGTTACTTCAAGACGTGCAGACAGACGAATACTGGCAAGACATCCGCTTGCCGATGCTTGAGCAATTGCGGCGCAGAATGCGTGAGTTAATCAAGTTTATCGAGCGCCGCCCAAGTAACCCGGTGTACAGCGTGCTGAGCGATGAAATTGGCGAAGCACAGGTCGTCAATTTGAAGGACTTCAACACTGGCATCAACCTTGAACAGTACAAGAAGAAGGTCGAAGCCTATATCCGTGCCAACGAGAACCACGTAGCCATCGCCAAGCTCAAATTCAATCGACCATTGACGCCGATTGACCTTCGCGAGCTGGAGCATTTTGTCTACGAGTCGGAGCCGGTAAAGAGCCGAGAACAGTTCGAGCAATGTTATGGCTCCGACCAGCCGCTGTCGCTGCTGATCCGCTCGTTGGTAGGCTTGGACCGCAATGCTGCAAAAGAGGCTTTCGGTCAGTTCCTCGACGTAAACCGCTATAGCAGCCAGCAAATTCGTTTTGTTGAAATGATTATCGAGCGTCTCACCCGACAGGGTGTGATGGAGGCCGCTCAACTCTACGAACCGCCGTTTACCGCCCTGCATCACGAGGGATTAGACGGTGCGTTTGGCGATGCGGATGCCAATGCGATAGTAGCGGTGATCGCTGCAATTAAACGCAGTGCAGCAGCGTGAGGTGATCGGAGCAGCAATACTAAAACGACAGAGGCTCAACATTCGTTTACGCAAGCCAGGGGCGCTGAAGCTGTTGAGTTCACTGGATTTCAGGCACAAAAAAAGACGTCCGTGGACGTCTTTTTTCGTTGAAGTGGTGGAGCCGGGGGGATTTGAACCCCCGTCCGCCAGTACTCCGCTGTCGGTACTACATGCGTAGCCGTTTCTATTAAGTTAACCCTCAGCGACCCGAAGGGCAGGGTGCTTTGGGCGAGTTGTGTAAGTTTTAGCCGCTTCGTCCACAACGTACTGCACGGCGATTCTGTTCTATATGACAATCACTTTGGGTTTACAGACATCCCCTGGTGATTGCTGGACCCGAAGGTACCAGAAGCTCAGGTCTAAGGCTGCTTACGCAGCGATAGCGAATTCCTGGCCGTAGTTTTCGTCATTGGCAACTATAAGTAGTTGCAACAGTGGATTTACGAGTTCTGTTACCAACTCGGCATGCACCTAAAGTTTCGCGACCGGCGTCGAATCCTAAACGGCCCCGTGCTTGTAACTCGTTGTTTCTTAGTGAGTGACAAGCCTGTGCAGTGTACGCCAAACGGTCACCGAAGGCCAACCCGAAGGTTGGCCCTATTGCTTACTTGCCGCCTTTGTTGCTGTTTTGCAGGTCTTGCAGGGCTTTGTTGGTGACTTCGATGCACTGCTTATCATCGCCAGACGCGTGAAATGCCATGGCCTGGGAGACGATCGTGTCGATTTCGCCACTTTTGCCGGTGGTGTCGGTGGCGAGCGTCGCTTTGGCGTTGTTGAGTTTATCCAGGTTGATCTGGCACAAGTCTTTGTCACTGCCGGCCGCGAAGGCCGGGGACGCCAGCATCGCAGCGGTAATGAACAAGCCAGCAAGAGCGGAACGCTTCATAGGGTATCTCCTTGCGCAAAGGGCTCGACGCTGCTGGCGTTGAAGGGCTGCCAGCGACATCACTGATTGGCCTCGTTCGTTGAGGCCTATTCAAGTGACTGCATTGGCGCGCAGGGGTTCTGTTTTTTTTCAGGATTAGTGGGCGCGGGCCTGGGTGACGCGGTCTACGAGGTACACCAGCCCGTGATAATCAATGCCCCCATGCTGGCTCAAGCCGATTTCGCA
This sequence comes from Pseudomonas sp. LG1E9, assembly GCF_003290225.1. Lineage (NCBI taxonomy): Bacteria > Pseudomonadati > Pseudomonadota > Gammaproteobacteria > Pseudomonadales > Pseudomonadaceae > Pseudomonas > Pseudomonas sp. LG1E9. The sequence continues at coordinate 6,012,209 of NZ_CP029983.1, read as the reverse complement.
GGTTCGGCTGGTGGAGATGCCTTCACTGCAATGTTGCACGGCTTCCTTGAGGGATCGCAGTGAGTGGGCATTGAGTTCTGGCGTGGTAAAGCCCTTGTCGCCGGCAAACCCGCAGCAGTGGATGCCTTCCGGGATCACCACCGTTTTGGCGCAGCGGCGGGCAAGGTCGATCAGCGCCTGGCTTTCTCCCAGGTGTTGGGTGCTGCAGGTCACGTGTACGGCGATCGGTGCTTCCTGGGGCAGGAAATCCAGGCGGTCCATCAGGTGCGTGCGGATAAAACGTACGGGGTCGTAGAGGTCCAGGCGGGTTTCGCCCAGGTCCTGCACCAGGCGCAGGGTGCATGGGCTGGTGTCGCAATAGATCGGGTCAAGGCCACCACGGCTGGCGTGGAGCATGGCGCCGATCAACTCCTGGCGCTTGTGCTCTGCCTGTTCGGCGTAGCCTTTGGAGGCGAAGGGCTGGCCACAGCACAGGCTGTCCTGATTGTCGGGAAAGACGACCTGGTAACCAGCTTTTTCCAGCAGGCCACGGGTTTTGTCGTACAGCGACATTTGCTCTTTATCACCGGCCGCCGGGCCCATTGCACGTGAGACGCAGGCGGCCAGGTAGACCACCCTAGGCCGCTCATCCGTCACAGTTGGGCTGAACCGAATGGCCTTTTCCGGCTGTGGCATGGCGTTGCTCCACTGTGGAATTTGCCCCTTGGACAGTTTGGTCACGCAGGCAGACAGCTTCGCCAGGCGAGGTGCGCCGAGCAGCATGCGTGCACCATTGGCGACATGCAGGGTAAAGCGCGCACCTTGCAATGCCGTGGCGAAATGGGTGGCGAGCCATTCGGCGGTTTTCGTACGGTCGGCGTCACGGCTGCGAAGCTTTTTCACCAGCTCGCCGGTATTGATTCCCACGGGGCAGCGCTGGGCACATAACCCAGTGGCGGCGCAGGTGTCGATGCCTTGATAGTGGTAGGCGGCTTCCAGTTCGGTGGTGTCGACGCCGGTGCGTTTTTTCGCCTGTATGTCGCGCCAGATCACGATGCGCTGGCGCGGGCTCAACGTCAGGCCTTTAGAAGGGCACACCGGCTCGCAAAAGCCACACTCGATGCATTTATCCACAAGCTCGTCGGCCGCAGGCAGTGGCTTGAGATGCTTGAGGTGGATCTGCGGGTCGTTGCTGAGCACCACGTCCGGGTTGAGAATGCCGTTGGGGTCGAGCAGACGCTTGAGCTGCCACATCAGCTGGTATGCATCGCTGCCCCATTCCAACTCGACGAATGGCGCCATATTGCGGCCGGTACCGTGTTCGGCTTTTAGTGAGCCGCCGAACTCCACGGCCACCAGTTGCGCGACGTCATCCATGAACGCTTGATAGCGTGTGACTTCTTCCGCGCTGTTGAAGCCTTGGGTGAATACAAAGTGCAGATTGCCTTCCAGGGCGTGTCCGAAAAGGATGGCTTCGTCGTAGTGGTGTTTGTCGAACAGTTCGATCAGGCGGTTCACGCCAGTGGCCAGTTGTTCGACAGGAAACGTCACGTCTTCGATGATCACCGTAGTGCCGGTTTTGCGCACAGCGCCGACGGCGGGAAACGTGTCCTTGCGGATTGCCCACAGGCGGGCGTTTTCTACAGGGTCTTCAGTGAAGTCGACTTGTTTCTCTACGGGGAAAGCGGCCAGGGAGGCCATGATCAGCGCCAGTTGCTCGTGCAGTAAAGAGGGCGATGCCCCGCGGGACTCGATGAGCAGCGCACAGGCATTTTCCGACAGGTGCTGTACGAAGGCGGGCATGCCCGGTTTGCTCTGCACCGAGCGCATGCTGCGTCGATCCAGCAACTCTACGGCTGAGACCGGCTGGGTTTTCAGCACGGTTACCGCGTTGCAGCACGTCTCGACATCCGGGAACACAATCAAGGCCGACGCTTTGTTCGGATGATCGATCACGGTGTCGTAGGTCACTGCGCTGATAAAACCCAGCGTGCCCTCGGAACCGACCAGCAGATGGCTGAGGATATCCAGGGGTTCATCGAAGTCCACCAAGGCATTGAGTGACAGCCCAGTGGTGTTTTTCAGACGGTATTTGTGGCGAATTTTTGCGGCGAGTTCGACATTTGCGCGTGTCTCGCGACCTAGTGTCGCCAAGCGTTCAAGCAGCGCACTGTGATGCTCACGAAAAGCCCTGACGCTGGCCGCATCTTCGGTGTCCAGGCAACTGCCGTCGGCCAGCACGAGACGAATCCCGGCCAAGGTGTGATAGGTATTTTGTGCGGTGCCGCAGCACATGCCGCTGGCATTGTTGGCGACGATTCCGCCGATCTTGCAGGCATTGATCGACGCCGGGTCCGGGCCGATCTTGCGCCCGAACGGCGCTAGCCAGGCGTTGGCCTGGGCGCCGATCACGCCGGGTTGCAGGCGAATCTGAGTGCCTTGCCCGCGAATCTCGCGGCCGTTCCAATTGTCCCCCAGTACGATCAGTACCGAATCGCTTATCGCTTGCCCGGACAAGCTGGTGCCGGCCGCGCGGAAGGTCACCGGTACGCGCTCGCGCTGGGCCAGTTGCAGGAGTGCTACCACCTCGTCTTCCGACTCCACGCGGATCACCAGTTGTGGGATCAATCGGTAAAAACTGGCGTCGGTGCCGAATGCGAGGGTGGAAAGCGGGTCGTCGAAACGCCGATCTTTTGGGATCAGTTGTGCGACGTCAGCAAGGAAAGCAGCAGGCAGGCTCATTGATCCTCCAGAAATGGCTGACGCCGGAATCGTCATCCGGCGTCGGTTCTTACCCTATTACGTGTAGGTCTTAGTGCACCAGCATGCCGGTAAACCAGTAGGCCTGAGCCAGTGTGATCAGCCCTACGATCGTGGCGAAGAACAGGCTGTGCTTAAGGGTAAAGCGGAACAGGTCGGACTCCTTGCCCACCAGGCCGGTAGCGGCGCAGGCCACTGCGATCGATTGCGGCGAGATCATCTTGCCGGTGACGCCACCGCTGGTGTTGGCGGCTACCAGCAGCGTGTCATTGACGCCGATCTGGTGCGCCGTAGTGGCTTGCAATGAGCTGAACAGGGCATTGGACGACGTGTCGGAACCTGTCAGGAAAACCCCCAGCCAGCCGAGGAACGGCGAGAAGAACGGGAAGGCTGCACCGGTGCCGGCCAACACCAGCGCCATGGTCGACGACATACCGGAGTAGTTGGTGACAAAGGCGAATGCCAGCACCATGCCGATAGACAGGATCGGCCAGCGCAGTTCGTAGAACGTTTCTTTTAAAGTGGTAAGACCAATCTTGATGTTTATTTTCAGCACCAGCATCGAGATCAGTGCGGAAAAGAAAATCGCGGTGCCGGTCGCTGAAATCGGGTCCAGCTTGAATACCGCTGGAATGGCAGTCGGGTTGGTCACGATGGGGGCGACCTTGACCACCAGTTGATCCAGGTGCGGGATCGCGAAGTTGAATACCCAGCTGTACATCGAGCCGCCAGCGGCGAACATCGCCTTGAACGGCTTGAGCGTCCAGATAGTGACCAGTACCGTGAGGATCAGGAACGGCGACCAGGCCTTGAATATCTGACCCAGGCTGTAAGGCGAGGCGACGGTGCTGCGTGGCAATCCGAAGCCGCCGGCACTGGCGGTAATGGCTACGCCGGAGGTGGCGCCAGCTATCTGCGCGCCGGCGGTGCGCTTGGGTTGCCAGACTTTCAGGAACAGGGTCAGGGAAATCAGGCTGGCCAGGGCCGAGGTGATGTCCGGCAGTTCCGGGCCGATGAAGTTGGACGTGAAGTATTGGGTGATGGCGAAGCTCAACCCCGCGACCAGCGCAGCCGGCCAGGTTTCACGAACGCCGCGCAGGCCATCCATCATGAACACCAGCCAGAACGGCACGAACAGTGACAGCAGCGGCAACTGGCGGCCGGTCATGGCGCCGATCTTGAAGGCATCGATTCCAGTCACCTGCCCGGCAACGATGATCGGAATGCCCAGGGCGCCAAAGGCGACCGGCGCGGTGTTGGCAATCAGGCACAAGCCGGCGGCGTACAGCGGGTTGAAGCCCAGGCCTACCAGCAACGCAGCGGTAATTGCTACGGGAGCGCCGAAACCGGCAGCGCCTTCCAGGAACGCGCCAAAGCAGAAGCCGATCAGCAATACCTGAAGACGTTGGTCGTCAGTGATCGACAGCACCGAGCTGCGGATGATCTCGAACTGGCCGCTCTTGACTGTGAGTTTGTACAGAAACACCGCTGCAACGATGATCCAGGCAATAGGCCAAAGGCCGTAGGCAAAGCCGTAGCCGGCTGCGGCCAGCGCCATGTCCACTGGCATCTGGAAGGCAAAGATCGCTACCAGTATCGAAAGTGCAAGGGTAATGCTGCCGGCCACGTGGCCTTTGAGGCGAAACACGGCCAGGGCCAGGAAGAAAAATACGATGGGAATAACGGCGGCCAATGCGGACAGGCCGAGGCTGCCGAGCGGGCTGTAAAGCTGTTGCCAGGTTTGCATATGGGGTGGCCCCTAATTGTTGTTGGTCAGGCACATCTAAGTCGACTTGGATAATTGGTATTACCAATTTACAATCGCTGGAGGCTAGGTTAAAAGCCTTCAGGGGGATGTGTCAATTTGCCGCTCACGAAACTTTGGTCGTAGGTTGGAGGGCGAGACCATCTGATCGGATGAATCGAGGCTGTTCTGATAGGTGCTGGAAGGGCGGTGATAGGCCAGAATAGAGGGCCCGGCGAGTGGTCGGGATGGTGGAGAGTGAGTTATGGGGTTTGATCAGGTGCGTCAGCGCCGTTTGTCTGACGATATTGTCGAGCAGCTTGAGGGGATGATCCTTGAGGGCACGCTGAAGTCGGGTGAGCGTTTGCCGGCTGAGCGCGCTTTGGCTGAGCAGTTTGGCGTGTCGCGTCCGTCGCTGCGTGAGGCCATTCAGAAACTGGCCGCCAAGGGGTTGTTGGTGAGTCGCCAGGGCGGAGGCAATTATGTTGCCGAGTCACTGGGTTCGACGTTCAGTGATCCGCTGTTGCACCTGTTGGAAAACAATCCCGAGGCGCAGCGTGATCTGCTGGAATTTCGCCAGACCCTCGAAGCGTCCTGTGCTTATTACGCCGCGTTGCGTGCAACCGAGGTCGACCGTGAGCGGCTGACCGCTGCATTCGAAGCCTTGCAGGATTGCTATACCCGCGTTGATGAAGTGAGCCGAGTGGAGGAGGGGGCAGCGGATGCGAGGTTCCACCTGGCCATTGCGGAGGCCAGTCATAACGCAGTGTTGCTGCACACCATTCGCGGCTTGTTCGACCTGCTCAAGCGTAACGTGGTGACCAACATTGGTGGTATGTATCAGCAGCGTACAGAGACCCGAGACATGCTGATCAGTCAGCATCGGGAGTTGTACCAGGCAATTATTGAGGGGCGGGCCGAGCAGGCGCGAGACGTCTCGACGCGACATCTGGAGTACGTGCAGGAGGTATTGGCGGAGGTGCGTCAGGAGGTTCAGCGCGTGGCGCGTGCGGAGCGGCGAAAAGGGATGTAGCCGACGGACTTGTTCCGAGGCTACATCACTGCAAGGACTACTCTTCCTTGCCTTTGTTGCGCACGGCGCGATGCAGTTCGCGATTGGAGTCGCGTTCGCGCTCGGTATCACGCTTGTCGTATTCCTTCTTGCCCTTGCCCAGTGCGATCTCGCACTTGACCAGGTGCTTGCTCCAGTACCAGGACAGGCAGATACAGGCGTAGCCTTTCTGCTGTACGGCGGCGGCGAGCTTTTCCAGTTCGCGCGCATTGAGCAATAGTTTGCGTGTGCGCACCGGGTCGGCAATTACGTGGGTGCTCGCGGTAGTCAGCGGGGTGATATGACTGCCCAGCAGCCATGCCTCGCCATCTTTGAGCAATACGTAGCTGTCGACCAGTTGCAACTTGCTGGCGCGCAGACTCTTTACTTCCCAGCCGGCCAGGACCAGACCAGCCTCGAACCGATGTTCGATGAAGTAATCGTGTCGCGCCTTTTTATTTTGCGCGATGGTCCCTGTGGGGTGTTTCTTTTGTTTAGCCATAGGGGCGGCATTATAGGGAGTTGCGAGCGTGTCGGCTACGGTCAACCTGCGTGCTTGAGCGTGTTGGTCGAATCCCGGACAATGCGGGCAGTTCTTTGGTTTTTTTCTCTCGCGGATCGGGCTGTTCTTTCGCGATGTTTGCCGCTCAGCTGTGGAAATAACGCACACATGACGACGCATATTCAACGTTCGGCCCTGCTGCCCTATCCGGCTCAGGCGCTCTATGACCTGGTCAACGACGTGGCGCGTTACCCGGAATTCTTGCCTTGGTGTTCTAAGGCTGAGGTGCTGGAAAGCACTGATGAACACATGGTTGCCAGCGTCGGGGTGGCGAAAGGTGGGCTGGGCCAGCACTTTGTCACGCGTAATGTGCTGGTGCCGGGCAAGTCCATTGAAATGAATCTGCAGGAGGGGCCTTTTACCCAGTTGCACGGTGTCTGGGTATTCAAGGCGCTGACCGACAAGGCCTGCAAGATCAGCCTCGATTTGTCGTTTGATTACGCTGGCCCGCTTGTGCGGGCTACATTGGGGCCCTTGTTCAACCAGGCGGCCAACACACTGGTAGATGCGTTCTGTCAGCGGGCCAAGCAACTGCATGGTTGAGATTGAGGTGGTGTATGCCGCTGCAGATCGCCAGGTTTTGCTGGCGTTGACGGTGGCGTCCGGCACAAGTCTGCGAGCGGCGGTGCAGGCGTCCGCAATTACAATGCTGTTTCCTGATCTGGATCTGGCTGATTGCCCTTTGGGGGTATTCGGTAAAGTTGTCGCGGATGCTGAAGCGCGCGTTGTGCAGCCAGGTGATCGTATTGAGATCTATCGCCCCTTGCTGGTTGATCCTAAAGAAGTGCGTAGATTGCGGGCGGCCAAGGCGGCGATGACCAGGCAGTAGAATTCATAAGCTTGTTAAACATCAGGCAACAAAAAGCCCGGCATGCCGGGCTTTTTTGCAGGCGCCGCACTGTTACTGCGGGCTGGTGTCCAGCGGCTGAGGCGTCGGGACCGGAACGGTTTCCACACCATCGACGTCTTTCTGGATCTTGTCGAGCAGCGAGCCTGGCTTGGCCGGTACTTCGGACTTCGGCTTCTCGCTCTCCTGCGCAGGCGCAGTCACGTTGGTGCCGTTGTCTTTGCCGAGCAGGGCTTCATCGCGGCTTACGCCGGGCATGAAGTCACCGGACAGGCTGACAAGCTGGTCATTGCCATTAAAAATGACGCTGACGCGTTCCTGTTGGCGTTCACCGCCGCCAGGCTGCAGGCTGTAGAGATAATCCCAGCGATCGGCATGGAAAGTGTCAGTCAGCAGGGGGTTACCCATAATAAACCGTACTTGCCGTCGGGTCATTCCCGGACGTAACTGGTCTATCATGTCCTGCGTGACGACATTGCCCTGCTGGATGTCGATTTTGTAAACCCCGGGGAATGAACAACCGGCGAGTGCGAGCAGTCCCACAAAGGTGAAACTGGTTAGCAAGAGCTTGGTGTTTTGCATCGGTGGGCGACTTCCACTATCTTGGCTGGGACAACGTAAACGCCGATCATACCCGTATTAAGAGAAGCTGCGAAGCAGCATCCGCGAGAAAGCTAACCATGGTTGAAAATAGCGAACTACGCAAAGCCGGTCTTAAAGTGACTCTGCCACGAGTCAAGATTCTACAAATGCTCGATTCTGCTGAGCAGCGTCACATGAGTGCCGAGGATGTTTACAAGGCGCTGATGGAGTCTAACGAGGACGTCGGCCTGGCCACGGTTTACCGTGTACTGACCCAGTTTGAAGCCGCAGGGCTGGTGGTTCGTCATAATTTCGACGGCGGTCATGCAGTGTTCGAATTGGCTGACGGTGGTCATCACGATCACATGGTCGACCTGGATACCAATGAGGTTATCGAGTTCACCAGCCCGGAAATCGAAGCGCTTCAGCATAAGATTGCTGAGGAGCATGGCTTCGACTTGGTCGACCATAACCTTGTGTTGTACATCCGTAAGAAAAAGTAAAAACGACGCAGAATGGCTCTGCGAAACGATCGAAGGCGACCCTAGGGTCGCCTTCGTGCTTTCTGTATAAAGAAAAGTTCGGCTCAAGCCTTGGTGGCAACAACCATTTTCTTCGCGTGCGCCAAAGACTCCTTGGTCAGATCGATCCCGCCGAGCATTCGGGCGACTTCTTCCACGCGTTCCGACTTGTTCAACTTGGATACTGCGGTGTGTGTTGCATCATTGCCCCGTACCTTGTGCACAAATAAGTGTTGATGGCCCTGTGCTGCCACTTGTGGCAAGTGGGTGACCGTCAGTACCTGGCCTCGATCTCCCAGGCGACGCAACAACTGACCAACAATCTCCGCAGTCGGGCCTCCAATGCCTACGTCTACTTCATCGAACACCAGCGTAGGCACCCGCGACGTCTGCGCAGTAATCACTTGGATCGCCAGGCTGATGCGCGACAGCTCACCACCGGATGCGACTTTTGCCAGGGCCTTGAGCGGTTGCCCAGGGTTGGCGCTGACCAGTAGTTCAACCTGCTCCAGGCCGTGAGGTTGCAATTCATTATTGGAGTTGGCGCGCAACTCGATGGTGAAGCGTCCTCCCGGCATGCCCAGGCGCTGAATTTCCTGTTCAACGGCGTGGGCCAGGCTGCTGGCGGCCTGCTGGCGTAGATCGCTCAGTTCGCGGGCCTTCTCCTGATAGTGACGGGCAAAAGAACCGAGTTCTTCGCCTAGTCGCTCAATGGATTCGTCATTCGCATTCAGGGTTTCGATTTCATCCAGCAGCTTTTGCTGCATGGTTGCCACTTCGGTGGGCTGGATTCGATGTTTGCGCGCCAGGGTATAGATGGTATCGAGGCGTTCTTCTATTTCCTGCAGGCGCGCCGGGTCGGCATCGAAGTGATCCAGGAAGCGGTTGAGTTCACCGACGGCTTCTTCGACCTGGATTTGTGCACTGGTCAATAGGGTGGTGGCCTCACTCAGCGAGCCTGAAGCATTGTTAACGCTGGACAGTCGGTTGAGGCTGGCGGTCAGTGCATTGAGTACATTGCCCGAATCACTTTCGCTGCATTGCTCCACCACTTGCCGGCAGATACCCAGCAGGGTTTCGGCGTTGGTGAGGTTTTTGTGCTCCTGCTCCAGTTGTTCCAGCTCGGTCTCGCCAAGGCCCAGGCTTTCGAGTTCTTCAAGCTGATAACTGAGCAGTTGATGGCGAGCACGTTGCTCGTCGCCGGAGTTGGATAGGCGTTCCAGCTCCTGGCGGGTCTGCCGCCAGCGCTGGGCAGCCAGTTGCACCTGCCGGGCAAGGTCTGTGGCGCCGGCGTATTCGTCGAGCAGGCGGCGGTGGGTGTCGGTTTTCAGCAGGGACTGGTGTTCATGCTGGCTATGGATGTCGATCAGCAATTCACCGAGGGCTTTCAGGTCGCCAAGGGGGCACGGTGTTCCGTTGATATAGCCGCGTGAGCGGCCTTCGGCGGTGATGACTCGGCGCAGAATGCAGGGGCCGTCATTGTTGAGGTCGCGCTCGGCCAGCCAGGCTTCGGCTTCTGGGATGTCCGCCAGGTCGAAGGTGGCCAGGATGTCGGCCTTGTCGGCACCGGGACGCACCACGCCACTGTCGGCGCGGTCGCCCAGGGTCAGGCCCAGGGCGTCGAGCATGATCGACTTGCCGGCGCCGGTTTCGCCTGTGATAACGCTCATCCCGCGATCCAGTTCGAGATCCAGATGTTCAACGATGGCGTAGTTATGTACGGACAGGTGCACGAGCATGACGGCCGCTCCCAGGCTTTAGGTCTGGTTATTTATACAGTGTTTTGTTTGGCGCTGACAATCCTGATGCTTAGCTCGATTTGCTCGGTCGAGGAGGTTTTTTAGTGCAAAGAAGAATGGTGGTGCGGGAATTGATCTGCAGCAGGCGAAAGACTTTTGGTAACGCTTGCGCCCTTGAAGCTGGAAATTGTGGCCCCATATACCGGAACAGAAGCGCGAGTTGAGTTCGCGCATGATTTTGAAAGGAGAAATCTATGGCTGACGAACAGACGCAGGATACGCAAACTCCAGACGCCAATTCGGCTGTCGGTGATGAACTGGCGACCCGTGTGCAAGTGCTCGAAGAGCAATTGGCCGCTGCGCAGGATCAGTCTTTGCGTGTTGCCGCCGATCTGCAGAACGTCCGCCGCCGTGCCGAGCAGGATGTAGAGAAAGCTCACAAATTCGCGCTTGAAAAATTCGCCAATGACTTGCTGCCGATCATCGACAGCCTGGAGCGTGGCCTTGAATTGTCCAACCCGGATGACGAAAACATCCGCCCGATGCGCGAAGGGATCGAGCTCACCCTGAAAATGTTCCAGGACACCCTGAAGCGTTATCAGCTCGAAGCCATCGATCCGCAAGGCGGTGAACTGTTCAACGCTGAGCATCACCAGGCAATGGCCATGCAGGAAAGCCATGACCTGGAACCCAACAGTGTGTTGAAGGTGTTCCAGAAGGGTTACCAGCTCAACGGCCGCCTGCTGCGTCCGGCAATGGTAGTGGTGAGCAAGGCTCCTGCACCTGTTGCACCTTCTATTGATGAGCAGGCTTGAAATTCGCCGCAAGGCCCCCATTTATAAGTCAAGCGTTTAAGTGCTACCGCAGTTAGCCACCACTGCTGCGGCAACCAAATTCAAGTTTCGGGAGAGTAAATCATGGGCAAAATTATCGGTATTGACCTGGGGACCACCAACTCCTGCGTCTCCGTGCTGGAAAACGGCGTTGCAAAAGTAATCGAGAACGCCGAAGGCGCGCGTACCACGCCGTCGATCATTGCTTACGCCAACGACGGTGAAATCCTCGTTGGTCAGTCGGCCAAGCGTCAGGCTGTCACCAACCCGCACAACACTTTGTACGCGGTAAAGCGCCTGATCGGTCGTAAGTTCGACGAAGAAGTCGTACAGAAAGACATCAAGATGGTTCCGTACAAAATCGCCAAGGCTGACAACGGTGACGCCTGGGTTGAAGTGAACGGCCAGAAAATGTCGCCGCCACAAATTTCGGCTGAAATCTTGAAAAAGATGAAGAAAACCGCCGAAGACTACTTGGGCGAAGCAGTGACTGAAGCGGTAATCACCGTTCCAGCCTACTTCAACGACAGCCAGCGCCAGGCGACCAAAGACGCCGGCCGCATCGCTGGCCTGGACGTAAAACGTATCATCAACGAGCCAACTGCAGCCGCTCTGGCTTACGGTATGGACAAGGCCAAAGGCGACCACACTGTGATCGTTTATGACCTGGGTGGCGGTACCTTTGACGTTTCCGTGATCGAAATTGCCGAAGTTGACGGCGAGCACCAGTTCGAAGTGTTGGCTACTAACGGTGACACTTTCCTGGGCGGTGAAGACTTTGACATTCGTCTGATCGACTATCTCGTTGACGAATTCAAGAAAGAAAGCGGCATGAACCTCAAGGGTGACCCGCTGGCAATGCAGCGCCTGAAAGAAGCTGCTGAAAAAGCCAAGATCGAGCTGTCTTCCGCTCAGTCGACCGACGTCAACCTGCCTTACATCACTGCAGACGCTACCGGTCCTAAGCACTTGAACGTGAAGATTTCTCGCGCCAAGTTGGAAGCGCTGGTCGAAGATCTGGTTCAACGCACCATCGAGCCTTGCCGCATTGCGCTGAAAGACTCCGGTATCGACGTTGGTGCAATCAACGACGTGATCCTGGTAGGCGGTCAGACCCGTATGCCGCTGGTTCAGAAGCTGGTTACCGAGTTCTTCGGCAAAGAAGCGCGTAAAGACGTGAACCCGGACGAAGCGGTCGCCATGGGTGCTGCCATCCAGGGTGCGGTATTGGCTGGTGACGTGAAAGACGTGTTGCTGCTGGACGTGAGTCCGCTGACCCTGGGTATCGAAACCATGGGTGGCGTGATGACTGCGCTGATCGAGAAAAACACCACGATTCCTACCAAGAAATCCCAGGTGTTCTCGACTGCCGATGACAATCAAGGCGCTGTGACCATTCACGTGCTTCAAGGTGAGCGTAAGCAAGCTGCCCAGAACAAGTCCCTGGGCAAGTTCGACCTGGCTGAGATTCCACCAGCACCTCGTGGCGTGCCGCAAATTGAAGTGACTTTCGACATCGACGCCAACGGCATCCTGCACGTCGGCGCGAAAGACAAGGCTACCGGCAAAGAGCAGAAGATCACCATCAAGGCCAACTCCGGTCTGTCTGATGAAGAAATTCAACAGATGATCCGTGATGCTGAAGCCAACGCTGATGCAGATGCCAAGTTCGCAGAACTGGCCGGCGCCCGTAACCAGGGTGATGCACTGGTGCACTCGACACGTAAAATGATCGCCGATGCCGGCGAGAAAGTGACCGCTGAAGAGAAAACTGCAATCGAAGCCGCCGTGGTTGCCCTGGAAGCCGCTGTTAAAGGCGACGACAAGGCTGCTATCGACGCCAAGATTGAGGAACTGTCCAAAGTCTCCGCACCGGTTGCCCAGAAGATGTATGCCGAGCAAGGCCAGCCAGCTGAAGGTGCTGCGCAACAGGCAGAGCCTGAAGCCAAGCACGACGACGCTGTCGATGCCGAGTTCGAAGAAGTCAAAGAGACCAAGTAAGTTGGTCGCCCGGTTGACCGCTATCAAGCGGTGACTGGTAGGATGTCGCCGCGCGGGAGCTTGCTCCCGCGTTGGCGTGTCTGGGGTATGTGAATTTTTACAGCATGCGACAACGCTCGGATGCTGGCGGTGTGATCGGGGATGCTCCTGCTTTCCGAGCATTAAATACCGCGTTTTTGGCCGGGTCCCTGGCTAAAAGGTAGTAATGACCAGGATCGTTGAATTGACGTGAGTTGGGTCCGGGCCTGTATTGGGGCTCAACGAGTTTAGTCAGGCTCAGGAGGGTCTGGCTGAACGTCCTTAAGAGTGCAAAGACTTATGGCAAAGCGTGACTATTACGAAGTGTTGGGTGTGGAGCGCGGCTCCAGCGAGGCGGACCTGAAAAAGGCTTACCGTCGCCTGGCGATGAAGCACCACCCGGACCGTAATCCGGATAGCAAAGAATCCGAAGAAATGTTCAAAGAGGCCAACGAGGCCTACGAATGTCTGTCTGATCCCAACAAGCGTGCGGCCTACGACCAGTATGGCCATGCTGGTGTCGACCCAAGTATGGGCGGCGGCGGTGCCGGTTTTGGCGGTCAGAACTTCTCCGATATTTTCGGTGACGTATTCAGTGACTTCTTTGGCGGTGGTCGGGGTGGTCAGCGCGGTGGTGCCCAGCGTGGCAGCGACTTGCGCTACACGCTGGAGCTGAACCTGGAAGAAGCTGTTCGCGGCACAAGCGTCAACATTCGCGTGCCGACGCTGGTCAACTGCAAGCCGTGTGATGGTTCGGGTGCCAAGAAAGGCTCCTCGCCGATTACTTGCCCGACGTGCGGCGGTATTGGCCAGGTCCGTATGCAGCAGGGTTTCTTCTCGGTGCAGCAGACCTGCCCGCGTTGCCATGGCCAGGGCAAGATCATTTCCGATCCGTGCGACTCCTGCCACGGCGAAGGCCGTGTCGAAGAGTACAAGACCCTTTCGGTGAAAGTGCCGGCGGGCGTGGATACCGGTGATCGCATTCGCCTGTCTGGCGAGGGCGAGGCGGGTACTCAGGGCGGTCCAACGGGTGATCTGTACGTGGTGATCAATGTGCGCGAGCACTCGATCTTCCAGCGTGACGGCAAGCACCTGTTCTGCGAAGTGCCGATCAGTTTTGTCGATGCGGCCTTGGGCGGTGAGTTGGAGATTCCGACCCTTGATGGTCGAGTCAAGCTGAAGATCCCTGAGGGGACGCAGACGGGTAAACAATTCCGCATTCGTGGCAAGGGCGTAGCGCCAGTGCGCGGTGGCGGTGCTGGCGACCTGATGTGCCGTGTGGCGGTGGAAACTCCGGTCAACCTGGGTCGCCGTCAGCGTGAACTGCTTGAAGAGTTCCGCAGTTCGTTGGAAGGCGATGACTCTCACTCGCCGAAAACCACGGGCTTTTTCGATGGTGTGAAGCGCTTCTTCGGCGATCTGTAAGGAAGTGAATATGCGACGTATAGCCGTAATGGGCGCTGCCGGGCGCATGGGCAAGACGCTGGTCGAAGCGGTGCAGCAGCGTTCTCCAGTCTCCGGCCTGACTGCGGCGATTGTTCGTCCTGGCAGCACATTGATTGGTGCGGATGCGGGTGAGTTGGCTTCACTGGGTCGTATCGGTGTGTCGTTGTCCGGCAACCTGGAGCAGGTGGCGGATGAATTCGACGTGCTGATCGATTTCACGTTGCCGGAAGTGATGCTGAAAAATCTCGCCTTCTGCCGAAAGGCGGGCAAGGCGATGGTGATCGGTACTACGGGTTTGACTGCCGAGCAGAAGCAGTTGCTGGTGGAGGCGGGCAAGGATATCCCTGTCGTCTTTGCTGCCAACTTCAGTGTCGGCGTGAACCTGTCGCTCAAGTTGCTGGATCTGGCCGCGCGCGTGCTGGGTGATGAAGCGGATATCGAGATTATCGAAACGCATCACCGTCACAAGATCGATGCGCCGTCGGGTACCGCGCTGCGCATGGGCGAGGCTATTGCTGATGCGTTGGGACGCGACTTGTCCAAGGTGGCGGTTTACGGTCGCGAAGGCCATACCGGTGCGCGCGCCCGTGACACCATTGGTTTTGCGACCGTTCGTGGTGGTGATGTCGTAGGTGATCACACTGTGCTGTTCGCCACTGAAGGCGAGCGCCTGGAAATCACGCACAAAGCTTCCAGTCGCATGACGTTCGCCAAGGGTGCGGTGCGCGCTGCGCTTTGGTTGGAAGGTCGTGATGCGGGTCTGTACGACATGCGCGATGTGCTTGAACTGCACTAATCAGTAGCTAAAACAGGGCCTCAGGATTATCCTAAGGCCCCGTTTTTACCCGCTAAGCGACGTCCTGTCGCATTCTCCTGCCTTTAAGGCTCATTAGCGGTGGACCCAAAAAGCCTTTTTCTGTAAGCTACAGCTTTAGTGTGTCCACTAAAAGCGCGCAGAATAATTCAGTGAAGAAGCGGGGTGACGTGTCCATACGTCACTCCGCTTTTTTACAACCTGCGATCGCCCTTTCAGGCTTTATTTACGGGAGGTCTTCTTGACTAAGCCAGCCATACTCGCCCTTGCTGATGGCAGCATTTTTCGCGGCGAAGCCATTGGAGCCGACGGTCAAACCGTTGGAGAGGTAGTGTTTAACACTGCCATGACCGGCTATCAGGAAATCCTTACCGATCCTTCCTACGCCCAACAGATCGTTACCCTGACCTATCCACACATCGGCAATACCGGTACTACACCGGAAGACGTCGAGTCTGATCGTGTCTGGTCGGCCGGTCTGGTGATTCGTGACCTGCCACTGGTTGCGAGCAACTGGCGTAACACGATGTCGCTGTCCGATTACCTGAAAGCCAACAATGTTGTGGCGATCGCCGGTATCGATACGCGCCGCCTCACACGCATCCTGCGTGAAAAAGGCTCGCAGAACGGCTGCATCATGGTCGGTGACAATATTTCCGAAGACGCGGCGATTGCCGCAGCGCAAGGCTTCCCTGGCTTGAAGGGCATGGACCTGGCGAAGGTCGTCAGCGTCAAAGAGAAGTATGAATGGCGCTCCACTGTCTGGGACTTGAAGACCGACAGCCACGCGACCATCGAAGCCAGCGAGTTGCCTTACCATGTGGTCGCGTACGACTACGGTGTGAAGTACAACATCCTGCGCATGCTGGTTGAGCGCGGTTGCCGCGTGACTGTGGTGCCTGCGCAAACCCCTGCTAGCGATGTGCTGGCCTTGCAGCCGGACGGTGTGTTCCTGTCCAACGGTCCGGGTGATCCGGAGCCTTGCGACTACGCCATCCAGGCCATCAAGGAAGTACTGGAAACCGAGATTCCGGTGTTCGGTATCTGCCTGGGCCACCAACTATTGGCACTGGCTTCCGGCGCCAAGACCCTGAAAATGGGTCACGGCCATCACGGTGCCAACCACCCAGTGCAAGACCTGGACACTGGCGTCGTGATGATCACCAGCCAGAACCACGGTTTTGCGGTGGATGAAGCGAGCTTGCCGGGCAACGTCCGCGCAATTCACAAGTCGCTGTTCGACGGCTCCCTGCAAGGCATCGAACGCACCGACAAGAGCGCGTTCAGCTTCCAGGGCCACCCTGAAGCGAGCCCGGGCCCGAACGACGTAGCGCCGCTGTTCGACCGTTTCATCAATGAGATGGCCAAGCGACGCTGACTGAGCGGCCTGCGGGCGGCCCCGAATCCCGGTGGCCCCTGCAGGCTCTTCAAAGATTGTTCAAGACGGCTTGCCGACTGACCTGCGGATTTGAGTGACAAACCCATGCCAAAACGTACAGACATAAAAAGCATCCTGATTCTCGGCGCTGGCCCGATCGTGATCGGCCAGGCCTGCGAATTCGACTACTCCGGCGCCCAGGCCTGTAAAGCCCTGCGCGAAGAGGGCTACCGCGTCATCCTGGTGAACTCCAACCCGGCCACCATCATGACCGACCCGGACATGGCCGACGCCACCTACATCGAGCCGATCAAGTGGCAGACCGTTGCCAAGATCATCGAAAAAGAGCGTCCGGACGCCCTGCTGCCAACCATGGGTGGCCAGACCGCACTGAACTGCGCGCTGGACCTGGAGCGCGAAGGCGTTCTGGAAAAGTTCGGCGTAGAGATGATCGGCGCCAATGCCGACACCATCGACAAGGCTGAAGACCGCTCGCGTTTCGACAAGGCCATGAAGTCCATCGGCCTTGATTGCCCGCGTTCCGGTATCGCCCACAGCATGGAAGAGGCCAACGCGGTTCTCGAAAAGCTGGGCTTCCCGTGCATCATCCGTCCGTCCTTCACCATGGGCGGCACGGGTGGCGGTATTGCTTACAACCGTGAAGAGTTCGAAGAGATTTGCGCGCGTGGTCTGGACCTGTCGCCGACCAAAGAGCTGTTGATCGACGAATCCCTGATCGGCTGGAAAGAGTACGAGATGGAAGTTGTCCGCGACAAAAAGGACAACTGCATCATCGTCTGCTCCATCGAAAACTTTGACCCGATGGGCGTGCACACCGGCGACTCGATCACCGTTGCTCCGGCACAGACCCTGACGGACAAGGAATACCAGATCATGCGTAACGCCTCGTTGGCGGTACTGCGTGAGATCGGCGTTGAAACCGGCGGTTCCAACGTTCAGTTCGGCATCTGCCCGGACACAGGCCGCATGGTCGTGATCGAGATGAACCCGCGTGTATCGCGTTCTTCGGCGCTGGCATCGAAAGCTACCGGCTTCCCGATTGCGCGCATCGCAGCCAAGCTGGCAATCGGTTACACCCTGGACGAATTGCAGAACGAAATCACTGGCGGCGCTACGCCGGCGTCCTTCGAGCCGTCGATCGACTACGTCGTCACCAAGCTGCCACGCTTCGCTTTCGAGAAATTCCCGAAAGCCGATGCCCGCCTGACCACTCAGATGAAGTCGGTCGGTGAAGTCATGGCCATCGGCCGGACCTTCCAGGAATCCCTGCAGAAAGCCCTGCGTGGCCTGGAAGTGGGCGTTTGCGGTCTGGACGAGAAGCTCGACCTGAGCAACCCGGAAAGCATGAGCGTGCTCAAACGCGAGCTGACCGTTCCGGGCGCTGAGCGTATCTGGTACGTGGCCGATGCTTTCCGCGCCGGCATGACCGTCGAAGATATCTTCGGCATGAACATGATCGATCCGTGGTTCCTGGTACAGATCGAAGATCTGATCAAGGAAGAAGAGAAGGTCAAGACCCTCGGTCTTTCCTCTATCGACCGCGACCTGATGTTCCGCCTCAAGCGCAAAGGCTTCTCCGACCAGCGTCTGGCCAAGCTGCTGGGCGTGACCGAGAAGAACCTGCGTACGCATCGCCACAAGCTGGATATCTTTCCGGTCTATAAGCGCGTTGACACCTGCGCTGCAGAGTTCGCCACCGACACCGCGTACCTGTACTCCACTTACGAGGAGGAGTGCGAGGCCGCGCCGTCGGGTCGCGACAAGATCATCATCTTGGGTGGCGGTCCAAACCGTATCGGCCAGGGCATCGAGTTCGACTACTGCTGCGTACACGCCGCTCTCGCCCTGCGCGAAGACGGTTACGAGACCATCATGGTCAACTGCAACCCAGAAACCGTTTCCACTGACTACGACACTTCCGACCGCTTGTACTTCGAGCCGGTTACGCTGGAAGACGTGCTGGAAATCTGTCGCGTCGAGAAGCCAAAAGGCGTGATCGTGCAGTACGGCGGCCAAACTCCGCTGAAATTGGCACGCGCTCTGGAAGCAGCGGGTGTGCCAATCATCGGCACCAGCCCGGACGCCATCGACCGTGCTGAAGACCGTGAGCGTTTCCAGCAAATGGTTGAGCGCCTGAACCTGCGTCAGCCGCCAAACGCTACCGTGCGCAGCGAAGACGAAGCTATCCGCGCAGCCAGCAAGATCGGCTACCCGCTGGTGGTGCGTCCGTCCTACGTGCTGGGCGGCCGGGCGATGGAAATCGTCTACGAAGAAGAAGAACTCAAGCGTTACCTGCGCGATGCAGTGAAAGTGTCCAATGACAGCCCTGTGCTGCTGGATCACTTCCTCAACTGCGCCATTGAAATGGACGTGGACGCGGTTTGCGACGGCACTGATGTAGTGATCGGCGCGATCATGCAGCACATCGAACAGGCGGGCGTTCACTCCGGTGACTCCGCGTGCTCGCTGCCGCCGTACTCGTTGCCGCTGCACATCCAGGACGAGATGCGCGAGCAGGTCAAGAAAATGGCCCTGGAATTGGGCGTGGTCGGCTTGATGAACGTTCAGTTGGCGCTGCAAGGCGAAGACATCTACGTCATCGAAGTCAACCCACGTGCTTCACGTACCGTACCGTTCGTGTCCAAGTGCATCGGTGTGTCCCTGGCGATGATCGCTGCCCGTGTAATGGCCGGTAAGACCCTGAAGGAAATCGGCTTCACCAAGGAAATCATTCCGAACTTCTACAGCGTGAAAGAGGCGGTGTTCCCATTCGCCAAATTCCCTGGTGTGGACCCGATCCTAGGCCCAGAGATGAAGTCCACCGGTGAAGTGATGGGCGTGGGCGATACCTTCGGTGAAGCGTTCGCCAAGGCTCAGATGGGTGCCAGCGAAGTGCTGCCGACCGGCGGTACTGCGTTTATCAGTGTGCGTGATGATGACAAGCCACTGGTTGCAGGTGTTGCCCGTGATCTGATCAACTTGGGCTTTGAAGTCGTTGCTACTGCCGGTACTGCCAAGCTGATCGAAGCGGCGGGCCTGAAAGTGCGTCGCGTAAACAAGGTGACGGAAGGCCGTCCGCACGTGGTCGACATGATCAAGAATGACGAAGTCACGCTGATCATCAATACCACCGAAGGTCGTCAGTCGATCGCGGACTCCTACTCCATTCGTCGTAATGCCTTGCAGCACAAGATCTACTGCACCACCACCATTGCTGCTGGCGAAGCTATCTGTGAGGCGCTCAAGTTCGGTCCGGAAAAAACCGTACGCCGCTTGCAGGATCTACACGCAGGATTGAAGGCATGATCAAATACCCAATGACCGTCCAGGGCGCAAAGGCCCTGGAAGAGGAGCACGCTCATCTGACCAAGGTCGTACGTCCGAAGCTGAGCCAGGACATCGGTACGGCCCGCGAGCTGGGTGACTTGAAGGAAAACGCTGAATACCACGCGGCTCGCGAGCAGCAGGGTATGGTTGAGGCGCGGATTCGTGACATTGAGGGTCGGATCCAGAATCAGGTCGTCATCGACGTTACGAGCATTCCTCACACTGGCAAAGTGATCTTCGGTACCACCGTCGAAATCGCCAATGTGGAGACTGATGATCGCGTGACTTACCATATCGTTGGCGAAGACGAAGCTGACTTTAAGCTCGGAAAAATCTCCGTCGGTTCGCCGCTGGCCCGCGCCTTGATTGCCAAGGAAGAGGGTGATGTGGTGGCTGTAAAAACACCCGGTGGCGTGATCGAGTACGAGATTGTTGAAGTTCGCCACGTCTGAAAGGCGGCGCCCGCTTCGTGCGGGCGCCATGCTTTGGCAGCTTGCCCAGATGCTTTGGGTGGGTGGCCTGTGGTTGCTGCACATTGGTGTGCTGCCGGCGCTGGGCCTTATTGGCCTGGCTCCGTTGCTGATCGATGAGATCGATGGATTACTGAGTGCGTTGCTGGTGGGTTTTGCAGCAGCGTGCGTGACCCTTCAGGCATTGGTGCTGGTCAAGGCCGAGGGCTTGGGGAGTTTGTGGCGGGATATTCGCGGCCAACTGCTGTTGATGGCGCTGTATGCGTGTGCAATGTTTTGCATCGTGCATGTGTGGCTGCCGGAAGCGTTGCGCTGGCAGCTATTCAGCTATCTTGTATTAGGGTTCTCCGGCCTGGTGCTGGTTGTACAGCCCGCGCCAGGATGGAGTGGCAGGGCGCGCAAAGCACGCCCGTGACCCTTGTGTCATTTGAAGCGATGCACGTTCGACAGTTGCTTGTTGACGCTGAAGTTCTTGCGATACAGCAGCGCCATCTTGCCGATGACCTGAACCAGGTCCGCTTTGCCAACCTTGCACAGTTCTGCAATGGCGGCCAGGCGCGCTTCGCGGTCAAGGATGTTGACCTTGATCTTGATCAGTTCATGATCGCCCAATGCGCGTTCAAGTTCGGCTAACACACCTTCAGTCAAACCGTTGTCTGCCACAATCAGAACTGGTTTCAGATGGTGGCCAATGGATTTGTACTGTTTCTTCTGCTCTTGAGTGAGCGGCATAATCTGACCCCTGCGTCTGATCTTGTAAAAAGCGGCGGCCAGTTTACCCGAGCGAGTCCGGGACCGCCCAGTTAATCACGACCCGTTTTATTTTCGAGGTGGCCCGTGGCCCGTTCCAAAACTAGCCTTAAGTGGCTGCAAGAGCATTTCAACGATCCTTACGTCAAAAAGGCGCAAAAGGACGGGTACCGTTCGCGGGCCAGCTACAAGCTCCTGGAGATCCAGGACAAGGACAAATTGATCCGTCCGGGCATGAGCGTTATCGATCTGGGTGCCGCTCCAGGTGGTTGGTCCCAGGTGACCAGTCGTCTGATTGGTGGGCAAGGCCGGTTGATCGCCTCCGACATCCTTGAGATGGACAGCATCCCGGATGTGACCTTCGTACACGGCGACTTCACCCAGGACTCGGTGTTGGCCGAGATCCTGGAGGCTGTGGGAAATTCGCAGGTAGACCTTGTGATTTCCGACATGGCCCCCAATATGAGTGGATTACCGGCCGTCGATATGCCGCGAGCCATGTTCCTCTGCGAACTGGCGCTGGATTTGGCGGGTCGGGTGTTGCGTCCCGGTGGAGATTTCCTTGTGAAAGTCTTCCAGGGCGAAGGTTTTGACGAGTATCACAAGAACATTCGCAAGCTGTTCGACAAGGTGCAAACTCGCAAGCCAGACTCGTCCCGAGACCGTTCTCGTGAGCAATACCTGCTGTGCCGTGGGTTCCGCGGGGTTGAAGGTGCGGCGAGCGAAGAGCGTTTTTGATTTATTCGAGGAGGGTGATAGGTTTTTTTATATCGCTTTCGTCACGAAGCTTTACGAATATTGTGTAGTCAAAGTTTCACAAAGGGTTACAGACGGCGCCTGCCAGAGTTGTAGGTAATGTAGTAAGTTAGGCCGGTGAATATCATGCGAAGCGCGCGCCAGTAGCGGAGCTTGCTTCAGAGGGTAGTTAATTGAACGATATGGCAAAGAATCTGATCCTGTGGTTGATCATCGCGGCTGTCCTGGTGACGGTGATGAACAACTTCTCCAGCCCTAACGAGCCGCAGACCCTCAACTACTCCGACTTCATCCAGCAAGTTAAGGATGGCAAGGTCGAGCGCGTAGCGGTTGATGGCTACGTGATCACCGGCAAACGCAACGATGGCGACAGCTTCAAGACCATTCGTCCGGCAATCCAGGACAACGGTCTGATCGGCGACCTGGTGGATAACCACGTGGTGGTCGAAGGCAAGCAGCCTGAGCAGCAGAGCATCTGGACTCAGCTCCTGGTGGCAAGCTTCCCGATCCTGGTAATCATTGCCGTGTTCATGTTCTTCATGCGCCAGATGCAGGGCGGCGGCGGAGGCAAGGGCGGGCCGATGAGCTTCGGCAAGAGCAAGGCGCGCCTTCTCTCAGAAGATCAGGTGAAAACTACCCTGGCTGATGTTGCAGGCTGCGATGAGGCCAAGGAAGAAGTCGGCGAACTGGTCGAGTTCCTGCGCGATCCAGGCAAGTTCCAGCGCCTGGGTGGTCGTATTCCTCGCGGCGTTCTGATGGTAGGTCCTCCGGGTACCGGTAAAACCTTGCTGGCCAAGGCGATTGCTGGCGAAGCTAAGGTGCCGTTCTTCACCATTTCCGGTTCTGACTTCGTTGAGATGTTTGTCGGCGTGGGTGCCAGTCGTGTCCGCGATATGTTCGAGCAGGCCAAGAAGCACGCTCCGTGCATTATCTTCATCGATGAAATCGACGCTGTCGGTCGCCATCGTGGTGCTGGCATGGGTGGTGGTCACGACGAGCGTGAGCAGACTCTCAACCAGTTGCTGGTCGAGATGGATGGTTTCGAGATGAATGACGGCATCATCGTCATCGCCGCAACCAACCGTCCAGACGTGCTGGACCCTGCGCTGCTGCGTCCGGGCCGTTTCGACCGTCAGGTTGTGGTCGGCCTACCGGACATCCGTGGTCGTGAACAGATTCTGAAAGTGCATATGCGCAAAGTGCCAATGGGGGATGACGTGGCTCCGGCCGTGATTGCCCGTGGTACTCCAGGCTTCTCCGGTGCCGACTTGGCCAACCTGGTGAACGAAGCTTCGTTGTTTGCGGCTCGTACCGGCAAGCGCATCGTTGAAATGAAAGAGTTCGAGCTGGCGAAAGACAAGATCATGATGGGCGCCGAGCGCAAGTCCATGGTCATGTCCGAGAAAGAGAAGCAGAACACTGCCTATCACGAAGCCGGCCACGCCATTGTTGGGCGCGTTGTGCCTGAGCATGATCCGGTCTACAAGGTGTCGATCATTCCTCGTGGTCGTGCGCTGGGTGTCACCATGTTCCTGCCGGAAGAGGATCGTTACAGCCTCTCCAAGCGTGCGCTGATCAGCCAGATCTGCTCGCTGTACGGCGGCCGTATTGCAGAAGAGATGACGCTGGGCTTCGACGGCGTAACCACTGGTGCTTCCAACGACATCATGCGTGCAAGCCAGATTGCTCGGAACATGGTGACCAAGTGGGGATTGTCGGAAAAGCTGGGCCCGTTGATGTATGCCGAGGAAGAAGGCGAAGTGTTCCTGGGGCGTGGTGGTGGCGGTCAAAGCGCCAGCTTCTCCGGTGAGACAGCCAAGCTGATCGACTCTGAAGTGCGCAGCATCATTGATCAGTGCTACGGCACAGCCAAGCAGATTCTGACCGATAATCGCGACAAGCTGGATGCAATGGCTGATGCGCTGATGAAGTACGAAACCATTGATGCGGACCAGATCGACGACATCATGGCTGGTCGGGCGCCTCGTGAGCCTCGCGATTGGGAAGGTGGTTCGGGTACTTCGGGTACACCGCCCGTGGTTCAAAACGAGCGTCCTGAAACCCCGATCGGCGGTCCGGCAGCGGATCACTAAGGTTTGAAATGACTTTTGGTACGTCCTCCACCCGGTTGCCTTGCGGCAACCGGGTTCTTGATTTGGCCCATGCGCATGTCATGGGTATTCTTAATGTAACCCCCGATTCCTTTTCCGATGGTGGCCGCTTCAGCCAGGTTGATGCTGCATTGCGTCATGCCGAGTCAATGGTGGCTGCCGGCGCGACACTGATTGATATCGGTGGCGAGTCGACCCGGCCGGGTGCTCGTGTTGTTTCTCCGCTGGAGGAGCTCGAGCGTGTGGCGCCGATTGTCGAGCGCATTGCCCGTGAGCTGGATGTGATTATTTCGGTAGACACGTCAACGCCGGCCGTTATGCGCGAGACGGCTCGGCTGGGGGCCGGATTGATCAATGATGTGCGGTCCCTGCGCCGCGACGGCGCTCTGGATGCGGCCGCTGCTACCGGTCTGCCCGTGTGCCTGATGCATATGTTGGGTGAGCCCGGCAATATGCAGGACAGCCCGCACTACGATGATCTGGTCGACGAGGTAAGTGGTTTTCTCTCCGAGCGGGTTGCCCAGTGCGCCGCGGTAGGCATTGCGCCGGAAAAGATAATTCTTGATCCGGGTTTTGGTTTTGCCAAGACCCTGCAACACAATTTAAGTCTGTTCAAGCACATGGAGTCCCTGCATGCCCTTGGTCGCCCCTTACTGGTTGGCGTTTCACGCAAGAGCATGATCGGGCTGGCGTTGAATCGGCCTGTGGGTGAGCGATTATACGGTGGCCTTGCGCTGGCCGCGCTGGCCTTGACCAAGGGTGCGCGCATCTTGCGTGTGCATGACGTCGCAGAAACCGTTGATGTGGTGCGCATGATTGCCGCTGTAGAATCAGCCGAATAAGAATGATGGAGCACTTATGACTAAAAAATACTTTGGCACCGACGGGATCCGTGGTCGGGTCGGCGAATTTCCAATTACTCCTGATTTTATGCTCAAGCTGGGTTGGGCGGCGGGTATGGCCTTTCGCAGCATGGGCGCTTGTCGGATCCTGGTGGGCAAGGACACCCGAATCTCGGGGTACATGTTTGAATCTGCGCTTGAGGCAGGTTTGTCCGCCGCAGGTGCTGACGTGATGTTGCTAGGCCCTATGCCTACCCCGGCGATTGCATACCTGACGCGTACCTTCCACGCTGAAGCCGGTATTGTGATCAGCGCCTCGCACAACCCTCATGATGACAATGGCATCAAGTTTTTCTCGGGGCAGGGCACCAAGTTGCCGGACGAGATTGAGCTGATGATTGAAGAACTGTTGGACGCGCCGATGACGGTGGTCGAGTCCAGCAAGCTGGGCAAGGTTTCGCGGATCAATGACGCGTCGGGCCGGTATATTGAGTTCTGCAAGAGCAGCGTGCCAACCAGCACCAACTTTGCAGGCCTGAAGATTGTGATCGATTGCGCCCATGGTGCGACCTACAAAGTCGCCCCAAGCGTGTTCAAGGAATTGGGCGCAGATGTCACAGTGCTCTCGGCCCAGCCCAATGGATTGAACATCAACGAAAACTGCGGCTCCACCCATATGGGGCAGTTGCAGGCCGCTGTCCTGGCTGAGCATGCGGACCTCGGGATTGCCTTTGACGGTGATGGAGACCGCGTGCTGATGGTTGATCACACGGGGGCCGTGGTGGATGGCGATGACCTGTTGTTCATCATTGCTCGTGACCTGCACGAGCGTAACAAGCTCCAGGGCGGTGTCGTCGGTACGTTGATGAGCAATCTGGGGCTTGAGCTCGCATTGGCAGACTTGGGTATTCCTTTTGTCCGTGCCAACGTGGGTGATCGTTATGTGATTGCCGAGCTGCTGGAGCGTAATTGGCAGGTAGGCGGTGAAAACTCTGGGCACGTCGTATGCTTCCAGCACACCACCACGGGCGATGCGATTATCGCGGCTTTGCAGGTGTTGCTGGCTTTGCGTCGTCGTGAAGAGAGCTTGGCGCAGGCGCGTCAGGCTTTACGCAAATGTCCGCAAGTTTTGCTTAACGTGCATTTCTCGGGCGGCGAAAACCCGATCGAGCACCCTGCTGTCAAAGAGGCTTGCGAGCGCGTGACCCTGGCAATGGCGGGGCGCGGGCGGGTACTGCTGCGCAAGTCCGGCACAGAGCCTTTGGTGCGCGTTATGGTCGAAGGTGACGACGAAATACAGGTTCGCGGCCACGCCGAAGACCTGGCAAAACTGGTAACTGAAGTTTGCGCCTGAATTCGGCTTGCCAGTAATGATGTGGTTGGGTAACATCTGCGCCCACTTTGACCGACGAGGTACAGCATGCGTCGCACTATGGTAGCTGGTAACTGGAAGATGCACGGTACCCGCGCCAGTGTCGCTGAGCTGATCAATGGCCTTCGTCACCTGGCCTTGCCTAGCGGTGTTGATGTCGCGGTTTTCCCGCCTTGCTTGCACATCACCCAAGTGGTTGATGGCTTGAAAGGTAAGTCGATTCAGGTCGGCGCGCAGAATTCTGCGGTGGAGGCCATGCAAGGTGCGTTGACCGGTGAGATTGCACCGAGTCAGCTGGTCGATGCGGGTTGTTCCTATGTGCTTGTTGGGCACTCCGAGCGTCGTCAGATGATGGGCGAGCGTGATGGAACACTCAATCGCAAGTTCGCAGCGGCACAGGCTTGTGGCTTGATTCCAGTGTTGTGCATAGGCGAGACCCTAGAGCAGCGCGAATCAGGCAAGACTCTTGAAGTTGTCTCGCGTCAGTTGGGCAGCATCATCGAGGATCTGGGTGTTGGTGCGTTTGCAAAGGCGGTAATTGCTTACGAGCCGGTCTGGGCCATTGGTACCGGGCTGACTGCTACACCGCAACAGGCGCAGGATGTGCACGCAGCCATCCGCGCGCAGTTGGCGGCAGAGAATTCTGAAATCGCACAAGGTGTGCGGCTTCTATACGGCGGCAGCGTGAAGGCGGCCAATGCGGTCGAACTGTTCGGCATGCCGGATATCGATGGGGGGCTCATTGGTGGAGCTTCCCTGAATGCAGATGAGTTCGGTGCGATCTGTCGCGCCGCGGGAAACTGAAAAAATGCTGGAAACAGTCGTAGTCGTTTTTCATCTGTTGGCTGCCCTGGGCGTAGTTGCCCTGGTTTTGTTGCAACAGGGTAAAGGTGCGGATGCTGGTGCGTCTTTCGGTGCAGGTGCTTCAAATACTGTGTTCGGAAGCCAAGGTTCCTCTACCTTTCTTAGTAAGTTTACTGCTATACTTGCCGCCGGTTTCTTCATAACCAGCTTAGGGTTAGGTTACTTTGCTAAAGAGAAAGCTCATGTGCTGACTCAAGTAGGTTTGCCAAACCCAGCAGTGTTGGAAGTTCCAAAAGCAAAACCGGCTTCTGATGATGTCCCGGTGCTTCAAGAGCAAAAGTCGGCTACTCCAGCGACTGACGTACCTCCAGCTCAAGAGCAGAAGTAAGAAGGGTTGTAAGTGCTGTATTGCCGAGGTGGTGGAATTGGTAGACACGCAACCTTGAGGTGGTTGTGCCCATAGGGTGTAGGGGTTCGAGTCCCCTTCTCGGTACCAATTATCAGAAGAGCCCGCTGTTGCGGGCTTTTTTGTAGGTGGAAGGTTACATTGACCCTGTAAGGGATCGGTCGTATACTTCCGCCCCAGCTTTGTCGCGGGGTGGAGCAGTCTGGTAGCTCGTCGGGCTCATAACCCGAAGGTCGTCGGTTCAAATCCGGCCCCCGCAACCAGTTTTAGCGGAGCCCCTTTTAAGGGGCTTTTTGTTAGCTGGACACTTTCAACGCCGCTGTTCGACGGCGTTTCAAGGATGGGCGTTTCGCCCATTTTTTTATTTTGCACAGCATGCACATACATGCACGAGGGGGTTCAGGTGTCGAGCAAGCTAGAAGAGTTGCAGGCCTTGCTGGCCCCGGTGGTCGTGGCCCTAGGCTATGAATGCTGGGGTATTGAGTTTTCGGCTCAAGGTCGCCACTCAATGTTGCGCGTTTATATCGATAAAGAGGGCGGTGTGCTGGTGGACGATTGTGCCATTGTCAGCCGTCAGATCAGCGGTGTCCTGGATGTTGAAGATCCAATTTCCGTTGAATACACCCTCGAAGTTTCCTCGCCAGGCATGGAACGCCCACTGTTCACTATTGAGCAGTTTGCAAAATTTGCCGGTGAACAAGTGAAGATCAAGCTGCGGTCTCCTTTTGAAGGGCGACGCAACTTTCAGGGCCTTCTGCGCGGTGTAGAAGAACAGGATGTCGTGGTGCAGGTAGAAGACCATGAGTTCCTGTTGCCGATCGATATGATCGACAAGGCCAACATTATTCCCAGTTTTGACTGAGACGCGGATCCCGCGGATCCAATGGCTTGCGAAAGGCGAGGCGTACGATGAGCAAAGAAGTACTGCTGGTTGTTGAGTCGGTATCCAATGAAAAGGGCGTACCGGCAAACGTGATTTTTGAAGCGCTGGAGCTGGCCCTGGCCACTGCTACCAAAAAGCGTTTTGAAGACGAAGTTGATCTGCGTGTGGAAATTAACCGCCACACCGGTGCCTATGAGACTTTCCGTCGCTGGACGGTCGTCGAAGAAGCCGATCTTGATGATCCGGCCATCGAAACCTGGCCAAGCAAGGTTGCTGAAACGCACCCGGGCGCCCAGGTCGGTGATGTCGTCGAAGAAAAGATCGAATCCATCGAGTTCGGCCGTATTGCTGCACAGACCGCCAAACAGGTGATCGTGCAAAAGGTTCGCGAAGCTGAGCGCGCTCAAGTTGTCGACGCTTATCGCGAGCGCCTGGGTGAAATCATCTCCGGCACCGTGAAAAAAGTGACCCGCGACAATGTGATCGTCGACTTGGGCAACAACGCCGAAGCGTTGCTGGCCCGCGAAGACATCATCTCTCGCGAAACCTTCCGTGTCGGCGTGCGTCTGCGTGCGCTGCTCAAGGAAATCCGCACCGAGAACCGCGGCCCTCAGTTGATCCTGTCGCGTACCGCGCCGGAAATGCTGATCGAGCTGTTCCGTATCGAAGTGCCGGAAATCGCCGAAGGCCTGATTGAAGTCATGGCTGCGTCCCGCGACCCGGGCTCGCGCGCCAAGATCGCGGTCCGCTCCAAGGACAAACGCATCGACCCGCAGGGTGCTTGCATTGGTATGCGCGGTTCGCGCGTCCAGGCAGTGTCGGGCGAATTGGGCGGTGAGCGTGTGGACATCGTCCTGTGGGACGATAACCCGGCGCAGTTCGTGATCAACGCAATGTCGCCTGCTGAAGTGGCGGCAATTATCGTTGACGAAGATGCCCATGCAATGGACATCGCCGTTGGCGCAGACAATCTGGCTCAGGCCATTGGTCGTGGTGGTCAGAACGTGCGTCTGGCCAGCCAACTGACCGGTTGGACCCTGAACGTGATGACCGAATCGGACATCCAGGCTAAGCAGCAAGCTGAAACCGGTGACATCCTGCGCAACTTCATCGACGAGTTGGAAGTCGACGAAGACCTGGCACAGGTGCTGGTAGATGAAGGCTTTACCAGCCTGGAAGAGATTGCCTACGTACCGTTGGAAGAAATGCTCAACATCGACGGCTTTGACGAAGACACCGTCAACGAGCTTCGCGCTCGGGCCAAGGATCGTTTGTTGACTAAAGCCATCGCTACTGAGGAAAAGCTGGCAGACGCCCATCCGGCCGAAGACCTGCTCTCGCTTGAGGGTATGGACAAGGATTTGGCGATGGAACTGGCGGTGCGCGGCGTAATTACCCGCGAAGACCTGGCCGAGCAGTCTATTGACGACCTGCTCGACATCGACGGCATTGACGATGATCGTGCCGGCAAGTTGATCATGGCCGCCCGAGCCCATTGGTTCGAGTAATTAGGCGCGGCCTGAGGAGAGAAGTGCATGACGCAAGTCACGGTGAAACAACTGGCCGATGAGGTCAAAACACCGGTAGAGCGCCTGTTGCAGCAGATGCGTGAGGCAGGTCTGCCGCACACCGCCGCCGATGAAGGTGTGAGCGATAGTGAGAAGCAGTCTTTGCTGACTCACTTGAAGAGCAGCCACAAGGCGAAAGTGGAAGAACCGCGCAAGATTACATTGCAGCGCAAAACTACCAGCACCCTGCGTGTTGCTGGTAGCAAGAGCATCAGCGTTGAAGTACGCAAGAAAAAAGTCTTCGTACAGCGCAGCCCGGAAGAAATCGAAGCCGAGCGCAAACGCGAACTGGATGAACGTCGCGCAGTAGAAAATGCTGCTCGTCAGAAGGCTGAAGAAGAATCCAAGCGTCGCGCCGAAGAAGAAGCGCGCCGTCAGCCTGCTGCTGCGCAAACTGCTTCGACTGATGCGGTCGCTGCTCCCGCAGAAGCTGTGCGTGAGGCCGCTCCGGTTGCCGCTGCACCAGCACCTGCTGCCGATGCCCGCAAGCGCGAGGAACCTCGTCGTCCGGACAAACCACGTGCCGACGATAACAATCGTCGCGGTGGCGGTGGCGATGGCGAGCGCAAAAACGCTCCGCATCGCGCTTCGGTCAAAGAGAAAGCGCCTGCGCCACGCGTTGCCCCACGTACTACCGACGAAGAAAGCGATGGCTTCCGTCGTGGTGGTCGCGGCAAGGCCAAGCTGAAGAAGCGCAACGCCCACGGTTTCCAGAGCCCAACCGGCCCTGTCGTGCGTGATGTGCAGATCGGCGAGACCATCACTGTTGGCGATCTCGCCAACCAGATGTCGGTCAAGGCTGCTGAAATCATCAAGTTCATGTTCAAACTGGGTACTCCAGCGACCATCAACCAGGTGCTTGATCAGGAAACTGCTCAGCTGGTAGCCGAAGAACTGGGCCACAAAGTGACCCTGGTCAGCGACACCGCTCTGGAAGATTCCCTGGCAGAGTCCCTGAAGTTTGAAGGTGAGACGTTCTCCCGCGCGCCAGTTGTGACCGTAATGGGCCACGTTGACCATGGTAAGACGTCGCTGCTCGACTATATCCGTCGTGCCAAGGTAGCTGCTGGCGAAGCCGGCGGTATCACCCAGCACATCGGTGCATACCACGTTGAAACCGAGCGCGGCATGGTCACCTTCCTCGACACCCCTGGTCACGCCGCGTTTACCGCAATGCGTGCCCGTGGTGCCAAGGCGACTGACATCGTGATCCTGGTAGTTGCAGCGGACGACGGCGTGATGCCGCAGACCATTGAAGCTGTCCAGCACGCCAAGGCCGCTGGTGTTCCACTGGTTGTTGCCGTGAACAAAATCGACAAGCCGGGCGCCGATCTTGATCGCATCCGTAGCGAACTGTCGGTTCACGGCGTGACGTCTGAAGAGTGGGGCGGTGATACGCCGTTCGTTTCGGTTTCGGCGAAAGTCGGTACTGGCGTGGACGAACTGCTCGAAGCGGTCCTGCTGCAAGCTGAAGTACTCGAACTGAAAGCAACCCCATCGGCCCCAGGTCGTGGCGTTGTGGTTGAATCGCGTCTCGACAAAGGTCGTGGCCCGGTTGCAACCGTTCTGGTTCAAGACGGTACCCTGCGCCAAGGCGACATGGTCCTGGTCGGTTCGAACTATGGCCGTGTACGTGCCATGCTCGACGAGAACGGCAAGCCAATCAAGGAAGCCGGTCCTTCCATCCCTGTCGAGATCCTCGGCCTGGACGGTACCCCGGACGCTGGCGACGAGATGAGCGTGCTGTCGGACGAGAAGAAAGCCCGTGAAGTGGCTCTGTTCCGTCAAGGCAAGTTCCGCGAAGTCAAACTGGCTCGCGCTCACGCCGGCAAGCTGGAAAACATCTTCGAGAACATGGGCCAGGCAGAGAAGAAGACGCTGAATATCGTCCTCAAATCTGACGTTCGTGGTTCCCTCGAAGCGTTGAACGGCGCCTTGAATGGCCTGGGTAACGACGAAGTGCAAGTGCGTGTTGTGGGTGGCGGTGTCGGTGGTATCACCGAATCCGACGCTAACCTGGCACTGGCTTCCAACGCTGTATTGTTCGGCTTCAACGTGCGTGCCGATGCTGGCGCACGGAAGATCGTCGAGCAGGAAGGCCTGGACATGCGTTACTACAACGTCATCTACGACATCATCGAAGACGTCAAGAAAGCCCTCACCGGCATGCTTGGCAGCGACGTTCGGGAAAATATCCTGGGTATCGCCGAGGTGCGTGACGTGTTCCGCTCGCCGAAATTCGGTGCAATCGCCGGTTGCATGGTTATCGAGGGTACTGTGTACCGTAACCGTCCGATCCGTGTACTGCGTGAAGACATCGTTATCTTCGAAGGCGAGCTGGAATCCCTGCGCCGCTTCAAGGATGACGCTTCCGAAGTACGTGCCGGCATGGAATGCGGTATCGGCGTCAAGAGCTACAACGACGTCAAGCCTGGCGACAAGATCGAAGTCTACGAGAAGGTTCAGGTTGCTCGCAGCCTCTAACTCGCGCACTTCCGGAGCCACGTCGCGTGTGGGCATGCAAATGCCCCGCGCAGCGTACGGACTCTAAACGCAACGCCCGGTCTGGCTTTTGTCAGGCCGGGCGTTTGCCGCTTTCAGACCCCACGGGTTTCACCGTGTGGCAGTAACAGGTAACAAGACATGGCAAAAGAATACAGCCGTACCCAACGTATCGGCGATCAGATGCAGCGCGAGCTGGCCCAACTGATCCGTCGCGAAGTCAAAGACCCGCGCGTTGGCCTGGTCACTATCACCGCCGTTGAAGTGAGCCGTGACGTGGGTCACGCCAAGATCTTCATCACTGTGATGGGGCAGGACAACAGCGAAGAAATCGCACAAAGCATCAAGGTGCTCAACTCTGCCGCCGGTTTCCTGCGCATGCAGTTGGCCCGCGAAATGAAGTTGCGCAGTGTTCCGCAGTTGCACTTCCACTACGACGAAAGCGTCGTGCGTGGTGCGCACCTGTCGGCGTTGATCGAGCGCGCCGTGGCTGAAGACAGCCAGCATCCGTCCACACCTGAAGACGCCAAGGAGTAAGCGGTGGCTCAGGTCAAACGTATCCGTCGCAACGTCAGCGGCATCATTCTGCTCGACAAGCCCATTGGCTTTACCTCCAATGCCGCGTTGCAGAAGGTCCGCTGGCTGCTCAATGCCGAGAAAGCCGGGCATACCGGTAGCCTCGATCCCCTGGCTACCGGCGTACTGCCGTTGTGCTTTGGCGAAGCGACCAAGTTCTCGCAATACCTGCTGGATTCCGACAAGGGTTACGAAACCCTGATGCAACTGGGCAAGACCACCACCACGGCGGATGCCGAAGGTGATGTTTTGCAGGTTCGCGAGGTGACCGTTGGTCGTGCTGATATCGAAGCCGCTTTACCCGCTTTTCGTGGGCAAATCAGTCAGATACCGCCGATGTACTCGGCTCTCAAACGTGACGGGCAGCCACTTTACAAGCTGGCACGTGCGGGCGAAGTAGTGGAGCGTGAACCGCGTTCTGTTACTATTGCGCGCTTGGAATTGCTCGCCTGTGAAGGTGAAACCGCACGCCTGGCCGTGGACTGCAGCAAAGGCACCTATATCCGTACCCTGGTGGAAGATATTGGTGAACAGCTCGGTTGCGGCGCGTACGTTGCAGAACTGCGACGCACCCAGGCCGGACCTTTCAGCCTCGCTCAGACGGTCACGCTGGAAGAGTTGGAAGCGGTACACGCCGAAGGCGGCAATGAAGCGGTTGATCGCTTCCTGATGCCATCGGACAGCGGTTTGCTGGATTGGCCGTTGCTGCACTTCTCGGAGCACAGCGCGTTCTACTGGCTCAACGGCCAGCCGGTACGTGCCCCGGATGCTCCGAAGTTCGGCATGGTGCGGGTACAGGATCATAACGGTCGCTTTATCGGTATCGGTGAAGTGAGCGAAGACGGGCGCATCGCGCCGCGTAGACTGATTCGGTCAGAATGACCGGACGAGTGTGGCTGTTAACAGGCACGGTCAACACTCATTTTTAGATACAGGGATTTGTCCCTGGCCTGTTGAAACTGCCCTTTGGGTGGTTTCCTGAAAAAAGGATTGCCTCATGGCTCTCGACGTTCAAGAAAAAGCACAAATCGTTGCTGACTATCAGCAAGCTGTTGGTGACACTGGTTCGCCAGAAGTGCAAGTTGCACTGCTGACCCACAACATCAACAAGCTGCAAGGTCACTTCAAGGCCAACGGTAAAGATCACCACTCCCGTCGTGGTCTGATCCGCATGGTAAACCAGCGTCGTAAGCTGCTGGATTACCTGAAAGGCAAGGATCTGGGTCGTTATCAGGCTCTGATCGGTCGCCTGGGTCTGCGTCGCTAATAAGCGATTGCGCTAGAGGTTGGTTGTCTGCCGTGTGTCATCGGGATTCCCGTTGGCTCATGGTAGGCTCCCAGCCTCAAGTTTTATCTGGATACACGTTTTACCCCCTGGACAAGGGTCGGGCCGATTCCCGACATTGCCCAAGAATTTCGCAAGAAAACAAGTTCCCCAAGAGCCACAAAGAAGGTAGGACACCGTGAACCCGGTTATCAAAAAATTCCAGTTCGGTCAGTCGACCGTTACCCTTGAGACAGGCCGTATCGCCCGTCAAGCCTCCGGCGCAGTGCTGGTTACCGTTGATGACGACGTTACCGTATTGGTGACCGTTGTTGGCGCCAAGACCGCTGATTCGAGCAAGGGCTTCTTCCCTCTTTCTGTTCATTACCAGGAAAAGACTTACGCTGCCGGTAAGATCCCTGGCGGTTTCTTCAAGCGTGAAGGTCGTCCTTCCGAGAAAGAAACCCTGACTTCCCGACTGATCGACCGTCCGATCCGTCCGCTGTTCCCTGAAGGCTTCATGAACGAAGTGCAGGTTGTCTGCACCGTCGTTTCCACCAGCAAGAAAACCGATCCGGACGTTGCTGCAATGATCGGTACGTCGGCTGCCCTGGCGATCTCCGGTATTCCTTTCGATGGCCCGATCGGCGCTGCCCGCGTTGCTTTCCACGAAAGCACCGGCTACCTGCTGAACCCGACTTACGAGCAACAGAAAGCATCGAGCCTGGACATGGTCGTTGCCGGTACCTCGGAAGCCGTATTGATGGTTGAATCGGAAGCCAAAGAGCTGACCGAAGACCAGATGCTGGGCGCCGTACTGTTTGCTCACGACGAATTCCAGGTTGTGATCAACGCAGTTAAAGAACTGGCTGCCGAAGCTGCCAAGCCTACTTGGGCCTGGGCTCCACAAGCCGAAGCTACCGAACTGCTGGGCGCTATCCGCTCCGAGTTCGGCGCTGCCATCTCCGACGCCTACACCATCACCGTCAAGGCCGACCGTTACGCTCGCCTGGGCGAGCTGAAGGATCAGGTTGTAGCCAAGCTGTCCGGTGAAGAAGGCCAGCCTTCTTCCAGCGAAGTCAAAGCTGCATTCGGTGAAATCGAATACCGCACCGTTCGCGAAAACATCGTTAACGGCAAGCCACGTATCGACGGTCGTGACACCCGCACCGTACGTCCGCTGAACATCGAAGTCGGCGTTCTGCCGAAGACCCACGGTTCGGCACTGTTCACCCGTGGTGAAACTCAGGCTCTGGTAGTTGCGACCCTGGGTACCGCCCGTGACGCACAGCTGCTGGACACCCTGGAAGGCGAGAAAAAAGACCCGTTCATGCTGCACTACAACTTCCCTCCGTTCTCGGTGGGCGAGTGTGGTCGTATGGGTGGTGCTGGTCGTCGCGAAATCGGTCACGGCCGTCTGGCCCGTCGTTCGATTTCCGCAATGTTGCCTGCTGCTGACGTGTTCCCGTACACCATCCGTGTTGTGTCGGAAATCACTGAATCCAACGGTTCCAGCTCCATGGCTTCCGTTTGCGGTGCTTCCCTGGCCCTGATGGACGCCGGTGTACCGATGAAGGCACCGGTTGCCGGTATCGCCATGGGTCTGGTTAAAGAAGGCGAGAAGTTCGCCATCCTGACCGACATCCTGGGCGACGAAGACCACCTGGGCGACATGGACTTCAAAGTAGCCGGTACCGCTAAAGGTGTTACCGCGCTGCAGATGGACATCAAGATCAAAGGCATCACCGAAGAAATCATGGAGATCGCTCTGGGCCAAGCCCTGGAAGCGCGCCTGAACATTCTCGGCCAGATGAACCAGATCATTGGCCAGTCGCGTACCGAGCTGTCGGAAAATGCTCCGACCATGATCGCGATGAAAATCGACACCGACAAAATCCGTGATGTTATCGGTAAAGGTGGCGCGACCATCCGTGCGATCTGCGAAGAAACCAAGGCTTCGATCGACATCGAAGACGACGGCTCGATCAAGATCTTCGGCGAAACCAAGGAAGCGGCTGAAGCTGCACGTCAGCGCGTCCTGGGCATCACCGCTGAAGCCGAGATCGGCAAGATCTACGTGGGTAAGGTTGAGCGCATCGTCGACTTCGGCGCATTCGTCAACATCCTGCCGGGCAAAGACGGTCTGGTTCACATCTCCATGCTGAGCGACGCTCGTGTTGAGAAAGTGACCGACATTCTGAAAGAAGGCCAGGAAGTGGAAGTGCTGGTACTGGACGTGGACAACCGCGGCCGTATCAAGCTGTCCATCAAGGACGTAGCAGCAGCCAAGGCTTCGGGCGTTTAATTACCCGCAGGTTTAAGCTGAACAAAAGGACCCTTCGGGGTCCTTTTTTCATGGGCGCGGGAAAGTGAAGCGAAATCAGCCGTTTAGCCCAATGCAAAAGCCGCAACTTGCATGCAGGCACGACGGCCTTCATGCAAGTTGCACGATTCCGGAAATATTCAATATTCATAAGTCGTTGTTTTATAAGGGTTTAATTGAAGGCTTCGACTTGGCACACTGCCTGCAATATCCCTGTTAACGCTGCAGCATCAAGGTTCACGTACTGCAGACTTTTAATAAAACAGGAGTTACTCGTATGAAGAAGTTCGCTCTCGCTACTGCTACCGCTCTGACTCTGGCCATGGGTGCTAACGTAGCCTTTGCTCAGACTTCCCAAGCCCCTATGACGTTGGCGGCTGGCGAAGCTACCAAGGCCAAGGAAAGCGTTTCGGATACTTGGATCACCACCAAAGTCAAATCCGACCTGCTGACCGAAAAGGGCATTCCTGGTTCGGACATCAAGGTTGAAACCAACAAAGGCGTGGTTTCCCTGTCCTCGACAGTCGCTATCTCTGACGCACAGAAAGCTACTGCTGTCGCGATCACCAAAAAGATCAAAGGCGTCACTGCTGTTTCCGCTGATGGCCTGATGGCTGGCGGTGCTACCAAAGCAGATGGCATCGACAAAACCAAAGGCGCAGCCCATGACGCCAAGGAAACCACCAGCGACACTTGGATCACCACCAAGGTAAAAGCTGACCTGGTTACCGAAAAGGGTATTCCTGGCACCGACATCAAGGTCGAAACCAATAAAGGCGTTGTTTCCCTGTCGTCGACCGTAGCCGTTAGCGAAGCGCAGAAAACCACTGCTGTAGCGATTACCAAGAAAATCAAAGGCGTTAAAGCTGTCTCGGCCGATGGCCTGAAAGCAGAGTAACGCTGGACAGTTCGTTTGACTTAAGCGGCGGCCACGAGTGAGCTAGATATCCACTCAATGCACCTCTAAGGTTCATGCGACCGACCACACGGATGTGGTCAACTCAGGCCCCGGCACTAGTGTCGGGGCCTGTTCTATTGGGCCAGGTTATTCGGCATCCAGGTGCATGAGCGTTACCACACGGCCATCTTTCTCCGCCTGGCCCAGGTTGGCATCAATAAAGTACACGCGGTCGTCTTCCAGCTGGCCCTTGTCCACCAGGTAATCCTTGATGGTGCTGGCACGATCCTGGCCGAGTTGACGCAGCAGCACGTCGCTATTGCTCCAGAACTTGATCACGCCGTCACGCAGCTTGGCTGACCGGTCATCGCGGCTCAGGTCTTTCCACTCCGCAGGTGGCTGTTGTTTCACGCGGGTACGGTAAATGCCTTCGAGCAACGGTGCTTTTTCGCTTTCCGGAACGACCAGCAACGACGCCTGAGCCGGGACTTTATCGCCGCGGCGCTGGAGGATTTTGTAGTAGTTGTACTGGTATTCGCGTTCCAGGCGTTCGGCGGCCAGGAAAGGGCCGTCGCTGCTGGCAGCCGCTGTGCCTTCAATTTCCAGGCGTAGGGCTGGGCGTTCCTTGAGTGCCTTGGCCAGTGTGTTCAGCGCGCTCTCGGCGTCTTTGCTCAACTCGCTGGAACCCGGGGCGAAGGACACATTGCCCAAGTCCTCCGAGCCGCCCCCGGTGACCAACCCGCCGATAAACTTGAACGGCGCTGTCGCTGCACGGACCACCAGGTTACGCAGGGTCTGCCACACAATCGGCATCACGCTGAATTGCGGGTTGTTCAGGTCGCCAGTAACCGGCAGCTCGATCGAGATCTTGCCGTCGGTGTCCTTGAGCAAGGCGATTGCCAGACGAATCGGCAAGTCCACGGCATCGGCGCTGTCGACCTTCTCACCCAGTTGCAGTTGCTCGACCACCACCTTGTTCTCGGCCTTCAACTGGCCTTTGGTGATCACGTAGTGCAGGTCGAGGTTCAGGCGGCCCTTGCGGATACGGAAGCCGGCGAACTTGCCTGAATAAGGCGTCAATGTGGTCAGCTCAACGCGTTTGAAACTGGTGGCGATGTCCAGCGCTGACATCGGGTCAAACGGGTTTACGCTGCCTTTGATCGTCACCGGCGCGTAGCGGTCCACCTTGCCCTTGATATCGACGCTGGCCGGTTTGGCCTGACGGCTGTCAATCGTGCCGATCTGTCCGTTGAGCTGTTGAATGGCGGTGGCGAAGTTGGGTGTAAGACTGAAGTCGGCAAAATTGGCCGAGCCGTCGTTGATAGCAATCTGCCCGATACGAATGCCCAGGGGTTTATCGTTGCTCGCAGCAGGCTTGGCCGCCGATTTGGCGCCTGTGTCGGCTGGCTGCGGGATCAGCAGGTCGTCGACGTTGGTGGTGCGGTCATCGTTGATCATGAACCGCGCATAGGGTTGCAACAGGTTGACCTTGTCGATCGACAGGCTGTTGCCGTGCTGATAGTTCAGACCCTCGACGACCAGACGCTGCCATTTGAGGAAGTCACGGGTCTTCAGGGTGTCCAAGGTGTGCAACTGGTCAACCTGCGCCCGCCCGGTAATCTGCAGCGCCAGGGGCTCGGTGCTTTTCAGGTTCACGTCGAGGTCACTGCCGAGCATGCCACTACGAAGTTCAAGACGGATAAACGGGCTGATATAGGACTGGGCGACCCGCAGGTCGATGTCCTTGGTGGTGACCTTCAACTTGGCGCTGACCGGGTTGAGGTTGACTTCGCCGGTTGCCTGGATCTTGCCTTGCTTGCCCAGGCCGCTGTCGACCTTGAGGGTGAATGGGCTCTGGTTGAGGCTGTCGAAATTCTGTACATCGACATTCAGCGGGCCCAGCTCCAGCGCTACGGCTGGTTTGACCTGTCGGTCGGCCAAGTGCACTTGATAGTTGCGCAGTTGCACGTCCTTGAGCAGCACCTGCCAAGGTTTGCTTGGCGCAGCGGGTGCAGGCTTTGGCGAATCGGCGGTGGCGGGCGCCGTGGCTGGCTCCGGCGCCTTGGCTGGCTTGCTCGGTTGGCTGGCGAACAGTTTCTGCCAGTCCAGTTGCCCATCGGCTTCACGGGCGGCCCAGGTTTCCAGTTTGTTGCTGCGGATCTTGCCGACCACCACTTGTTGCTTGGCCAGGTCCACTGTGGTCTCGCTGACGTCCAGGCGCTCCAGGCGCACCAGCGGGCGGCCATCCGGCGCCTTGATGGCGAACGGCGCGATGCTGGCGGCTGTGTTTGTCAGGTTCAGCTCGGTTTCTTTGGCCAGGCTGAATTTATAGTCGGTACTGAAGTTGAGCACACCGTCTTCGAGGACCAGGGGCAGCGCGTCACGCACATACGGCCACCAGGCTTTCATCTTGCCGTCAGTGACCTTCAGCGTACCTTCGGACGTGATCGGCACCAGGCTGAAGTTGCCTTTCCAATCGATCTGCCCGCCCTCAGGGCCAGCCGCGACCAGGGTCATGTCGGCATTGTCTTCAGGCAAGGTGCTGAGGTTTTTGAGCTCAAAGTCGAGTTTGTCGTAGAGAAATTCGATCGGTTCGCTGGGGCGTAGATCCTGGAAGTGCACATAACCGCCGGCCAGCTTGATGCTGTCGATACGCAGTGGGAACGGCTTGGCGTCGGGATCGGCGGGGGACGGTTCGCTCGCAGGCAATTTGAGCAACTGCGCCAGGTTCAATTGGCCAGACTTGTCGAACAGCAGCTCGGTCTTGGGCTGATCCAATTGCACATCGGCCAGATGCAGTGCGCGGGTCCACAGGCTGTCGATCTGCAGGTTGGCGTAAAGGCGCTCAAAACCTACCTGTTCCTTGCCGGGTTCACCAATCTTCAGGCCCCATGCGGTGACTTCCAGGCTGAACGGATTGAGCTCGATGCGCTCGATCCGCGCCGGCACCGTGGCGTAATTGGCCAGTTGTTGGTTGGCAATGCGAAGGGCGATGCCCGGCAGAATCAAAAAGCCCAGCAAGCTGTACAGGGCAAGGGCGGTCAACAAGGCGCCAGTGGCGCGAATCAATCCTTTGGACATGGGGCGGCGCCATCTATATCGAACAGGAGTGCCTTGGAGTATGGCACGGGTTTTCGGTTCCGAAGAACCGGGGCTTTGGGACGTGTCCTACAGCTGGAGTATCAGTGTTTTCAGGGGTGGCTGCTGATCCTGTGAAGGAAAGTCCGCCCCCGGTGTCATGATTTGCCAGTCGCGCACGGGGCGCCCGGCTTTTTCCGCACAGCG
The DNA here is from genome assembly GCF_003290225.1 of Pseudomonas sp. LG1E9. NCBI lineage: Bacteria > Pseudomonadati > Pseudomonadota > Gammaproteobacteria > Pseudomonadales > Pseudomonadaceae > Pseudomonas > Pseudomonas sp. LG1E9. The sequence continues at coordinate 5,971,776 of NZ_CP029983.1, read as the reverse complement.
CAAGACCTGTTCGCGCCAATCCTCCATGCTGACTTTTGCCAGGTTGTTGCAGCAAATCAGCACGCCGTTATCCGCCGTCGCGAGCAGTGCGGGCTTGAGCAGGCTCTGGTAGTCGCGCAACAGGTCGACGGTGCCGAAGGCGCTCTTGGCCCAGGCCGGAGGATCGAGCAGCACCAAGTCATATTGACGCTGTTCAAGACGCGGGTAGCTCGGCAGTTTCTGCCCGCGCCGTTGGGTAATCGGCAGCCCGGCCAGTTGGCGAATCGCCGGGAAGTAGTCGGACTGCACAAACGCCATGCTCGGCAGTTTTGGGTTGAGCAGGCCGTTTTCACGCCCGACCGCCAGGTTGCCTTCAGCGAAGTCCAGGTTGCACACCTCACTCGCGCCACCGGCCGCGGCGCTCAGGCCCACGCCGCAGGTGTAGGCGAACAGGTTCAGCACGCTTTTGCCGGCGCTGTGCTCTTTGACCCAGCCGCGTGTATTGCGCAGGTCGAGGAACAGTAAAGGATCCTGCCCGGCATGGCGGCCACGCACACGGTAATTGAGGCCCCATTCGTGGCCGACCAGGTCTTCCAGTGCTGCGGGTTCGGCGCGATAGACCGTGTCTTCGCGGTCGATCCGCGAGTTGCCATGGGAGCGGTCGTTGTAGACCAGCAGCAACTCCAGGCCCAGGTACTGGTTGATCAGTTGATGCAGGTCCAGCAGGTCTGCTGTTTCCAGCGACTGATGGAAACTCTGCACCAGCAACTGCGGGCCGTAGCGGTCGATGGTCAGGCCGCCGGCACCTTCCTGGCTACCGTGGAACAGGCGATAGCAATCGGTGCCTTGGGCGTGCAGCTCGTTGATCAGGTCTTGGCGATGATCGAGGGCGGCGCGCAGCGCCTGATTCAAGGGAGACATGGAGCGCGCCTGGCTGTAAATGAGGGCGCGAAGTTTAACAGCTATAGGGCCTTGCCTACATCAACCCCATCCGTCGGTGTGCCCGTTGTACCGAACCATTGCGCATCGCCCAGCGCAGCAGCGGCGCACTGCGCTTGACCCCGGCGCGGATCATCTGGCGTTGCATCGGGTTCTGCCGCTGACCGAGCATGGCGCTGGCCCAGTCCGGCAGCAGGTCGATGCCGGCCTGCATCATCAAGGCGCCAAACGGCTTGGCCAACGTGCTGGGCGAAGGCGCGTTCAGCAGCAGGCGCAGTACTTCGCGGCTGCGTTCGTCACACAGCAATTGCGGGCGGATGCGCTCCAGATAATCGGAAATTTCCTGCCGTGATCGCGGTACATTCCGTGCGCCCAAGCGCTCCGCTATCAAGGCGATTTCGCTGTAGTAACGATCCTGGTCGCGCCCCGAAAGCGTCGGGTTGCGATAGCGCAAATGGGCGGCGAGAAAGTTACTCACCTCCGCTACATGCACCCAGGTCAGCAGGTCCGGGTCGCTTGCCGCATAAGGCCGCCCATCCGGGGCATGGCCGACCACCTGCAAATGAATGGTGCGCACTTTTTCGATCAGCCAGTCGGCATCTTTGCGCGAACCGAAGGTAGTGCCGGAAATGAACTGCGAAGTGCGCCGCAGGCGCCCGAGCATGTCCTGGCGAAAGTTCGAATGGTCCCACACGCCGGCCAGGGCCAGAGGATGCAGGGCTTGCAGCATCAACGCACTGATACCACCGATGAGCATGCTGCTGAAGTCGCCATGGACTTGCCAACTGACCGAGTCCGGCCCGAACAGGCCTGGATCGCCCTTGGGGTTTTCCAGGTCCAGTTGGCCCAGTGACAAGCCGGTGAGGCTCATCAGTTGGGTTTCGATACGGCTGCGGATAAATTCCATGGCGAGTCAGGGGTTCCTAGCGGTTCAGGCGTTTGTCGATCAGGCCGTCCACGACGCTGGGGTCGGCGAGGGTCGAGGTATCGCCAAGGCTGTCCAGTTCGTTGCAGGCGATCTTGCGCAAAATCCTGCGCATGATCTTGCCGGAGCGGGTTTTCGGCAAGGCCGGTGCCCATTGGATCAGTTCCGGCTTGGCAAAGCTGCCGATTTCCTTGCTGACCAGCTCCAGCAGGTGTTTTTTCAGCGCATCGCTGGGTTCCACACCATTCATGGGGGTGACGAAGGCGTAGATGCCCTGGCCTTTGACATCGTGGGGGTAGCCCACCACCGCAGCCTCGGCCACTTGGTCGTGGAGCACCAGCGCACTTTCCACCTCGGCGGTGCCGATACGGTGCCCGGACACGTTGATCACATCGTCGATACGCCCAGTGATCCAATAATCGCCGTCTTCATCGCGACGTGCGCCGTCGCCGGTGAAGTAGTAGCCGGGGTAGGGCTTGAAATAGGTGTCGATCATCCGCTGTGGGTCGCCGTAGACACTGCGGATCTGCCCCGGCCAGCTTGACTTGATCGCGAGCACGCCGCTGCCGGCGCCCGTGATCACCTTGCCCTGCTCATCCAGCAACACCGGTTGCACGCCAAACATCGGCTGGGTGGCGCAGCCCGGCTTGATCCGCTGGGCGCTGACCAACGGGCTGAGCATGATGCCGCCGGTCTCGGTCTGCCACCAGGTATCCACAATCGGGCAGCGTTGTTCGCCCACGGCGTTGAAGTACCAGTCCCAAGCCTCTGGATTGATCGGCTCGCCCACGCTGCCCAGTAAACGCAGGCTGGCGCGGGAGGTGTTTTCCAGTGGGCCGTGGCCCTCGCGCATCAAGGCGCGCAAGGCCGTTGGGGCGGTGTAGAAAATATTCACCTGGTGTTTATCGATGACCTGCCAGAACCGCGAGCTATCCGGGTAGCTCGGCACGCCTTCGAACATCAGCGAGGTGGCGCCATTGGCCAGCGGGCCATACACGATGTAGCTATGGCCGGTGACCCAGCCCACATCGGCGGTGCACCAGAACACCTCGCCGTCTCGGTAATCGAGCACGTATTTGAAGGTCATGGCCGCCTGCAGCAGGTAGCCGCCGGTGGTGTGCAGCACGCCTTTGGGTTTCCCGGTGCTGCCGGAGGTGTAGAGGATGAACAGCGGGTCTTCGGCGTCCATCGGCTCTGGCGGGCAATCGTCGCTGGCCGCGTCCACGGCCTGCTGGTAGTTGAGGTCGCGGTCTTCGCTCCAGTTCACGGCGGCACGGGTGCGTTGCACCACCACGACGGTGCTGACATTCGGACAACTGGCCAGGGCCTTGTCGACATTCTGTTTCAAGGCCACGGGCTTGCCGCCGCGCACGCCTTCATCGGCGGTGATCACGGTCCGACAGTCGGCGTCGAGAATACGGTCGCGCAGCGCGTCCGGCGAAAAGCCACCAAACACGACTGAGTGTACGGCGCCAATCCGCGTGCAGGCCAGCATGGCGTAGGCCGCTTCCGGGATCATCGGCATGTAGATGCACACGCGGTCGCCTTTATTCACCCCACGGCTTTTCAGCACGTTGGCCAGGCGGCAGACGTTCTGGTGCAGTTGGCGGTAGGTGATGGTGGAGGATTTTTTCGGATCATCGCCCTCCCAGATGAAGGCCGGCTGATCGGCGCGCTGTGCCAGGTGACGGTCGATGCAGTTGTAGCTGACGTTCAGTTGGCCACCGGCAAACCATTGGGCCGCGCCCGTGTGGATGTCCGAGTGTTGAACGGTGTGCCAGGGGGTGGTCCAGTCGAGAAAGCCCTTGGCCTGTTCGGCCCAGAACGTATCGGGTTGCTCAATGGATTGACGATAGAGGCGCTGGTAGTCCTCTTGACTGAGTTGCGCAGCCCGACGGACGGCATCGGCGGTGGGAAACGTGCTGATATCGAACATGAGCGATCCTTATTCTTGTTTTTGCGACAAGCTATAAAGATGCACCCTGTGTGAGGAGGGTTCAAGGCCAACGTCCAAACGGACGTTGGCCCTGCGATACCTGGATCAGCCGCGGTGACGGCCGCGGAAGTAGTTGATCAGGCCCTGGGTCGAAGCGTCTTCGGCCAAGGTTTCTTCGGCGCCGGTCAGGCGGTTGTAGACGCCCTTGCCCAGCTCTTTACCCAGCTCCACGCCCCATTGGTCAAAGGCGTTGATACCCCAGATCACGCTCTGCACGAACACTTTGTGCTCATACATGGCAACCAGCGCACCGAGGCGACGCGGGCTGATGCGCTCCACCACCAGGGTATTGCTCGGGCGGTTGCCCGGGATCACCTTGTGAGGGGCCAGCTTCTGCACTTCGTCTTCCGGGATACCCTTGTCGCGCAGCTCGGATTCGGCTTCGCTGCGGGTTTTGCCGAGCATCAGGGCCTGGCTCTGGGACAGGCAGTTGGCGTACAGCCACTGATGGTGGTCGGACACCGGGTTGAAGCTGACGATCGGCACGATGAAGTCGGCCGGGATCAGTTGAGTCCCTTGGTGCAGCAACTGGTGGTAAGCATGCTGACCGTTGCAACCCACGCCACCCCAGATCACCGGGCCAGTATCGGTGGACACCGGTTTGCCATCCTGGCGCACGCTCTTGCCGTTGGATTCCATATCCAGCTGTTGCAAATGTTTGGTGATGTTACGCAGGTAGTGATCGTACGGCAGGATCGCATGGCTCTGCGCACCCCAGAAGTTGCCGTACCACACGCCCAGCAGGCCCAGCAGCACCGGCATGTTCTGCTCGAACGGCGCGTTCTGGAAATGCTGGTCCATGGTGTAGGCACCGGACAGCAGTTCCTTGAAGTTGGACATGCCGATGGCCAGGGCAATAGGCAAGCCGATGGCCGACCACAGCGAGTACCGGCCGCCGACCCAGTCCCACATCGGGAAGATGTTTTCTTCGCGGATACCGAAGGCCACGGCTGCCGCGTTGTTGCTCGACACGGCAATGAAGTGGCGGTACAGCTCGGCTTCCGAGCCACCCTGGGCCAGGTACCAGGCTCGGGCGGCCTGGGCGTTTTTCAGGGTTTCGAGGGTGTTGAAGGATTTCGACGAGACGATAAACAGCGTGGTTTCGGCGCGCAGCTTCATGGTCAGCTCGTGGAACTCGCTGCCGTCGATGTTCGCCAGGTAATGGCAGCGCACGCCTTTGTGGGCGTAGGACAACAGCGCTTCGGAGACAAGTTCCGGGCCGAGGAACGAGCCACCGATGCCGATGTTCACCACGTCGGTGATGGGCTTCTCGGTGTAGCCACGCCACAGGCCGTCATGGATGCGGCCGACCAGGTCAGTGATCTGGTTCAGCACCTTGTGCACGTCCGGCATGATGTTCACGCCGTTGACCGACAGCTTGTCGCCCACCGGGCGGCGCAGGGCGGTGTGCAGGGCAGGGCGGCCTTCGGACGAGTTGACCGGCTCGCCAGCGTACAGCGAGTCGATCGCGTCCTTGAGGCCGACTTCCTTGGCCAGGCCGACGAGCAGGTCGCGGGTTTCGCTGGTGATCAGGTTTTTCGAGTAATCGAGGAAAAGTCCGCAGCTGCTCAAGGTGAATTGGGAAAATCGCTGGGGATCGGCATTGAACGCTTCGCGCATGCTGAAATCCTGCATGGCTTGGCGATGTTGATTGAGCGCTTGCCAGGCGGGCAGAGCGGTAACGTCATGAGGGGTGCGGTAGTACGCCATCGCTGCGGGTTTCCTTTTATTACGGGGACTGCCTTTAGGACACTTCAAAGCCCGGAACATCCAGTCTTATCTCAAGGAATGGGTTCCAGACAGCGCTAACTATAGCGCCGGGCGATTACATTAAACCTAGCGTGTCGATATGTCTTGGCTTTGTCTGCGCTGTGGCCGGTACTTTTTTATACCGGCACGGCGAGCAGGGCAATCGGCGGGGTGTATTGCGGGGTTTAAATGAGGTTCAGATGCAGGTTGTCGATCAGGCGGGTCGTGCCCAGGAAGGCCGCCACCAGGATGACGATGTCCTTGTCCTCGGGGGTTGCCGGGCGCAGATGCACGCCCTGGCGCACTTCGAGGTAATCCAGGCGCAACCCGGCCGCTTCGATGTGCTTGACCTGTTCGGCGCGCAGCGCGGCAAAGTCGTGGTCACCGTTCTTGATGGCGGCGGCAATCTGGCTGAGGCAGCGATACAGCACCGGCGCGATCCCACGTTCCTCTGCATTGAGGAAACCGTTGCGCGAGGACAGCGCCAGGCCGTCTTCGGCGCGCACGGTGGGCTCGCCGATGATCTGGATCGGCATGTTCAGGTCATGGACCATGGCGCGAATCACGGCCAGTTGCTGGTAATCCTTTTGACCAAATACCGCGATGTCCGGCTGGACCATATTGAACAGTTTGCTGACCACGGTCGCCACGCCTTCGAAATGCCCAGGACGGCTGGCGCCGCACAAGCCTTCGGACAGTTGCGGCACGCTGACGCGGGTCTGGCCGGTCATGCCACCGGGGTACATCTCTTCGACGGTCGGTGCGAACAGCAGGTTGCAGCCCGCTTGCAGGAGCTTTTCCTGGTCGGCGGCGAGGGTGCGGGGATACTTGTCCAGGTCTTCACCCGCGCCAAATTGCAGCGGGTTGACGAAGATGCTGGCGACGACAAAGTCCGCTTGCTGCACAGCCTTGGTCACCAGGGTGGCGTGGCCGCTGTGCAGGTTACCCATGGTGGGCACGAAGCCAATGCGTTTACCGGCCATGCGGGCGTGGGCGACGGCGGATCGTAGTTCGCGTACGGTTCTTACGGTGTTCATGCAGAGAATCCGTGTTCGGCGCCTGGGAAGGTCACGCCTTTGACTTCGCTGACGTAAGCGCTCAATGCCGCGTGGATGCTGTCCTGGCCGGTCATGAAGTTCTTCACGAACTTGGGCACGCGGCCGGTAATCGACAGGCCGAGCATGTCGTGGAGCACCAGCACCTGCCCATCGGTGGCCGAGCCCGCGCCAATGCCGATCACTGGCACTTTGACGGCCTGGGTGATTTCGGCGGCGAGTTCGCTGGGCACGCATTCAAGCAGGATCATCGCCACGCCCGCTTGCTCCAGGGCAATGGCATCGGCACGCATCTGGCGCGCCTGGGCTTCGTTGCGGCCTTGTACCTTGTAGCCGCCGAGGATGTTCACCGACTGTGGCGTAAGGCCCATATGTGCGCACACCGGCACGCCGCGTTCAGCCAGCAGGCGAATCGACTCGGCGAGCCACACGGCACCTTCCACTTTGACCATGTGCGCACCGGCGCGCATCAGTTTGCCAGCGTTGAGGAAGGTCTGTTCGACCGTGGCGTAGTCCATGAACGGAAGGTCGGCGATGATGAAGGCGCCGTTGTTACCGCGCTTGACGCTGGCCGTGTGGTAGGCCAGTTCATCGGTGGTCACGGGGAGGGTGCTGTCATTCCCTTGAAGAACCATGCCCAGGGAGTCGCCTACCAGCAACACCTCAACCCCGGCCTGGCAGCTGGCGTGGGCGAAGGTAGCGTCGTAGCAGGTCAGCATGGTGATTTTTTCACCTTTGAGCTTGAGGCTCTGCAAGGTGGTCAGGGTAATGTCTGGCATGAAAAGGGTCCTCGTTCAGGCGCTTGGAAACAGCGAGTTACGCGCGTGAGTCTTCGTTTTATACAGGCGCACCGTCTTGAGAGCAGTGCTTATAAGGCCTGGATTGCGCCCTTCAGCGCCGGGTTGGCGGCAGCGGGACGCCTATAGTCGTGAGGAGGACACGGGAAGTCAATTGGATGTGTTACCGCATTGTTACGATGACTGTGTTACCGCTGTTACTGACGCGATTCAGCAAGTGGGAAAGCGATTTTGAGGGTGTAGGTGATCAAAATGTGGGAGCTGGCTTGCCTGCGATGCAGGCGCCTCGGTCTTTCAGTGAAACCGAGGTGATGCTATCGCAGGCAAGCCAGCTCCCACATTGATCGAGTCAGTTTTGGGGCAAGCGTTCCAGGCCGACAAACGGGCAGGCGGTCAGCAAGTCGTTGAGCGTTTGACCGTTGGGCAGTTGCAGCGATGCGGGCGCTAGCTCGGCCAGTGGATACAGCACAAATGCGCGCAGGTGCATCTGGTAGTGCGGGACCTTGAGGCGCGGTTCATCGATCAGTTGATCGCCAAACAGCAGGATATCCAGGTCAAGCGTGCGCGGCCCCCAGCGCTCCAGGCGTTCGCGGCCTTGGTCGTTCTCGATGGCTTGCAGCGCATCCAGCAGGTCCAGGGGCGCGAGGCTGCTGTCCAAGGCGGCGACCGCATTGGTGTAGCGCGGCTGGCCTGGGAGCAGGGAATCACTTTGATAGAAGGCAGAGACGCCTGAGACGTGGGTGCCGGGCAACTGCGCCAGCGCTTCGATAGCGCTGCGCAGTTGTTGCTCCGGGGCAGCGAGGTTGCTGCCCATGCCGATGTAGATACGTTCCACGTTTATTCGCCTGCGGCGCCCGAGGCATCGGCGCTGCGTTTGCGCTTGCTGCCGCTGCGACGACGCTTTTTAGGTCCTTCGCCGACACCATCACCCTTGCTGCCGAGGTCGCGAATCATGTCGCGGCGCTGGCTGTCGTTGGCGTCCTGGTAGTCGGTCCACCATTCGCCCAGGCCATCGGTCTGCTCGCCGGCACTTTCGCGCAGCAGCAGGAAGTCATAGCCCGCCCGGAAGCGCGGGTTGTCCAGCAGCAGGTCGGCGCGCTTGCCGCTACGGCGGGGCAAGCGTTCCTGCATGTCCCAGATTTCGCGGATCGGCATGGTGAAGCGTTTCGGAATGGCGATACGCTGGCACTGTTCGGCAATCAACTCGTGGGCGGCTTCCTGCATCGCTGGAATCGGCGGCATGCCACGGTCCTGTAAACGCAGTACGCGTTTTGGCAGGGCCGGCCACAACAGGGCAGCAAACAGGAACGCCGGGGTGACCGGTTTGTTCTGCTTGATGCGCAGGTCGGTGTTGATTAAGGCTTCGCTGATCAGCGTGTGGGTATAAGTCGGGTTGTGTTCCAGTGCCTCGGCGCTGGCCGGGAACAGTGGGTCGAACAACTGCAGGTCCACGAGCATCTCAAAGGTGTCGGCGGCGTAGCCCGACAAGAACAGCTTGAGCACTTCTTCGAACAGGCGCGCGGACGGGATTTCCCGCAGCATCGGTGCCAGGTCGCGAATCGGCGCGGCAGTGTGTTTCTCGATGCCGAAGTTGAGCTTGGCGGCAAAACGCACAGCCCGCAGCATGCGCACCGGGTCTTCCTGGTAGCGCTGTGTCGGGTCGCCGATCAAGCGGATCAGGTTGTTACGGATATCGTGTACGCCATTGGCGTAATCGAGGATGCGCTCGCTGACCGGATCGTAATACAGGGCGTTGATGGTGAAGTCACGGCGTTGCGCGTCTTCTTCCAGGGTGCCGTAGACGTTGTCGCGCAGAATGCGCCCGCTCTCGTTGCGCGAAGACTGATTGGTGTCTTCCTCGTCATCGTTTTGCGGGTGACCGGCGCGGAAGGTCGCGACTTCGATGATTTCGCGACCGAAGTGGATATGCACCAACTTGAAACGCCGACCGATGATCCGCGCATTGCGAAACTCGGCGCGGACCTGCTCAGGCGTGGCGCTGGTGGCGACGTCGAAGTCCTTGGGCGTGATATTGAGCAGCATGTCGCGTACGCAGCCGCCCACCAGATAAGCCTGGTAGCCGGCGTTCTGCAAACGTTCGACGATGTTCACCGCATAACGGCTGAACTGAGCGCGCTGCAATGAATGCTGATTGCTGTTAAGCACTTCAGGCGTGCTGCGAATGTGTTGCGTACGACGCAAGGGAGAACGGAATGACTGGAACAACTTCTTCAGCATGGGATGCACTGTTTGAAGGAATGTTCGGCCATAACGAAGAATGACCGCATGATGGGCGGGGATTCTAGCATTTAGTCAGGGGATGGTGTAGGAACAAGCTACAGGCATTGCGCCATAAGCCTTTGAAACGTCAAATTCCAGAAACTACAAGGGGAGCCGAAGCTCCCCCAGAAGTAGTTGCGTGCTCTATTTTTATTATTGGTTTCGGGCTTTTTGTTTTTATTGATCGCCCTCGCCATGAAGCTTCACCTTCATGACACTCCCAATCGGGAGTCAAGAGCAAACGGATTGCTTTGGTCGCTGTGTTGCTGATCTACGATCCAACCAGTTCAGGCTCTGCCTTAGGGCAGTTTTTGTTGTTCTCGGCCTGGTTGCGGGGCAAGCCCCAAATGCAACGCCTCTCCAAAAGAATCAGTTAGCTGCGCCTCCGCCGTGTTGTTTTTGTTATGCGTGAGTCGATTCGTCTTATTTTTATTGTCTTGTACAAAGCTTGTTATTGTTTTTGTACTAAGCATATAGCAGGGTGCGTGCCAACTTTTGCGAGGCCCAATAAAAACGGGGGGTTGAGGGGTTTTCGGGTTTTTGACGGACCAAAAAAAGCCGGGGCTCCGTTACCGTAAGCCCCGGCTTTTGTTACGCAAAAAATCAGCGGTAACAGTTTTTTCACATTACTGGGTGTTACCTGTAGGGGCGAACCCCTCAGCTTTCGCTGGCCACACCGGTCTTGCGGCGTGGAATACCCAGGCGCTGGCGCCGTTCCCACAGGCATTTGCGGCTCACGCCCAGTTTGCGTGCCAATTCGGTCTCGGTCATGTGGTCCTGATGCTCAAGGACGAAGTGCTGGAAGTAATCCTCCAGTGACAAATCCTCTGTCGGCTCATGGCTGGTATTGCTGGCGCCCTGTTGCGGGGCCAGACCCATGAAGTCGTCGTCTTCCAAGTCACTGAGCTCGATATCGATACCCAGCAGCTCGGCGGAAATTTCCGGGCTCTCCGACAGAATCACCGCACGTTCTACCGCATTCTCCAACTCACGTACGTTACCCGGCCACGAGTAATGTCGAATGGCCTGCTCGGCGTCCGGTGCAAACTTCAGTTCGGTACGGTTGATGCGTGCGCTCTGGCGCAGCAGGAACGCGCTGGCGATCTCGTTGACGTCGGCGCCGCGTTCACGCAGAGCCGGCAGCTTGAGTGCGATCACGTGCAGGCGGTAGTACAAGTCTTCACGGAACTGGCCGATCTTGGCGAGGCTCTTGAGGTCCCGGTGGGTCGCCGCGATCAGGCGCACATCGACCTTCTGGGATTGCACCGAACCCACCCGACGAATTTCACCTTCCTGCAGCACGCGCAGCAAGCGCGCTTGTGCTTCCAGTGGCAGCTCGCCGATTTCATCAAGGAACAGCGTGCCGCCGTCCGCCGCTTCCACCAGGCCCGCACGTCCGGCGCTGGCGCCAGTGAACGCGCCTTTTTCGTGGCCAAACAGTTCGGATTCGATCAGGGATTCGGGGATCGCCGCGCAGTTCACCGAGATCATCGGCGCCTTGGCGCGTTTGGACAGGTTGTGCAGGGCGCGGGCCACCAATTCCTTACCGGTGCCTGACTCGCCCTGGATCAATACATTGGAGTCGGTAGGCGCCACTTTGCGGATCTTGCTGTACAGGTCCTGCATCGGTGGGCAGGAGCCGATGATGCCAATCTCGCCGTTGCTGTTGTCGACACCCGGTTTTTCGGCAGCCTTGCCAGCGGGCCGTTGTTCGGCTGGCGCGCTGCTGGCCGACTGACGGTCACGCAGGATGCGCGCCACGGCCTGGAGCATTTCATCGTGGTCGAAGGGTTTGGCGATGTAATCCACCGCGCCCATCTTCATGGAGTCCACTGCCGAGCGCAGGCTGGCGTAGCTGGTCATGATCAGCACCGGCGTGCCCTGGCCAAGCTTGATCAGTTCGGTGCCCGGCGCGCCAGGCAGGCGCAGGTCACTGACAATCAGGTCGAACGTGGGAATGCTGAAACGCTCTTGGGCTTCCTGCACCGAGCCGGCTTCGCTGACTTGGTACTGGTTACGTTCAAGCAGGCGACGCAAGGCAGAGCGGATAATGGTTTCGTCTTCGACGATCAAAATGTGCGGCATTGATTCAATTCTCTCGACGGTCTCAGTTCACAGCGGACGTCGCTTCGACATGACGCGGCAAGGTCACCCGAATACGGGTACCGCGTTGGCTTTCGGTGTCAGCCGGGCTGTCGATGGTGATTTGTCCATAATGCTCTTCAACGATGGAATAGACCAGTGCAAGGCCCAGACCGGTACCTTCACCTGGATCCTTGGTGGTGAAGAAGGGTTCGAACAATCGGTCCATGATGTTCTGTGGAATGCCGCTACCTTCATCTTCGACGATCAGATCGACCGTGTGTTCGAAAGCCTCGGTCTTGACGCGTACTGCACCACCAGCCGGCGTTGCGTCGCGGGAGTTGGACAGCAGGTTGATCAGTACTTGGGCCAGGCGTTGTGAGTCGCCATCGACCCAATGATCGGGGTCGCACAGGTTGAAAAACTGTACTTCGAAATTGCGTCGGTTCAAGGCGAGCAGCCCAATGGCATCCTGCGCCACTTCGGCCAGACAGACGGCTTCGTCCTGATTCTGATGGGCGCCGGCATGGGCAAAACTCATCAGCGACTGCACGATGCGTGACACGCGTTTGGTCTGTTCGAGGATTTGCCCGCTGATCTCGGTAATTTCGCCGTCTTCTTCGCGCTCTTCGCGCAGGTTTTGCGCGAGGCAGGCAATACCGGTGATCGGGTTGCCAATCTCGTGGGCCACACCCGCCGCCAGGCGCCCAATACTGGCCAGGCGCTCGGAGTGCACCAGTTTGTCTTCGAGCATCTGGGTTTCGGTCAGGTCTTCCACCAACAGCACCAGGCCGCTGTTACCGGGGGCGAGGGGTTCGTCGATGGCGGCTTTGTGCAGGTTGAGCCAGCGGGTCTGGCCATCCAGGGCGAGATGTTGCTTGTGCAAGTGTTCGTCGGGCAGGTTGATAAAGCCCTGGAGCAACTCTTTCCATGGATCGCCGAGTGTATTCAGGCGCGAGCCGACGACGCGCTGGGCGGCGATACCGGTGAGTTCTTCCATGGCTTTGTTCCACATCAGGATCTCCTGATCCTTGGCCAGGGAGCACACGCCCATGGGCAACTCTTGCAGCGTCTGGCGATGGTAGCGGCGCAAGGCATCGAGCTCGGCGGCAAGGCCCGTGAGGCGTGAGTGGTAATCCTCCAGCCGGCTCTCGATGAAATGGATGTCTTCGGTAACGTAGTTTTCGCCGCCGGCCTTGTAGGGCAAAAAGGTCTCTACCATGTCCTGGGACACGCTGGGGCCCATCAGGCCGGACAGGTTGGCTTCGATGCGGTCGCGTAACCGGCGTAGCGCATACGGGCGCCGCTCGTCGAATGGCAGGTAGAGATCGCGCAGCGCCTGTTCAACTTCTTTTTGCGCGGCTTTGGCGCCCAGGGGCTTGGCCAGTTGAGTGGCGAACTCCTGGGGCGAGGCCGCATGCAGTTCGCGCCGTTGCGGGCGACGTACGTTATCCACCGCGCATGCTTCGGCGGCGCTGGTTTCTTCGGGGCTGGCGTTGGTGAACAGCGAGATCAGGGTGAACATCAGGACGTTGGCGGCCAACGAAGCAATCGCGGCCATGTGCCAACTGGTGTCGTCCAGCACGTAAATCATGTTCAGCAGCGGGATGTAGAAACCCTGCAGGTTGCCGACCAGCGGCAACAGCATGGTGACGATCCACACCAGAATCCCGGCGAGCAGACCCGCGATAAAACCTCGGCGGTTGGCCGTCGGCCAATACAGCACCGACAGCACGCCCGGCAGGAACTGCAAGGTGGCGACAAACGCGACGATACCCAGGTTGGCCAGGTCTTGCCCGGCGCCGAGTAACAGGTAAAAACAGTAACCGGCCATGATGATCGCGACGATCAGCGCGCGGCGCGTCCACTTCAGCCAGCGGTAGATATTACCTTCGGCCGGTGGCTGATAAAGCGGCAGCACCAGGTGATTGAGTGCCATGCCGGACAGGGCCAGGGTCGTGACGATGATCAGCCCGCTGGCCGCCGACAAGCCGCCGACATAAGCGAGCAGCGCCAATGCCGGGCTATTGGCGGCAATGCCGATGCCGAGGGTGAAATATTCGGGGTTGGTGGTGGCGCCCAACTTGAGGCCGGCCCACAGGATCAACGGCACTGCCAGGCTCATCAGCAGCAGGAACAGCGGCAACCCCCAACTGGCGCTGACCAGCGAGCGCGGGTTGAGGTTTTCGGTAAAGGTCATGTGGTACATGTGCGGCATCACGATCGCCGAGGCGAAAAACACCAGCAGCAGCGTTCGCCATGGACCTTCCTGCAGCGGAGTGTGGAGGGCGGCGAGGGCGGTCTGGTTTTGCAGCAGCCACAGTTCCAGCTGTTGAGGGCCGTCGAACACGCCATACAGCGCATAGAGGCCGACGCCGCCGATGGCGATCAGCTTGATCACTGACTCGAAGGCAATCGCAAACACCAGGCCTTCATGTTTTTCGCGGGTGGCGATATGGCGTGAGCCGAAGAAGATCGTGAACAGTGAAATCAGCGCGCAGAACGCCAGGGCCACCCGATGCTGCACCGGCTCACGGGTGAGGATGCTGATGGAGTCAGCCACCGCTTGTATTTGCAGGGCCAGCAAGGGCAGCACACCGATCAGCATGAACACCGTGGTCAGGGCCCCGGCCCAGGTGCTGCGAAAGCGGAAGGCAAACAGGTCGGCCAGGGACGACAGCTGATAGGTGCGGGTGATTTTCAGGATCGGGTACAGCAACACCGGCGCCAGCAAAAACGCGCCGGACACGCCAAGGTAGCTGGAGAGAAAGCCGTAGCCGTACTGATAGGCCAGGCCCACGGTGCCATAGAAGGCCCAGGCACTGGCGTACACGCCGAGGGACAAGGTGTAGGTCAACGGATGGCGAATGATCGCCCGCGGAATCATTCCGCGCTCACTGATCCAGGCAACGCCGAACAGTGCGGCCAGGTAGGCGGCGCTGATCAGCAGCATCTGGGTGAGGCTAAAGCTCATCGGCATCTTTTTGGCTCTGCAGGATGAAGGTCACGACGATCAGGATCAGCCACAGCAGATAAGGGCGATACCAGGCGCCCGTGGCGTCGATCCACCAATCCATGATGGCGGGAGAAAACAGGTAGATCCCGACGACCAGCAGCAGGACCAATCGATAGATGTACATGTTGGCCTCTGATTAAAAAACTGCGGCGATGGTAACGGATGCCCGGCAAGCTGCAAGCGCCTTCAGCTCAATTGCGCTTCGGCCAGGGTGAGTGTGCGCGGGATCAGCGTGGCATCCCAGTGCCGTATGCCCCAATCCAGCAGTTCCCGCGGGCTGGCGTGAAGCAGTTCGCTGCCGGGTTGCTGGCCGAGGGCGCGCAGCGCTCTTACTAGCAAGGGCGTGGCCTGGTCGGGCGTCAACGGCGGCGAGCGGTAGGATTTGCCCAGTTTGTTACCGTCCGGCTGGACGATCAACGGCACATGCAGGTAGCGCGGTTGGCGCAGGCCCAGCAGTTCTTGCAGATACAGTTGGCGCGGCGTGGAGTCGAGTAAATCGGCGCCCCGCACGATATCGGTAACACCTTGCCAGGCGTCATCCAGGACCACGGCCAGTTGGTAGGCATAGAGGCCGTCGCGGCGACGGATGACAAAGTCGCCCGCTTCGCGCCCCAGGTGTTGTCGGAATTCGCCCTGTACACGGTCAGTAAAGTGATATGAAAGCTCAGGAACACGTAAGCGGATGGCGGCATCTTGCTGCTCGTGGCCGGCATTGCGGCACAGGCCAGGGTAGATCCCGTTGTAGGGTTCCAGTTGTTTGCGCGAGCAGGTGCAGGCGTAGGCAAGGCCGTGGTTGAACATGTCGTTCAGCACTTTGGCGTAGGCCTCATGCCGCTCGCTTTGTCGGACCAGTTCACCATCCCATTCAAAACCATAGCTTTCCAGGGCATGCAGGATCGCCGCCTGGGCACCGGGTTCTTCGCGGGGTGGGTCGAGGTCCTCCATGCGCATCAGCCAGCGGCCTTGGTTGGCACGGGCATCAAGATAGGAGGCGAGGGCGGCGACCAGGGAGCCAAAGTGTAAATGGCCGCTGGGCGTGGGGGCGAAACGCCCGATATAGGTAGAGGCTGTCATGGGCCGGATACTACTGGAAATTCGGTAAACGCCAGAAACAAAAATGGGGCGTTCGCACGCCCCATCCGTTCAGACCGGCTGAATTATTTGCCGACCTGTTTTTCCTTGATCTCTGCCAGGTTCTTGCAGTCCACGCACATATCAGCGGTAGGACGGGCTTCGAGTCGGCGGATACCGATTTCGATGCCGCAGGAATCACACCAGCCGTATTCTTCGTCCTTGATCAACTGCAGCGTCTTGTCGATCTTCTTGATCAGCTTGCGCTCGCGATCACGGGCGCGCAGTTCGAGGGCGAACTCTTCTTCCTGGCTGGCACGGTCGGCCGGGTCAGGGAAGTTGGCTGCTTCGTCCTTCATGTGGTCAACGGTACGGTCGACCTCCTGCATCAAGTCCTGTTTCCACTTGTTCAGGATCTTGGTGAAGTGCTCGCGCATGGGCTCGCCCATGTACTCCTCGCCCTTTTTTTCTACATAGGGTTCGAAGCCGCCGAGGCCTTGAGTCTGCTGTTGCTTTGCTTGGGTGGACATGACTAGACCGCCTCTCACTCTTCTAATCCATTGCGCAGGATTGCAACGTCACCGACACCTGCCGGCCCTGCGGCTGCAAGCGGGCGAACTTACCAGATAGATTCGGGGTGCGCCACTCCCGGTTGTCGAGCCTGTCGCGTCGGGGTTGCAAACTGTAGCGGCCCGTCGTGACTGGGTATGTTTTGGCTCGAATGTTGATTTTAGTCGTTTTGTGCGCGCTTGCTGTGGCCGCTTGGGTGGCCAGGCAGGCAATAGAACATGTTTTACCGCGCGGGTTCGGTAGAATCCTGATTTTGTCCTCACCGTTAAGGAAGGCTAATGGCCCAGCCCTACAGTGCGCGCAGTCGCGCCATCGAACCTTTTCATGTCATGGCGTTGCTGGCGCGGGCCAATGAGCTGCAGGCCGCCGGCCACGATGTCATCCATCTGGAGATTGGCGAGCCGGATTTCACCACGGCGGAACCGATCATCCAGGCCGGTCAGGCGGCGCTCGCCAATGGCAAGACGCGCTACACCGCAGCCCGTGGCCTGCCGCAATTGCGTGAAGCCATCAGCGGTTTCTACCAGCAGCGGTACGGCTTGAGTGTAGATCCCGAGCGTATTCTGATCACTCCCGGAGGCTCCGGCGCGTTGTTGCTGGCCAGCAGCCTGCTGGTGGATCCGGGCAAGCATTGGTTGTTGGCAGATCCGGGCTACCCGTGTAACCGGCATTTCCTGCGACTGGTTGAGGGCGCCGCGCAACTAGTGCCGGTAGGGCCTGAAGTGCGCTATCAACTGACCGCCGACCTGGTGGCCAAGCATTGGGATCAGGACAGCGTAGGTGCATTGGTTGCCTCCCCGGCGAATCCCACCGGCACGATCCTCACTCGCGAAGAGTTGGCCGGGCTTTCCGGCGCAATCAAGGCGCGCGACGGCCATCTGGTAGTCGATGAGATCTATCACGGCCTTACCTACGGCACCGACGCGGCCAGCGTGCTGGAAGTCGACGACGACGCCTTCGTGCTGAATAGTTTTTCGAAGTATTTCGGGATGACCGGCTGGCGCCTGGGTTGGCTGGTGGCCCCGCCCGCTGCGGTGAGTGAGTTGGAGAAGTTGGCGCAAAACCTTTATATCAGCGCGCCAAGCATGGCCCAGTATGCGGCGCTGGCGTGCTTTACCCCGCAAACCTTGAGCATCCTCGAAGAGCGCCGCGCCGAATTCGGGCGTCGCCGCGACTTCTTGCTGCCCGCCCTGCGCGAGTTGGGTTTTGGCATCGCCGTCGAGCCGGAGGGGGCGTTCTATTTGTACGCCGATATCAGTGCGTTCGGCGGGGATGCCTTCGCGTTTTGCCGGCATTTCCTCGAAACCGAGCATGTCGCATTCACACCGGGTCTGGATTTTGGTCGTTATCAAGCCGGCCATCATGTGCGCTTTGCCTACACGCAAAACCTTGATCGACTACAGGAGGCGGTGGAGCGCATCGCCCGTGGCTTGCGGAGCTGGCAAGGCTGATGCGTTTTCATCCTCCCCTCGAAGAAGGCCGATTGATTCGCCGCTACAAGCGTTTTCTCACCGATATCGAGACCGTTACCGGCGAGTTGTTGACCATTCACTGCCCGAACACCGGTTCGATGCTCAATTGCATGGTTGAAGGTGGCCAGGTCTGGTTCAGCCGTTCCACCGACCCCAAGCGTAAGCTGCCCGGCACTTGGGAAATCGCCGAAACGCCCCAGGGCCGTCTGGCGTGCGTTAACACGGCGCGCGCCAATCAGTTGGTCGAGGAGGCGTTACGCGCTGGCGTGATCACGGAGCTCAATGGCTTTACCGCACTCAAGCGCGAAGTGCCTTACGGGCAGGAGAAAAGCCGTATCGACTTTCGCCTGGAGTACCCCGATGGCGCCGCCTACGTCGAAGTCAAAAGTGTCACCCTGGGTTTCGATGACACCCGTGTTGCTGCTTTCCCTGACGCGGTGACCCAGCGTGGCGCCAAGCATCTGCGGGAGTTGGCCTACCTGGCGCGTGAAGGTGTGCGAGCGGTGCAGTTGTACTGCGTTAACCTCTCGGGAATTGACGCCGTGCGCCCAGCCCTGGAAATCGATGCCGCCTATGGTGCCGCCTTGCGCGAAGCTAAAGCGGCCGGAGTGGAAGTATTGGCATATGGCGTGCGCGTGACGGCCGAGGAGGTATGCGTGGATCGCCGGTTGGACGTGCTGCTCGACTAGAGGTCCACCCACAGGCCCTGTTCGTCTTCGCGGCCGCGCAGGGCTTCGAGGCTTTTACCGGCGCAGGGGCCGGCAATGCACTCACCGTTCTCGATCTGGAACAGGGCGCCGTGGGTGGCGCATTGGATCAGGCTGGCACTGTCATCGAGGAACTGGTCGGGCCGCCATTCGAGCGGGATGCCGCGATGGGGGCAGCGGTTGATATAGAAGTAGGCAATGCCGTCCCGGCGTACGGCCAACAATTTGCAACCATCGATTTCAAAACCGAGGCTGCTGTCTGGCGCGAGGGTCTTGGAGGGGCAGAGAAACTTCATTTCAATCCTTAAGTGCCTTGACGTTCAAATGCAAACAATTATCAAATGCCGGCTTCGCCCATTAGCTGACTGGGTGCTCAGTTCGATGCCCGGCATGGATTACCTGTCACATCAACGAGTGCTCGAAAGGCCCTGCCCTCGGAAGGAAACCCTGTTATGCGCCTGAGTACCAGCGCTATTGCGCTTGTTGTCGGACTGCTGGTCAACCCTGGGGCGCACGCCTCGGAACAGCCACAACGCTGGGTGAGTGCCGGTGGAGCGCTGTCGGAATGGGTGACGGCTCTGGGCGGTGAACCGAAGTTGGTTGGCGTGGATACCACCAGCCAGCATCCTGAGTCGCTCAAGTCGTTGCCCAGTATTGGCTATCAGCGGCAATTGTCGGCCGAGGGCATTCTCAGTCTGCGCCCTCAAGTGCTGGTGGGCACAGAAGAGATGGGGCCGCCGCCGGTACTTGCGCAGATTCGCAGCGCGGGCGTTCAGGTTGAAATGTTTTCGGCGCAGCCGGATCTGGCGACTTTGAAAGGCAACCTTCAGCACCTGGGAAAATTGCTGGGCGATGAGGCCAAGGCCAACGAATTATTTACCGGGTATGAGCAGGCGCTTGATCAGCAGAAAAGCTCGCTCGCCAAGGCCCAGGCCTCGCAAAAGGCCCCTGGCGTTTTGCTGTTGGTTGGTCACGCTGGCGGCAAGCCGCTGATTGCCGGCAAGGGCACGGCCGGTGATTGGATGGTGCAGCAGGCGGGCGGGCACAACCTGGCCACCCATACGGGTTACAAACCGTTTTCGGTGGAGTCGCTGGCAGGGCTGAGCCCGGATGTACTGGTGTTCGCTGATCGTGCCCTCACGGGGGATGCAGCCCGTGCGGCCCTCTTCAAAGAAAATCCGATCCTCGCTTCGACGCCGGCGGCCAAGAGCGGGCGGGTGTTTGAGCTGGACCCAACACTGCTGGTGGGCGGGCTCGGGCCGCGTCTGCCGCAAAGCCTGGCGAAGTTGTCTGCCGGGTTTTATCCGTCCCAGGCTAAACCGGCCCCATGACCGCACTGGTCAAGCCCAAAACCCTGTTTATCGGGCTGACGCTGTTGTGCGTATTGGCGATCTGGCTCTCTTTGGCGCTGGGGCCGGTGAGTCTGCCATTGCTGGATACGCTCAAGGCGGCCTTGCGTTTGGTGGGCGTGCCGATTGAGGCGCAGGGGCTGGAGCAGGCCGAGCTTATCCTGGGGCAGATTCGGTTGCCGCGTACCTTGCTGGGCTTGGCGGTGGGTGGCGTGTTGGCATTGTCGGGCGTGGCCATGCAAGGGTTGTTTCGCAACCCGCTGGCCGATCCTGGGTTGGTGGGGGTGTCCAGTGGTGCGGCGCTCGGAGCGGCCGTCGCCATCGTCGGAGGTTCGTTTTTTGGTGGCTTGCCGGATGCGTTCGGGCCGTACCTGCTGTCGCTGTGTGCATTCCTTGGTGGGTTGGGAGTGACTGCGCTGGTCTATCGACTGGGGCGGCGCAACGGCCAGACGAATGTGGCGACGATGCTGCTCGCCGGCATTGCTCTCACTGCGCTGGCTGGCTCGGCTGTTGGCCTGTTCACTTATTTGGCGGACGACGCAACGTTGCGCACGCTGGCGTTCTGGAACCTGGGCAGCCTCAACGGTGCGAGCTATTCGCGGCTGTGGCCGTTGTTGCTGGTGAGTGCGGGGGTGGCGCTGTGGTTGCCGCGCCGGGCCAAGGCGTTGAATGCGCTGCTGCTGGGTGAGTCTGAGGCCAGCCACTTGGGTATCGATGTTGAAGCGCTCAAACGCGAGTTGGTGTTCTGTACCGCATTGGGTGTCGGTGCTGCGGTGGCTGCAGCGGGCATGATTGGTTTTGTGGGGCTGGTGGTGCCGCATCTGGTCAGATTGCTGGCAGGGCCTGATCACCGTGTGTTACTGCCGGCATCAATCTTGGCGGGCGCGAGTCTGCTGCTGTTTGCCGACTTGGTTGCACGGCTGGCCTTGGCGCCAGCAGAGTTGCCGATCGGCATAGTGACTGCGTTCATTGGTGCGCCATTTTTTCTTTACCTGTTGCTGCGGGGGCGTGCCTGATGCTGCGTGTTGAAGACCTGCAGGTCCGCCGCGGTCGCAAAACCGTGCTGGCGGATGTCACTCTGGACCTGCTGCCAGGCGAAGTGCTCGGCGTGCTGGGTCCCAATGGCGCCGGCAAGAGTACTTTGCTGGGGGCATTGTGCGGTGAGTTACACCCCGATCAAGGCAGGGTATGGCTGGGCCAGCAGGCGTTGAAAGACTGGACCGGGTCGCAGCGCGCCCAGCGTCTGGCGGTGTTGCCACAAAGCTCGACCCTAGATTTTGCCTTTCGCGTCGAAGAGGTTGTCGGCATGGGCCGTCTCCCCCACCAGACTGGACGTGTGCGCGATGACGAAATCATCAGCGCAGCCTTGCAGGCCGCGGACGTCGCACACTTGAGTGGCCGCAGTTACCTGGCATTGTCCGGTGGCGAGCGCCAGCGCGTGCACCTGGCCCGGGTGCTGGCGCAGCTATGGCCGGGTGAAGCGGGGCAGACGTTGCTGCTGGATGAGCCGACGTCGATGCTTGATCCCCTGCATCAGCACACGACATTGCAGGCCATCCGTACCTTTGCCGATCGGGGCGCGGCCGTGCTGGTGATCCTCCACGACCTGAACCTGGCGGCGCGTTACTGTGATCGTATTCTGCTGCTGGAGGAGGGGCGCCCCCACGCTTTGGACACGCCGGTGAAGGTGCTGCGGCCTGAGCCGCTCAAGGCTGTATTTGGTCTGGATGTGTTGGTACAGCCACACCCGGAGCGTGGGCATCCGCTGATCATTGCGCGCTGAAGTCTGCTTTCTTGCAGGCAAAAAAAGACCCGGCAAGAGCCGGGTCAAATAACCGTGATTAGCCTGATGAGGAGATAATCTGAGAGTCCGAACCAATGGTCTTTCAGTTATCGGCTGATCTCGCGACCAGTTGTGATAATCATAACGATTCTCATTTGAGAGTCAATACTAGTTTTTGGTCGATCTTCCGTTTTTCTCAAACGGTCGTTCGAAACCTCCGTAAACATTGGGTCTTCTGGTCGATCTAATTCTTTTGCCGCGTTGAAATGGCATCCAGTTGGCGGTTCAACGCTTCCTTGCGCTCAACGGGAATATCGTTCCAGTGCACGTCCATCAGCGCCCCCTCGATCGCATACAGCAAAACCTTCGATGCGCGGAACCCACGAGTTCTTACTGCGCGATACGCATCGACTGCGCCCAGGCGCCGCAAGTCGGACGCGCTGTGGATGCCCACCGCATGCAGCCACTGCGCTGACGTCTTGCCAAGGTTTTTCAGGTGTTGCAGCTCATCGTTCATCAAGCCTCCTTGCGACGGCCGAAGGGTGCGGTGGGTATTCGTGACCAGGCAAGCCTGAACAGGAGTGTAGCGTTCAGTAGGAAAAGCGTGGTTCTTTGGTCCGAAACGGCCCAAACGCTTATAAGAATGGCGCGGGGATTTTGACAGCGGGCAGGCATGAGCAGCCCGCTACGCGTTGCGCGTAGTCGGGCTTGGGGCGCGTGTTACTTAGTGCGGTAGCGCAGGCGCGTGCCGAAATTGACCGACATGAGGATCTCGTCAGCGGTCAATTCAGGTGGGAAGTAGGTGCCCGAAATCTGCGCATGGGCCAGGCTGGCGCCTTCCAGCGAGCAGTCGCGTAAATCCAGGCCGCGCAAGTCGGCGGAGCGGAAGTATGCGTCGGTAAAGTCGACGCCAGTGGCGTTCAATTCACGCAAGTCCAGCCCACGGAAGTCACCACCGCGCATGTCGATAGCGCCGTCTTTCGGACGCTCCTGGTTGAAGCCGCGAACATCGTCTTTATGCAGGAGCGAGTAGAGCGGGGTATCAAGAAGCTTGGGCTGAGTCATGACGGCGAACTCCTGTTGGATTTATGACGCCATTATAGTGCCACTATTGCTCGGTCGTGCGCCCAAGTAGGCGACACGACCAAGAAATTTTTCTTACAGGCCTGGCAAGCGCTGGCGAATCTGTGCAACTACCGCGTCGAGGGTCCCGCTTTGATTAGTCTCCACGCGTTTGCTCAGCAACAGCTCTTCAGCTGTAAGTGGGTCACGGTTTGCTTGCTGGGCTTCGATAACGGCCAGGGTCGCGTCGGATGGATCGTTTTTGTCTGTCTGACGTTGCGCCAGCCAGCTGCTGATAACGGCCTGGGGTGCGTTGCAATCCAGAATCAGGAAGGGCGCACCGGTAGCTTCGGCAACCTGGGCGGCGGTTTCACGTTGTTCGCGTTTCAGGAAGGTAGCATCCAGCACCACCGGGAAGCCGGCGCGCAGCACGGTATCCGCGATGTCGTTCAAGCGAGCGTAGGTTTTGGCACTGGCATCGGACGCATAAATGCCGGCCTGTGGCGTGTTCTCCACGTGCTGCTCGCCGAACAGGCGCTTGCGCTCCACATCCGAGCGCACGCGTACGGCACCGAGCGCCTCTACCAGACGCATGGATACGTGGCTTTTGCCCACAGCCGAGACGCCGTGGGTAATCGCCAGAAAACGTGACGGAATGGTGCTGTAGCTTTCTGCCAGGTTGGCGTAGTTGCGGTACTGGCGCAGTGTTGTGGCACGTTGTACCGGGCTTGCTTCGCTCGGCATGCTGAATAACGACACCTTGGCACGCACCAGGGCGCGATAGGCTTTATAGAAGTTCAGCACTTCAAGGCCCTGATAGTCGCCGGTCAGCTCCAGGTACTGGCTGATGAAGCGGCGGGCCAGGGACTTGAGGCCTCGGTCTTCCAGGTCCATGGCCAGGAAGCCGGTGTCGGCGTACACGTCGGTGAAGCGAAACGGCTCGTTGAACTCGATGCAGTCGAAAATCACCACCTGGCCATCAATCAAGGTGGCATTACCGAGGTGGATGTCACCGTGGCACTCGCGGGTGAAGCCATCGAGCTTGCGCTGTGCCAGCAGCGGCTTGAGGCGGTCGAAACTGCTTTCGGCCCAGGCTTGCAGGGCTTCCAGTTGAATCAGGTCGGCCTTGTCGCTCAAAAACGGACGGATCTGGTCGAAGTTCTGCCGTACCGGTGCCATCACTTCGTCGGGAGTGCCGGCTGGGTGGGTTTGTGGCACTTTCGGCGCGGTGAGATGGAAGTGTGCGATCTGCTTGGCCATTTCATCGATGTGCGCGGCAGTCAGTTCGCCATTGGCTTGCAGGGTGCTGAGCAGTTGGCTTTGCGGGAACTGGCGCATCTTCAGTGCATATTCGATCACCGGGCCGTCGCCGCCCAATTGGGGGGCTTCGGCGGTGCCGGTAATCGGCAGCACATCCAGATACAAATCGTTCGTCAGGCGCTGGTTCAGACGCAGCTCTTCATTGCAGAAGTGCCCGCGCTTTTCCAGGTCGGTGAAGTCCAGAAAGCCGAAGTTCATCGGTTTCTTCAATTTGTAAGCGAAAGGGCCGGTCAATACGACCCACGAAATATGGGTCTCGATGACTTGGAACGCTTCGACCGGATGAGGGTACAAAGCCGGGTTTTGCAGGGCGGCGATCAGTGACTGGCTCACGGGCGATCCTTCAGAGTCTGGGGGAAATCATGGCGCGCATTATGGCTGCTACGGACGGTCGTGCAAACCGCTGTCCGGCTCATGTTGATCATCAATAAAGTGCGTATAATCCGCCGCCATGACTCGATCCCGATCTCCCCGTTCCCGTAAAAAACCTCCTTCCCGCGGCCTGCGTCCGTGGCTTGGCTGGGCGCTCAAGCTCGGCCTTGTAGGCCTTGTGGTGCTCGCCGGCTTCGCGGTGTACCTCGACGCAGTGGTCCAGGAGAAGTTCTCCGGCAAGCGCTGGACCATCCCGGCCAAGGTGTATGCACGCCCGCTGGAACTGTTCAGCGGACAGAAGCTGAGCAAGGATGACTTCCTCACCGAACTTGACGCCCTCGGCTACCGCCGCGAACCCGTGAGCAATGGCCCGGGTGCGGCCGCCGTCAGCGGTAACACGGTCGACCTGAATACCCGTGGCTTCCAGTTCTATGAAGGCCTGGAAAAAGCCCAGCCGGTGCGCGTGCGCTTCTCCGGTGACTACGTGGCCGAGCTGTCCTCCCTCAACGGCTCGAAATTGCCGGTGGTCCGCCTTGAACCGTTGATGATCGGCGGGATTTACCCGAAGAACCTTGAAGATCGCATCCTGATCAAGCTTGACCAGGTGCCGCCTTACCTGCTGGAAACCCTGGTTGCGGTAGAGGATCGCGACTTTTATAGCCACTGGGGCGTGTCGCCGAAGTCGATTGCCCGTGCGGTTTGGGTAAATACGTCCGGCGGCAGGATGACCCAGGGCGGCAGTACGCTGACCCAGCAGTTGGTGAAGAACTTTTACCTCACCAACGAGCGCAGCCTGACCCGTAAGCTCACCGAAGCGATGATGGCGATGCTGCTTGAGCTGCACTACAGCAAGCAGGAAATCCTTGAGGCGTACCTCAACGAAGTCTTCGTCGGCCAGGACGGCCAGCGCGCGGTGCACGGCTTCGGTCTGGCCAGCCAGTTCTTCTTCGGTCAGCCGCTGTCCGAGTTGAAGCTGCATCAAGTGGCGTTGTTGGTGGGCATGGTCAAAGGGCCTTCCTACTACAACCCGCGTCGCAATCCGGAGCGTGCGCTGGAGCGCCGTAACCTGGTGCTGGATGTGCTTGAACAGCAAGGCGTGGCCACGGCTGAACAAGTAGCCGCAGCGAAGAAAATGCCACTGGGTGTGACAACCCGCGGCAAGTTGGCGGACAGTTCATTCCCCGGCTTTATCGATCTGGTTAAACGCCAACTGCGTGAAGACTACCGCGACGAAGACTTGACCGAAGAAGGCCTGCGAATCTTCACCAGTTTTGATCCGATTCTGCAGATGAAGGCCGAAGCGTCTGTCAGCGACACTTTCAAGCGTCTGACGGGGCGTAAAGGTTCCGATGAAGTAGAAGCCGCCATGGTGGTGACGAACCCGGAAACCGGTGAAGTTCAAGCCATGATCGGCAGTCGTCAGGCGAGTTTTGCCGGATTCAATCGCGCGCTGGATGCTGTGCGGCCGATCGGTTCGCTGGTCAAGCCTGCGGTCTACCTTACCGCGTTGGAAAAACCGAGCAAGTACACCCTGACCAGTTGGCTGTCGGACGATCCGCTATCCGTCAAAGGCGGCGACGGCCAGGTGTGGACACCACAGAACTTCGATCGCCGCTCTCACGGCACGGTGTTCCTATATCAGGGCTTGGCGCATTCCTACAACATCTCCACCTCTCGGCTTGGCCTGGAAGTGGGCGTGCCGAATGTGCTCAAGACGCTGGCGCGACTGGGTATAACCCGCGAATTCCCCGCGTTCCCATCGATCCTGCTGGGTGCTGGTGCCATGACGCCGATGGAAGTCGCGACCATGTACCAGACCCTCGCCAACGGTGGCTTCAACACCCCGATGCGCGGGATCCGCAGTGTGCTGACGGCCGAGGGCGAGCCGCTCAAGCGCTACCCGTTCCAGATCCAGCAGCGTTTCGATGCGGGCTCGATCTACCTGATCCAGAACGCCATGCAGCGTGTGATGCGTGAAGGTACCGGTAGCTCGGTCTACAAGGTGCTGCCGTCCAATCTGACGCTGGCGGGCAAGACCGGTACCAGTAACGATTCGCGCGACAGTTGGTTTGCAGGTTTCGGTCAGGATGTACTGGCCGTGGTGTGGTTGGGTCGTGACGACAATGGCAAGACGCCGTTCACCGGTGCTACCGGTGCGTTGCAGGTCTGGACCAGTTTTATGCGCAAGGCCGATCCGTTGCCATTGAACATGCCGCAGCCGGATAACATCGTGCAGGCCTGGATTGATCCACATACCGGCCAGGGCTCCGATGCCAATTGTCCGGGCGCAGTCCAGATGCCGTATATTCGCGGCAGCGAACCACCACCCGGTGCTGCGTGCGGTGGCGGTGCCCCTGCGGACGCGGAATCGGTGATGGATTGGGTCAAGGGCTGGATGAATTAAGCAAAGAGGGTTTCAAGTGAACAAGTGGTTGATTCCAGCTATTACAACATTGGCTTTGCTCAGCGGTTGCTCCAGCGTGCAGCGCGGCTCCATCCCCGTGGTGGATTCGAGCACAGCCGTCTCCAATAACGACCGGATCTCGGCCAATGGCGGTTTCCGCCAGACCGTGACCAATCGTCCCGCGCAGGCCAAGCCTCAGGCCGTGCCGCAGGATTCGGGCGTGGTGGTGATGGTGCCGGGCGGCGGCGCGGCTACGTCGGCCCCGATCAGCGCTGAGCCATGGACGCCTGGTCCAAGCACCTCTGGGCCGATCGACTCCACGCCGATTCAGGCTGCGCCGATCAACCAGGGCACCTACAACATGCCGTCGACGCCAAGTGGCATTCCATCCTCCTCCAACTCGGGCGGCTTGTCGGCTGACGAACAGTTGGACGGCCCGGTGTTGGCCTTGCTGACGACGGCTCAGCAACAACAGGCCGGTGGCGACCTGAACGGTGCTTCATCGAGCCTTGAGCGTGCGCAACGCGTTGCACCGCGTGAACCACAAGTGCTGTATCGCCTGGCGCAGGTGCGCATGGCCCAGGGCGATGCGCCGCAAGCCGAGCAGTTCGCCCGCCGTGGCCTCACGATGGCCAGCGGTCGTCCTGATCTGCAAGCCAGCCTGTGGGCATTGATCGGAGATGCGCGTGCCGCACAAGGTGATGCCGCGGGTGCCGCCCAGGCCCGTCAAAAAGCCAAGGTCAGCCTCTGATGGATGTGCGGTTTCCTGCGATTGCCGAGCAGTTATTGCTCATCGAGCGCGAATTGCGCATTCAGGGCTGGTGGGATGAGGTCTCCCCCGGCGTCGAGGCGCTTAGCAGCGTTGAGCCGTTTTCGGTGGATACCCTGGACTTTCACCAGTGGCTGCAATGGATCTTCCTGGCGCGCATGAAGCAGATCCTCGAACAGGACCTGCCGTTGCCCAGCGCATCGGGGATCCTGGAAATGGCCGAGATGGTCTATGCCGATCGGCCGCGAGAAAGCGTTGGCTTGCGTAATGCGCTGAAAAAGTTCGATCAATTGATCGTCGACGCTCGTTAATTGCCTGACTGCCGGGTTTTCCGGCAGTCTTGCGCATATTTCTACCGCTTGACGACATTCAGGCGAGTTTTATCCCTCCTCAAAGCCCTTTCTTCTGCGTTCTCATGCGCTTAGTTGGAAAAAAGCGCAATTATTGCTTGACTTGAACGGCCTGAAACAGAAGAATCCAAAGTCCGCTGTATCGGGACTGCCAGAAGCAGGCCCGCTCAGCAGATCATGAGGCGCACATCCGCGCCGACCTGTTACACCCGCAACGCGTTACCTCGCGCTGGGTGGGAAAAGCCCGCAACACTTGGGACGATCCCAATACTTGCTCAGTCAGTGCTGACGTAGTCGGCGACCACCGTCGCTCATGCTCTGTTGAGAAGTAAACCTATTAAGACCCGTCGGTTTTCAACGGACGGTATTCTGGCGTTTTAGAGGTGAACAACGTGGAGCTTTTATCTGGCGGTGAGATGCTCGTCCGCTTTTTGCGTGACGAAGGCGTCGACTATATCTACGGGTACCCAGGTGGTGCTCTGCTGCATGTTTACGACGCACTGTTCAAGGAACCGGCTGTTACCCACATCCTGGTTCGCCACGAACAGGCTGCGACCCATATGGCTGACGGTTATGCCCGTGCCACCGGTAAAGCCGGCGTGGTACTGGTAACGTCCGGCCCAGGCGCAACGAATGCCATTACTGGCATTGCGACTGCCTATATGGACTCCATCCCGATGGTGATCATCTCTGGCCAGGTGCCTAGCACCATGGTCGGTACCGACGCGTTCCAGGAAACCGACATGATCGGTATCTCCCGGCCGATCGTGAAACACAGCTTCATGATCAAGCACGCCTCGGAAATTCCGGAAGTCATGAAAAAGGCCTTCTACCTCGCGCAGTCCGGTCGCCCGGGGCCTGTCGTGGTCGATATCCCGAAAGACATGACCAACCCGGCTGAAAAATTCGAATACGTCTTCCCGAAAAAAGCCAAGCTGCGCTCCTACAGCCCGGCCGTTCGTGGGCACTCGGGGCAAATCCGCAAGGCGGCAGAAATGCTCCTGGCGGCCAAGCGTCCAGTGCTGTACTCGGGTGGCGGCGTGATCCTGGGTGGCGGTTCTGCACCGTTGACCGAATTGGCCAAGCTGCTCAACCTGCCGGTCACCAATACCCTGATGGGCCTCGGCGCCTTCCCGGGTACGGACCGTCAGTTCGTCGGCATGCTCGGCATGCACGGCAGCTACACCGCCAACCTGGCCATGCACCATGCTGACGTGATTCTGGCTGTGGGTGCACGTTTTGATGACCGCGTGATCAACGGCGCGAGCAAGTTTTGCCCGAATGCCAAGATCATCCACATCGACATCGATCCGGCATCCATCTCCAAGACCATCAAGGCCGACGTGCCGATTGTGGGGCCTGTGGAAAG
The DNA here is from genome assembly GCF_003290225.1 of Pseudomonas sp. LG1E9. Taxonomy (NCBI): domain Bacteria; kingdom Pseudomonadati; phylum Pseudomonadota; class Gammaproteobacteria; order Pseudomonadales; family Pseudomonadaceae; genus Pseudomonas; species Pseudomonas sp. LG1E9. Next base: position 5,942,360 of record NZ_CP029983.1, on the reverse strand, counting down.
CGTATTGACCGAAATGGTCGCTGCGCTCAAGGACATCGGCGAGACGCCTAACAAAGAATCCGTTGCCAGTTGGTGGAAGCAGATCGACGAATGGCGTGGCGATCGCGGCCTGTTCCCTTATGACAAGGGCGACGGCAGCATCATCAAGCCACAAACCGTGATCGAAACCCTGTGCGAAGTGACCAAGGGCGACGCCTTTGTGACCTCCGACGTGGGCCAGCACCAGATGTTCGCGGCGCAGTACTACAAGTTCGACAAGCCTAACCGCTGGATCAACTCCGGTGGCCTGGGCACGATGGGCTTCGGCTTCCCGGCGGCCATGGGTGTGAAACTGAGCTTCCCGGACACCGACGTGGCGTGCGTCACCGGTGAAGGCAGCATTCAGATGAACATCCAGGAGCTGTCGACGTGCCTGCAGTACGGTCTTCCGGTGAAGATCGTCTGCTTGAACAACGGCGTACTGGGCATGGTTCGTCAGTGGCAGGACATGAGCTACGGTAGCCGTCACTCCCATTCCTACATGGAATCGTTGCCGGATTTCATCAAGTTGGTTGAAGCCTATGGCCATGTCGGCATTCGCATCACCGATCTGAAAGATCTCAAGCCGAAGATGGAGGAGGCGTTCGCCATGAAGGACCGTCTGGTGTTCATCGATATCAAGGTGGATACCAGCGAGCACGTCTACCCGATGCAGATCAAAGACGGCTCGATGCGCGACATGTGGCTGAACAAGACGGAGCGTACTTAATCATGCGGCACATTATCTCCCTGCTTCTGGAGAACGAACCCGGCGCTCTGTCTCGTGTTGTCGGCCTGTTTTCGCAACGCAACTACAACATCGAAAGCCTGACCGTGGCCCCGACGGAAGACCCGACACTGTCGCGCCTGACGTTGACTACCGTGGGCCACGATGAGGTGATCGAGCAGATCACCAAGAACCTCAACAAGCTGATCGAAGTGGTCAAGCTGGTCGACCTGTCGGAAAGTGCCCACATCGAGCGCGAGCTGATGCTGGTCAAGGTCAAGGCCACCGGTGCCCAACGTGCCGAGATCAAACGCACCACCGACATCTATCGCGGGCAGATCGTGGATGTAAGCGCCAGCGTTTATACCGTGCAACTGACCGGTACAAGCGACAAGCTGGACAGCTTCATCCAGTCGATCGGGACGGCCTCGATTCTGGAAACGGTACGCAGTGGTGTCACCGGGATTGCCCGTGGCGACAAAGTACTCAGCATCTAACCCAAATTAGTGAATGGCCTTACGGCCTGGATATATAGAGGAACCTCATGAAAGTTTATTACGAAAAAGATTGTGACCTGTCGATCATCCAGGGCAAGAAAGTCGCCATCATCGGCTACGGCTCCCAGGGTCACGCGCAAGCTTGCAACCTGAAAGACTCCGGCGTTGACGTGACTGTCGGCCTGCGTAAAGGCTCGGCCACTGTTGCCAAGGCAGAAGCCCACGGCCTGAAAGTGACTGATGTCGCTTCCGCTGTTGCTGCTGCCGACCTGGTCATGATCCTGACCCCGGACGAGTTCCAGTCCGCGCTGTACAAGAACGAAATCGAACCGAACATCAAGAAGGGCGCTACCCTGGCCTTCTCCCACGGTTTCGCGATTCACTACAACCAGGTTGTGCCACGCGCTGACCTGGACGTGATCATGATCGCGCCGAAAGCACCGGGCCACACCGTGCGTTCCGAGTTCGTCAAAGGCGGCGGTATCCCTGACCTGATCGCGATCTACCAGGACGCGTCGGGCAATGCCAAGAACGTTGCACTTTCCTACGCTGCTGGCGTGGGTGGCGGTCGTACCGGCATCATCGAAACCACCTTCAAGGACGAGACCGAAACCGACCTGTTCGGCGAACAAGCCGTTCTGTGCGGCGGTACCGTTGAGCTGGTGAAAGCCGGTTTCGAAACCCTGGTTGAAGCTGGCTATGCGCCGGAAATGGCCTACTTCGAATGCCTGCACGAACTGAAGCTGATCGTTGACCTCATGTACGAAGGCGGTATCGCCAACATGAACTACTCGATCTCCAACAACGCTGAGTACGGCGAGTACGTGACAGGCCCGGAAGTTATCAACGCCGAGTCCCGTCAGGCTATGCGCAACGCCCTGAAACGTATTCAGGACGGCGAATACGCCAAAATGTTCATCACCGAAGGCGCTACCGGCTACCCTTCGATGACCGCCAAGCGTCGTAACAACGCCGCTCACGGTATCGAAGTCATCGGCGAGCAACTGCGCTCCATGATGCCGTGGATCGGTGCCAACAAGATCGTCGACAAAGCCAAAAACTAAGTCGTACGCATCAAGAGAAAACGCGGCTTAGGCCGCGTTTTTTCGTTTGGGGGCGGGTTCTGGTATAAAGCTGCATCGTTTGCGGGCGAACACTCGCCGCAAGTATTGGTCGAATTTTTTTCACACCGTTGCAAGGTAAAGTCCATGAGCGAACGTCCCGACGAGCCTAACCAGGCTCCTGACGCCGAAAGCCTGCTACCGATCGATGAGCATGTCGAAGAGGGGCATGACGCGGAAGGCCGTAAGGTCCGGCACCGTGGCATCTATCTGCTGCCCAATCTGTTTACCACGGCGAACCTGTTTGCCGGTTTCTATTCCATCATCAACTCCATGAGCGCCCAGAGTGCGCTGGCGGCAGGTGATGCCGCGAATGCCAGCAAGTACTTCGGTTTTGCGGCGATCGCCATTTTCGTGGCCATGGTGCTCGACGGTCTGGATGGTCGTGTTGCACGTATGACCAACACCCAAAGTGCCTTCGGTGCCGAGTACGACTCGCTGTCGGACATGGTCGCGTTTGGGGTGGCTCCGGCATTGTTGGCATTTGCCTGGGCGCTGGGTGACATGGGCAAGGTTGGCTGGATGGTGGCCTTCATCTATGTTGCGGGCGCCGCGTTGCGTCTGGCGCGTTTCAATACCCAGGTAGGTACTGCCGACAAGCGCTACTTCATCGGGCTGGCCAGTCCGGCAGCAGCGGGTGTCGTGGCGGGTATCGTCTGGGCATTCAGTGACTACGGCATCCAGGGTTCTAAGATGTCGTTCCTGGTGGCGTTGATGGTGGCAGCGGCCGGTATGCTGATGGTCAGCAACATCAAGTACAACAGCTTCAAGGAGCTTGACCTCAAGGGGCGCGTACCTTTTGTGGCGATCCTGGCCGTGGTGCTGGTATTTGCCGTGGTCTTCAGCGATCCGCCGCGGATTCTGCTGTTGGCCTTCCTGGTCTACGCTGCTTCCGGGCCGGTTCAGTACTTGCTGCATATGCGTCGGGACAAAACATTGCCTTAATGTAATTTCCCCCATACTCCGCAGTCTATTGGTGCATCAGTCCTCCAATGCTGCGGAGTTGCCATGTTAATCAAATTGCCTAAAGCGTCCGATTGCCACGAGTCGGACGTCACCCCTGAATCTTTCTACCTCTCTCGCCGCAGCTTGCTCGGTGGTGCGCTTGCCGGTATCGCCGCCAGTAGCTTGCCACGCTGGGCCAGTGCGGATGAGGCTGCGCGTTATGCCGATGTTGAGCCGGGGAAGGCGCCGGGCTGGTTTGCTGACAAGCTGCCAGGCACGAAATGGCAGGCGGTTACGGTTGCAGGTGAAGCTATCACCCCGTTCAAGGACGCAACCCACTACAACAACTTTTATGAGTTTGGCACTGACAAGGGCGATCCTGCGAAGAATGCGGGTTCGCTCAAGACCGAACCCTGGAGTGTTGTGATTGATGGTGAGGTTGCCAAGCCGGGGCGTTATGCCCTGGAAGACTTCATGAAGCCCTATCAGTTGGAAGAGCGGATCTACCGGCTGCGCTGTGTCGAAGCGTGGTCGATGGTCATACCGTGGATGGGCTTTCCGATCTCTGCCTTGCTCAAGCAAGTTGAGCCGACCTCCAAGGCTAAGTACATTCGTTTTGAAACCCTCCAGGACCCCAAGAGTATGCCTGGTCAGCGTTCGAGTTTTGGCTTGATCGACTGGCCTTATGTAGAGGGGTTGCGCCTGGATGAGGCGATGAATCCTTTGGCGATTCTTGCCGTTGGCATGTATGGGCGCGAGCTGCCCAATCAGAATGGTGCACCGTTACGTCTGGTCGTGCCTTGGAAGTACGGTTTCAAGAGTGTGAAGTCCATCGTGCGGATCAGTCTTGTGAGTGAGCAGCCGAAAACCACCTGGCAGAGCATTGCCGCGGACGAGTATGGGTTTTATGCGAATGTGAACCCTACCGTGGACCATCCACGTTGGACCCAGGCACGGGAGCGTCGTCTGCCAAGTGGTCTATTCAGTCCGAATGTGCGTGAGACGCAGATGTTCAATGGCTACTCGGAGGAGGTTGCTTCTTTATATGCTGGCCTCGATCTGCGGAAGAACTACTGATGCGTTATCCCGTCTGGCGTATCGGCGTTTTTATAGCGGCGGCAGTGTGGCCGTTGATATGGCTATATGAAGCGTGGAATTTTGCCTTGGGTCCAGATCCGGGAAAGGTGCTGGTTGATCGGCTGGGGTTGGGCACGTTGATCCTGCTGCTGATCACGCTGGGGATGACGCCGCTGCAAAAGTTGAGCGGCTGGGCGGGGTGGATAGCGGTGCGCCGGCAGCTTGGGTTGTGGTGCTTTGCTTATGTGGTGCTGCATCTGGCGGCCTATTGTGTATTTGTTCTGGGCCTTGATTGGTCGCAGCTTGGAGTTGAGCTACGTAAGCGGCCTTACATTATTGTGGGTACGTTGGGTTTCTTGTCATTGTTGATGTTGGCGGTGACGTCTAATCGCTATAGCCAGCGTCGACTGGGAAATCGTTGGAAGAAGCTGCATCGCTTGGTCTACGTGATTCTTGGGCTTGGGCTGCTGCATATGTTGTGGATCGTGCGGGCTGACCTGAAGGAGTGGGCAATCTATGCATCTATAGGTGCGCTGCTGCTGGCATTGCGTATACCTGCGGTAATGCGCCGAATCCCTAGGCTTATTACGAAAAAAGCACCTTCTGCAGAAAAAACGTAATTAACGCTTGACCGCAGATTCTGGAAGCCTATAATTCGCCCCACTTCCGGCGCAGTCGAAACGGAAAACTCCTTGGTAAACAATGAGTTACGCAGTTTTCGGCAGCAAGTTGCTTCAGTTCATCGAAGCCAAAAGGAAGTTGAAAAAGAGGTGTTGACAGCAGCGTGTAACGCTGTAGAATTCGCCTCCCGCTGATGAGAGATCTGAAGCGCAAGTGGTTGAAGTTGTTGAAGAAATCTTCGAAAGCTTCTGAAAATAATCACTTGACAGCAAATGAGGCTGCTGTAGAATGCGCGCCTCGGTTGAGACGAAAGATCTTAACCAGCCGCTCTTTAACAACTGAATCAAGCAATTCGTGTGGGTGCTTGTGGAGTCAGACTGATAGTCAACAAGATTATCAGCATCACAAGTTACTCCGCGAGAAATCAAAAGATGTAACCAACGATTGCTGAGCCAAGTTTAGGGTTTCTTAAAAACCCAAAGATGTTTGAACTGAAGAGTTTGATCATGGCTCAGATTGAACGCTGGCGGCAGGCCTAACACATGCAAGTCGAGCGGTAGAGAGAAGCTTGCTTCTCTTGAGAGCGGCGGACGGGTGAGTAATGCCTAGGAATCTGCCTGGTAGTGGGGGATAACGTTCGGAAACGGACGCTAATACCGCATACGTCCTACGGGAGAAAGCAGGGGACCTTCGGGCCTTGCGCTATCAGATGAGCCTAGGTCGGATTAGCTAGTTGGTGGGGTAATGGCTCACCAAGGCGACGATCCGTAACTGGTCTGAGAGGATGATCAGTCACACTGGAACTGAGACACGGTCCAGACTCCTACGGGAGGCAGCAGTGGGGAATATTGGACAATGGGCGAAAGCCTGATCCAGCCATGCCGCGTGTGTGAAGAAGGTCTTCGGATTGTAAAGCACTTTAAGTTGGGAGGAAGGGCAGTTACCTAATACGTGATTGTTTTGACGTTACCGACAGAATAAGCACCGGCTAACTCTGTGCCAGCAGCCGCGGTAATACAGAGGGTGCAAGCGTTAATCGGAATTACTGGGCGTAAAGCGCGCGTAGGTGGTTTGTTAAGTTGGATGTGAAATCCCCGGGCTCAACCTGGGAACTGCATTCAAAACTGACTGACTAGAGTATGGTAGAGGGTGGTGGAATTTCCTGTGTAGCGGTGAAATGCGTAGATATAGGAAGGAACACCAGTGGCGAAGGCGACCACCTGGACTGATACTGACACTGAGGTGCGAAAGCGTGGGGAGCAAACAGGATTAGATACCCTGGTAGTCCACGCCGTAAACGATGTCAACTAGCCGTTGGGAGCCTTGAGCTCTTAGTGGCGCAGCTAACGCATTAAGTTGACCGCCTGGGGAGTACGGCCGCAAGGTTAAAACTCAAATGAATTGACGGGGGCCCGCACAAGCGGTGGAGCATGTGGTTTAATTCGAAGCAACGCGAAGAACCTTACCAGGCCTTGACATCCAATGAACTTTCTAGAGATAGATTGGTGCCTTCGGGAACATTGAGACAGGTGCTGCATGGCTGTCGTCAGCTCGTGTCGTGAGATGTTGGGTTAAGTCCCGTAACGAGCGCAACCCTTGTCCTTAGTTACCAGCACGTAATGGTGGGCACTCTAAGGAGACTGCCGGTGACAAACCGGAGGAAGGTGGGGATGACGTCAAGTCATCATGGCCCTTACGGCCTGGGCTACACACGTGCTACAATGGTCGGTACAGAGGGTTGCCAAGCCGCGAGGTGGAGCTAATCCCATAAAACCGATCGTAGTCCGGATCGCAGTCTGCAACTCGACTGCGTGAAGTCGGAATCGCTAGTAATCGCGAATCAGAATGTCGCGGTGAATACGTTCCCGGGCCTTGTACACACCGCCCGTCACACCATGGGAGTGGGTTGCACCAGAAGTAGCTAGTCTAACCTTCGGGAGGACGGTTACCACGGTGTGATTCATGACTGGGGTGAAGTCGTAACAAGGTAGCCGTAGGGGAACCTGCGGCTGGATCACCTCCTTAATCGACGACATCAGCTGCTCCATAAGTTCCCACACGAATTGCTTGATTCATTGAAGAAGACGATAAAGAAGCAGCCTAAATAGGGTTGTAGCTTAGTTGGTTAGAGCGCACCCCATGCTCTGTGGTAAAGAGCAGGGTGAGGTCGGCCTTAGCAGCTCGAAATTGGGTCTGTAGCTCAGTTGGTTAGAGCGCACCCCTGATAAGGGTGAGGTCGGCAGTTCGAATCTGCCCAGACCCACCAATTTTGTGTGGGAAACGCCTGTAGAAATACGGGGCCATAGCTCAGCTGGGAGAGCGCCTGCCTTGCACGCAGGAGGTCAACGGTTCGATCCCGTTTGGCTCCACCACTACTGCTTCTGTTTGTTGAAAGCTTAGAAATGAGCATTCCATTGTGATGATGGTGAATGTTGATTTCTAGTCTTTGATTAGATCGTTCTTTAAAAATTTGGGTATGTGATAGAAAGATAGACTGAACGTTACTTTCACTGGTAACGGATCAGGCTAAGGTAAAATTTGTGAGTTCTCTTAATTGAGAAATTCGAATTTTCGGCGAATGTTGTCTTCACAGTATAACCAGATTGCTTGGGGTTATATGGTCAAGTGAAGAAGCGCATACGGTGGATGCCTTGGCAGTCAGAGGCGATGAAAGACGTGGTAGCCTGCGAAAAGCTTCGGGGAGTCGGCAAACAGACTTTGATCCGGAGATGTCTGAATGGGGGAACCCAGCCATCATAAGATGGTTATCTTACGCTGAATACATAGGCGTAAGAGGCGAACCAGGGGAACTGAAACATCTAAGTACCCTGAGGAAAAGAAATCAACCGAGATTCCCTTAGTAGTGGCGAGCGAACGGGGACTAGCCCTTAAGTGGCTTTGAGATTAGCGGAACGCTCTGGAAAGTGCGGCCATAGTGGGTGATAGCCCTGTACGCGAAAATCTCTTAGTCATGAAATCGAGTAGGACGGAGCACGAGAAACTTTGTCTGAATATGGGGGGACCATCCTCCAAGGCTAAATACTACTGACTGACCGATAGTGAACTAGTACCGTGAGGGAAAGGCGAAAAGAACCCCGGAGAGGGGAGTGAAATAGATCCTGAAACCGTATGCGTACAAGCAGTGGGAGCCCACTTTGTTGGGTGACTGCGTACCTTTTGTATAATGGGTCAGCGACTTATTTTCAGTGGCGAGCTTAACCGAATAGGGGAGGCGTAGCGAAAGCGAGTCTTAATAGGGCGTCTAGTCGCTGGGAATAGACCCGAAACCGGGCGATCTATCCATGGGCAGGTTGAAGGTTGGGTAACACTAACTGGAGGACCGAACCGACTACCGTTGAAAAGTTAGCGGATGACCTGTGGATCGGAGTGAAAGGCTAATCAAGCTCGGAGATAGCTGGTTCTCCTCGAAAGCTATTTAGGTAGCGCCTCATGTATCACTGTAGGGGGTAGAGCACTGTTTCGGCTAGGGGGTCATCCCGACTTACCAAACCGATGCAAACTCCGAATACCTACAAGTGCCGAGCATGGGAGACACACGGCGGGTGCTAACGTCCGTCGTGAAAAGGGAAACAACCCAGACCGTCAGCTAAGGTCCCAAAGTTATGGTTAAGTGGGAAACGATGTGGGAAGGCTTAGACAGCTAGGAGGTTGGCTTAGAAGCAGCCACCCTTTAAAGAAAGCGTAATAGCTCACTAGTCGAGTCGGCCTGCGCGGAAGATGTAACGGGGCTCAAACCATACACCGAAGCTACGGGTATCACGTAAGTGATGCGGTAGAGGAGCGTTCTGTAAGCCTGTGAAGGTGAGTTGAGAAGCTTGCTGGAGGTATCAGAAGTGCGAATGCTGACATGAGTAACGACAATGGGTGTGAAAAACACCCACGCCGAAAGACCAAGGTTTCCTGCGCAACGTTAATCGACGCAGGGTTAGTCGGTCCCTAAGGCGAGGCTGAAAAGCGTAGTCGATGGAAAACAGGTTAATATTCCTGTACTTCTGGTTATTGCGATGGAGGGACGGAGAAGGCTAGGCCAGCTTGGCGTTGGTTGTCCAAGTTTAAGGTGGTAGGCTGAGATCTTAGGTAAATCCGGGATCTTAAGGCCGAGAGCTGATGACGAGCTAACTTTTAGTTAGCGAAGTGGTTGATGCCATGCTTCCAAGAAAAGCTTCTAAGCTTCAGGTAACCAGGAACCGTACCCCAAACCGACACAGGTGGTTGGGTAGAGAATACCAAGGCGCTTGAGAGAACTCGGGTGAAGGAACTAGGCAAAATGGCACCGTAACTTCGGGAGAAGGTGCGCCGGTGAGGGTGAAGGACTTGCTCCGTAAGCTCATGCCGGTCGAAGATACCAGGCCGCTGCGACTGTTTATTAAAAACACAGCACTCTGCAAACACGAAAGTGGACGTATAGGGTGTGACGCCTGCCCGGTGCCGGAAGGTTAATTGATGGGGTTAGCTAACGCGAAGCTCTTGATCGAAGCCCCGGTAAACGGCGGCCGTAACTATAACGGTCCTAAGGTAGCGAAATTCCTTGTCGGGTAAGTTCCGACCTGCACGAATGGCGTAACGATGGCGGCGCTGTCTCCACCCGAGACTCAGTGAAATTGAAATCGCTGTGAAGATGCAGTGTATCCGCGGCTAGACGGAAAGACCCCGTGAACCTTTACTATAGCTTTGCACTGGACTTTGAATTTGCTTGTGTAGGATAGGTGGGAGGCTTTGAAGCGTGGACGCCAGTCTGCGTGGAGCCAACCTTGAAATACCACCCTGGCAACTTTGAGGTTCTAACTCAGGTCCGTTATCCGGATCGAGGACAGTGTATGGTGGGTAGTTTGACTGGGGCGGTCTCCTCCTAAAGAGTAACGGAGGAGTACGAAGGTGCGCTCAGACCGGTCGGAAATCGGTCGTAGAGTATAAAGGCAAAAGCGCGCTTGACTGCGAGACAGACACGTCGAGCAGGTACGAAAGTAGGTCTTAGTGATCCGGTGGTTCTGTATGGAAGGGCCATCGCTCAACGGATAAAAGGTACTCCGGGGATAACAGGCTGATACCGCCCAAGAGTTCATATCGACGGCGGTGTTTGGCACCTCGATGTCGGCTCATCACATCCTGGGGCTGAAGCCGGTCCCAAGGGTATGGCTGTTCGCCATTTAAAGTGGTACGCGAGCTGGGTTTAGAACGTCGTGAGACAGTTCGGTCCCTATCTGCCGTGGACGTTTGAGATTTGAGAGGGGCTGCTCCTAGTACGAGAGGACCGGAGTGGACGAACCTCTGGTGTTCCGGTTGTCACGCCAGTGGCATTGCCGGGTAGCTATGTTCGGAATAGATAACCGCTGAAAGCATCTAAGCGGGAAACTAGCCTCAAGATGAGATCTCACTGGAACCTTGAGTTCCCTGAAGGGCCGTCGAAGACTACGACGTTGATAGGTTGGGTGTGTAAGCGCTGTGAGGCGTTGAGCTAACCAATACTAATTGCCCGTGAGGCTTGACCATATAACACCCAAGCAATTTGCGTCGAAAGGCCAGATTGCGGTGTGTGAAGACGAGATGAACCGAAAGTTCGACGCTCACAAGACACCGAAAGTTATCACATACCCAATTTGCTGAAGCGAGGCCAACAGGCCGCGACTCAGTACCCGAATTTCTTGACGACCATAGAGCATTGGAACCACCTGATCCCATCCCGAACTCAGTAGTGAAACGATGCATCGCCGATGGTAGTGTGGGGTTTCCCCATGTGAGAGTAGGTCATCGTCAAGATTAAATTCCGAAACCCCATTTGCGAAAGCAGATGGGGTTTTGTTTTGGGCGCTGGGAAAAGGCTGAGGCGGTCATCTCGGCCACCTTCAGTGCTAAAGTCCATACCTCGATATTGTTTTTCCCAAGGAAGCCGTTATGCCGGGTGCGACGTCCCTCAGTGCTGGATTCATGGTCGTTCACGGCAACCGGCTGGACGAACTGCGCAGCCTGGTGGTGAGTTGGATGCGCCGTTACCCCCTGGCGCCCCTGGAAAACGAAATCGCCCTGGTACAAAGCAACGGTATTGCTCAGTGGCTCAAACTGGCCCTGGCTGAAGACCCGGAAGACGACGACATGGGCGGCTGCGGAATCGCCGCCGCCATCAATGTTCAGCTCCCTGGCAGCTTTATGTGGCAGCTCTATCGCATGGTCCTGGGACGTGACGAAATTCCTCCCAAGTCCCTGCTCGATAAAGCTCCGCTCACCTGGCGCCTGATGCGCCTGCTCCCTGAACTCATCGGTCAACAGCACTTCGAGCCATTGCAGCGCTTTCTGACTAACGACACAGACCTGCGTAAACGCTACCAGCTATCGGAACGCCTGGCCGATCTGTTCGACCAATATCAGGTCTACCGTGCCGACTGGCTGGAAGACTGGGCCGCCGGCCGCCACCAATTGCGCAATGGTCGAGGGGAATCCAAGCCGCTCAATCCTGCCAATTGCTGGCAAGCCGAGCTATGGCGCGCGCTGCTCTTGGATGTCGGTGAAGAGGGCATGGCCGAAAGCCGCGCTGGCGTTCACCAGCGTTTTATCGAACATATCAATACCCTTGAAGAGGCGCCGAAGGGCTTGCCTTCGCGGGTGATTGTCTTCGGGATTTCTTCTTTGCCCGCTCAAGCACTCGAAGCATTGGCCGGCCTGGCCCGTTTCAGCCAAGTCTTGCTGTGCGTGCACAACCCTTGTCGGCACCATTGGTCCGACATCGTCGCCGACAAAGACCTACTGCGTAACGAATACAAACGCCAAGCGCGCAAAGCCGGCATGCCGGTCACCATCGACCCGCAGACCCTGCACCAGCACGCCCACCCGCTTCTCGCCGCCTGGGGCAAACAAGGCCGCGACTACATCAGCCTGTTGGACAGTTACGACGATCCCAACAGTTACCGCGCTGCCTTCCGTGATGGACGCATCGATCTGTTCAGCGACAGCGAACCCACCACGCTGCTCAACCAACTCCAGGACGATATCCTCGAACTGCGCCCACTCAGTGAGACTCGCGACCTGTGGCCCGCCGTCGACCTGGAGCGTGACGCCTCAATCCGCTTCCACATCGCCCACAGCGCCCAGCGCGAAGTAGAAATCCTCCACGACCAGTTGCTCCAACGTTTCAGCGCCGACTCCACGCTTCGCCCAAGGGACATCATCGTCATGGTCCCCGACGTTGACAGCTACGCGCCGCATATCCGTGCAGTATTCGGCCAGTTGGAAAGAAACGATCCACGTTTCATCCCCTTCACCCTGACCGACCAAGGCCAACGTGGCCGCGACCCTTTGCTGATCGCCGTCGAACACCTGTTAAAACTCCCCGACAGCCGCTTCCCCGTCAGCGAAGTTCTTGATCTGCTCGATGTCCCGGCCTTGCGCGAACGCTTTGCCATCAAGGAACGGGACCTACCTACCTTGCACCGCTGGATCGAAGGTGCTGGCATCCGTTGGGGTCTCAACGCCGAACAACGCGCTGGCCTTGGTTTGCCAAGCGAGTTGGAGCAGAACAGCTGGCGTTTCGGCCTTCGCCGTATGCTGCTGGGTTATGCCGTTGGCACCGGTGCTGCCTGCGAAGGCATCGAGCCTTACGACGAAATCGGTGGGCTCGATGCGGCCTTGATCGGCCCGCTAGTAGCGTTGCTCGACGCGCTCAGCGATGCCCATCAGGCCCTGTCACAACCAGCGGCTCCCCACGAATGGGGCGAACGTCTGCAACGCCTGATGCAACTGTTCTTTCTGCCCAGCAGTGAGCACGACGATTTCCTGTTGGGGCAGCTTGAGCAGCTCAGAGAAACCTGGCTGGAAACCTGCGAGTCAGTTGGCCTGCAGGACGAGTTACCGCTCACCGTAGTCCGCGAAGCCTGGCTCGCCGGCCTGGATCAGGGTCGTCTATCCCAGCGTTTCCTCGCCGGTGCTGTCAATTTTTGCACCTTGATGCCGATGCGTGCGATACCGTTCAAGCTGGTTTGCCTGCTCGGTATGAACGACGGCGATTACCCACGCGCCCAACCCCCGCTGGATTTCGACCTGATGGGCAGCGACTACCGGCCCGGCGACCGTTCGCGCCGCGAAGATGACCGTTATCTGCTCCTCGAAGCCCTCCTGTCGGCCCGCGACCAGCTCTACATCAGTTGGGTCGGCCGCAGCATCCGCGATAACAGCGAGCGCCCGGCCTCCGTCCTGATCGGCCAACTGCGCGACCATATCGCCAGCGGCTGGCATAACGCACAAGCAGAACAACCACTGCTCGAAGCGATGACCCAGGAGCACCCACTCCAACCCTTCAGCGCCCGCTACTTCCACGCGGGCGATCCACTGTTCAGCTACGCTCGCGAATGGCAGTTACTCCATGAAATGCAGGTCGCGACGCCTGAACAAGACGATCTGGCACAACACCATCAGGAAGAACCCCTGAGCCTCGGCCAGTTGCAAGATTTCCTACGCAACCCGGTCAAACACTTCTTCAGCCAGCGCCTGAAAGTATTCTTCGAGGCGGCCGAAGTACCCTTGGCCGATGAAGAACCCTTCGTCCTCGATGCGCTGCAACGCTACAGCCTCAGCGACAGCCTGTTGAATGCAGCGCTGTCCCAACCCGATCACCTCGACCTGGCCCTTAACGCCCAGGCCTTGCGTCTGCAGGGGAGTGGCCTGCTGCCCATGGTCGGTTTCGGCGAATGCTTGCGCAACGAACTGATCGAGCCCTTGCCCGGCCTGCTGCAACGCTACCAACAGTTGCTGGCCCTCTGGCCCACTCCGCACTCCGGCGCCGAACCGATCAGTTTTGAGCATCAAGGCATTGCGCTGGAAGGCTGGATCAGCGGCCTGCATCGACGCAGTGATGGCGGATTGCTGAGTGTCACCGCCATCCCCAATAGCATCGGGTCGATCAAGACACGCAAGTGGCATCGTCTGATCCGTCCTTGGGTCAACCATGTGGTGGCGTGCGCCTGTGGCCTGCCGCTGAGCACCGGTTTGGTGGCCAGTGACGACACGTTGCTACTGGCGCCGCTGGATAAACCCGCCGCCCAGGAAATCCTCCGCAACCTGCTGCTGGCCTGGCACAGCGCAATGAGAAAACCACTGCCGGTCGCCGTCAAAACCGCCTTCGCCTGGCTCAGCCAAACCGACCCGGCCAAAGCCCACGCCGCAGCGAGCAAAGCCTATGAAGGCGACGGCCTGACCACCGACGGCGAACGCCGCGAAACCCCGGCGCTCACCCGGCAATTCCCTGATTACGCTGCCTTGATTGCCAGCGAAGAATTCGAAGGCTGGTGCGAAACCCTGTATCGACCACTGATCAACGCCCCATGGCGATCACTCACAGGCGAGGAGGCCGGCGCATGAGCAGCAAACCCTTGGCCCTGGCCTTCCCGCTGCGCGGCAGCCAACTCATCGAAGCCAGCGCCGGCACCGGCAAGACCTTCACTATTTCCGCACTGTACCTGCGCCTGGTGCTAGGTCATGGTGGTGAGGAGTCCGGGTTCGGTCGCGAGTTGCTGCCACCGCAAATCCTCGTCGTCACCTTTACCGATGCCGCCACCAAAGAACTGCGCGAGCGTATCCGTATCCGCCTGGCCGAAGCCGCACGCTTCTTCCGCGATGAGATTGAACAACCTGATGCGTTGATCGCTGACCTGCGCGCGCAATACCTGCCCGAGCAATGGTCCGCCTGCGCCAACCGCCTGGACATCGCCGCTCAGTGGATGGACGAAGCGGCGGTTTCCACGATCCACAGTTGGTGCCAGCGCATGCTGCGCGAACACGCATTTGACAGTGGCAGCTTGTTCACCCAAACCCTGGAAACCGACCACAGCGACCTGCTTGGCGAAGTGCTGCGCGACTACTGGCGGCTGTTTTGTTACCCGATGCATGACGATGCGCTCAACTGGGTGCGTAACAATTGGGGCGGACCCGCAGCCTTGATGCCTCGGGTGCGCGCACTGTTTGGCAGCGAACGGCCTGCAAATGAAACCCGTGAGCCAGCGGAACTGATCAACGCCTGTCTGCAAGAGCGCCGAGAAGCCCTGATACAACTCAAGGCACCTTGGCAGCAATGGGCAGCAGAGCTGCGCGATATCTGCCTGCAAGCCGTGGTCGCCAAAGCCGTCGACGGCCGCAAGATGCAAGCGCGTTACTTTGAGCCCTGGTTCGAAAAAATCGGTGCCTGGGCTGCGGATGAAACCCTTGAGCAACTGGACATCGGCACCGGCTTCACCCGCCTGACCCCCGACGGTATGGCCGAAGCCTGGAAGGGCGACCCGCCGCAGCACCCCGGCATCGAGGCCATGGCCGGCCTCAAAGCCGCTCTCGACGCCCTGCCAACCCCTGACGCCGCCGTGTTGCAACACGCCGCCGGCTGGGTGGGCAAACGCTTCGAAGAAGAAAAACGCCGTCGCGCCGAAATGGGTTTCGACGACATGCTGATCCGCCTCAACGCTGCCCTGCACGCAGAGGGCGGCGAGCGCCTGGCCAGCGTGATCCGCGAGCAATTCCCGGTGGCCCTGATCGACGAATTCCAGGACACCGACCCGGTGCAATACAGCATCTTCGACAGCATTTACCGCATCGAAGACAACCACCTCGACAGTGGCCTGTTCCTGATTGGCGACCCCAAGCAAGCGATCTATGCGTTCCGTGGCGCCGACATCTACACCTACCTGCGCGCCCGCCAGTCCACCACTGGGCGTCACCACACCCTGGGCACCAACTTCCGTTCCAGCCATGCGATGGTCGAGGCGGTGAACCATGTGTTCCAGCGCGCAGAAACGGGCCGGGGCGCGTTCCTGTTCCGCGAGCCGACAGGCGAAAACCCGGTGCCGTTCCACGCGGTGCTATCCCAAGGCCGCAAGGAAAAGCTGCAGGTCGATGGTCAAACATTGCCAGCGATGAACCTCTGGCACCTGCCCACCGACCAGCCTGTTTCCAATGCCGTGTACCGTCAGCAATTGGCCGCCGCGTGTGCCACGCGGATCGTCGAATTGCTCAACGGTGGCCAGCAGGGTACGGCCGGATTCCTACAACCGGACGACAGCTTTCGCGGCTTACTGCCGTCAGACATCGCCATTCTGGTGCGCGACGGCAAGGAAGCCCAAGCCGTGCGGGCCGAGCTGGCCGCCCGCGGTGTGCGCAGCGTGTACCTGTCCGACAAGGACTCAGTGTTCGCCGCCCAGGAGGCCCACGACCTGCTGGCATGGCTCAAGGCCTGCGCCGAGCCGGACGTTGAGCGCCCACTGCGCGCCGCTCTGGCCTGTGTCACCCTGAACCTGTCACTGCCGGAACTGGAGCGTCTGAATCAGGACGAGCTGGCGTGGGAAGCCCGCGTGATGCAGTTCCGTGGCTATCGTATGATCTGGCGCACCCAAGGCGTGCTGCCGATGCTGCGCCGTCTGCTGCACGACTTCAAACTGCCGCAAGCCCTGATTGCCCGCAGCGACGGCGAACGGGTGCTGACCAACCTGCTGCACCTCAGCGAACTGCTGCAACAGGCCGCGTCCGAGCTGGACGGCGAACAAGCGCTGATCCGCCACTTGGCCGAACAGCTCGCGTTATCGGGCCAGGCCGGCGAAGAGCAGATCCTGCGCCTGGAAAGCGATGAGCAACTGGTCAAGGTCGTGACCATCCACAAGTCCAAGGGCCTGGAGTACGACCTGGTCTTCCTGCCGTTCATCTGCTCGGCCAAGCCGGTGGACGGCAGTCGCCTGCCGCTGCATTACCACGACGAACACGGCAAGTCCCATGTCAGCCTGCGCCCTACGCCTGAGTTGATCGCCCAGGCTGATGACGAGCGTCTGGCCGAAGATCTGCGTTTGTTCTACGTGGCCCTGACCCGCGCCAAACACGCCTGCTGGCTTGGCGTTGGCGACCTCAAGCGCGGCAACAGCAGCAGCTCGGTATTGCACCTGTCAGCGCTGGGCTACCTGCTCGGCGCGGGTGCTGCGTTGGGTGAGTCAGCCGGCCTGGCGCGCTGGCTGCTGGACCTGCAGGAAGGCTGCCCGGCCATCCACTATGCACACGTGCCCGAGGCCCAGGACAGCGTGTTCCACCCGCCGCGCAACCAAGCGACCTTGCTCGCACCGCTGCTGCCCAAACGCAAGGCTGCCGAAAACTGGTGGATCGCGTCCTACAGCGCCTTGCGCATTGGTGAAAGCATGAGTGTCGCCAGCCTCGAAGCGCCCGAAAGCCCACAAGCGCAAAAGCTGTTTGATGACGAACGCCTCGACCCTGACGCGCCGCGTGAAGTGGCGGCGTCCGGCGGCGATATTCACCGTTTCCCACGCGGTCCCAACCCTGGGACTTTCCTTCACGGCCTGCTGGAGTGGGCGGGTGAAGAAGGCTTCACTGTGACGCCGGACGCCATCGAAAAAGCCGTCGGCGCGCGCTGCAATCGCCGCAACTGGGAAGGCTGGATCATCACCCTCAGCGATTGGCTCGGCCACTTGCTGCACACGCCGCTGCCGGTGGACAACGCTCACGTCACCCTGAGCAGCCTGCAGCAGTACCAGATTGAAATGGAGTTCTGGTTCGCCAGCCATAAAGTCGATGTGCTCGCCCTCGACAAACTGGTGTGCCAGCACACCCATAACGGCGTCTCGCGCGTGGCTGCCGAACCGGTGCTGCTCAACGGCATGTTCAAAGGCTTTATCGACCTGACCTTCGAACAAGACGGCCGCTACTACGTGGCTGACTACAAATCCAACTGGCTCGGCCCTGACGATTTGGCCTACACGCAAGCGGCCATGGAACAGTCGATCCTTGAGCATCGATACGACCTGCAATACGTCCTTTACCTACTGGCACTGCATCGCCAACTCAAGGCGCGTCTGCCGGGCTACGAGTACGACCGCCACGTCGGCGGCGCGCTGTATGTATTCCTGCGCGGCACCCAAGCCGTCAGCCGAGGCGCGTTTTTTACTCGGCCGCCGCGTGAGCTGATCGAAGGCCTGGACCTGTTGTTCCAGGGCAAGCCCATCCCGCCCAAGGTTGAGCCCGCCTGGGAACAAGGAGTGTTGTTATGAGCCTGTCGCCCTTACCGCTGGAGGCGCTGGAGCCTCTGGACCGCGCCGCTGACCTGCTCCAGTTGCTGGACCGTTGGGTTGATCGTGGCTGGCTGCGGGCGTTGGACAAAGCCTTTGTCGGCTTCCTGCACGAACTCGACCCACACGCCGCCCCGTTGGTGTTGCTGGCGGCCGCCCTGACCAGCCACCAGCTGGGCCACGGCCATGTGTGTCTGGACCTGTTCGAAACCCTCAAGGCGCCGGACTTTGCCTTGTCCCTGCCGCCCGAAGGCGACCTGCAAACCGGCGCCATGCTGCTACCGTCGCAGTTGCTGGACGGCCTCGATGGCGCCCACTGGTGCCATGCGCTGGCCGCCAGCCCGTTGGTCGCCCTGGCGTTGGATGGCAGCGAGTCGGCGCACAGTCGCCCCTTGGTGCTGTCGGGCAAACGCCTGTACCTGCGCCGTTACTGGACCTACGAACGGCGCATCGACACCGCTCTGCGCCTGCGCCTGGCGACCCAGGAAGCCGTCGCCGCCGACTTGCCCCAACGCTTGAACGGCCTGTTTGACCAGCCGGCGCCCGATGGCGTGATTGACTGGCAAAAACTTGCCTGCGCCCTGGCCACGCGCGGTGCTTTCAGCATCGTCACCGGCGGCCCCGGCACCGGCAAGACCACCACCGTGGTGCGCCTGCTCGCCCTGTTACAAGCACCCGCGGTGGAAACCGGCAGCCCGTTGCGTATCCGCTTGGCCGCGCCCACCGGTAAAGCTGCCGCGCGTTTGACCGAATCCATCAGCCAGCAAGTGCTGTCGCTGAAAGTGCCGGAAAAGGTGAAGGAAAAGATCCCGACCCAGGTCACCACTGTTCACCGCTTGCTGGGCAGTCGCCCCGGCACCCGACACTTCCGCCATCACCTTGGCAACCCGTTGCCCCTGGATGTGCTGGTGGTGGACGAAGCCTCGATGATCGACCTGGAAATGATGGCCAACCTGCTGGACGCGTTACCGCCCCATGCGCGCCTGGTGCTGCTGGGCGACAAAGACCAACTCGCCTCGGTGGAGGCCGGCGCCGTACTCGGTGATTTGTGCCGCGACGCCGAAGCCGGCTGGTACAGCCCCCAGACTCGCCAATGGCTGCAAGCCGTCAGCGGTGAAGACCTCGACGCCAGCGGCCTGCAAGAAGACCTCGACGGCAGCCATCCCCTGGCTCAGCAAGTGGTAATGCTGCGTTACTCGCGGCGTTTCGGCGAAGGTAGCGGCATCGGCCAACTGGCGCGCTGGGTCAATCAGCAAAACGCCGAAGAGGCCCGCAAGCTGCTGGCCGCTCGCAGTCACGGCGACCTGTTCTGTGTCAGCCTCAAAGGTGAGCACGACCATGCCCTGGAACGCCTGGTGCTGGATGGGCAGGGCGACGGCGCTGAGGGTTATCGCTATTACCTCAACCTGTTGCACAGCGCGCGTCCCGCCCTCGACACCCCACGTGACAACCTCGCCTGGACCCACTGGGCGCAACAACTGCTGCAGGCCTTCGATGCGTTCCAACTGCTCTGCGCCGTGCGCAAAGGCCCTTGGGGCGTGGAAGGACTGAACCTGCGCATCACCGCAGCCTTGCGCAAAGTGCGGCTGATCGAGGGTGACGAACAATGGTACGAAGGCCGCCCGGTGCTGATGACGCGCAACGATTACGGCCTGGGGCTGATGAACGGCGACATCGGCATCGCCCTGAAGCTGCCCGAAAGTGACGGCGGCGACCCGGTGTTGCGCGTCGCTTTCCCACGTAACGACGGGCAAGGCGGCGTGCGATTTGTACTACCCAGCCGTTTGAATGATGTGGAAACCGTGTACGCCATGACCGTGCACAAATCCCAAGGCTCGGAATTCACCCACACCGCGCTGATCCTGCCGGACGCCTTGAACCCGGTGCTGACCAAGGAACTGATCTACACCGGCATCACCCGCGCCAAGCGCTGGTTCAGCCTGATCGAACCCCGTGGCGGAGTGTTTGAAGAGGCCGTGCGACGCAAGGTCAAGCGCTTGAGTGGGCTAATGCTGGAGTTGGGTCAGGAGTCAGAAATTTCTGATGCTGTGCTATCGTTGCGGCATCACTCCGAAAACACCTGAGAGTATCGCTGCATGAACGTGGCCGTCTCGCCCACAGAGCGAAGTTTGAGCTGGAGACGCCTGCTGCTTGTGGCGGTTTTGTGGCTGCTGGCGCCCTGCGTGTTTGCTGAGGCCCCAGGCCCGGCTGTCCAACGCGCCCAGGCGGTCACCCAAGTGGTCCTCGGCATCCTCAGCTATGCCCGCTGGCCCGTGGAGCCTGCACAACTGCGCCTGTGCATCGTCGGCCCCACCCAATACACCGACGACCTGATCAAAGGCACCACCCAGGCCACCGGCCGTCCGGTGGTGGTGCGCCGCCTGTTGGCCGACCATCCCGACATCGTCAGCGCCTGCGACGCCGTGTACAT
This sequence comes from Pseudomonas sp. LG1E9, assembly GCF_003290225.1. Lineage (NCBI taxonomy): Bacteria > Pseudomonadati > Pseudomonadota > Gammaproteobacteria > Pseudomonadales > Pseudomonadaceae > Pseudomonas > Pseudomonas sp. LG1E9. The sequence goes on along the minus strand of NZ_CP029983.1, from coordinate 5,921,868 downwards.
CGGCAAACTCAGCACGGATGAACGCAGCCGCCTGTTTGCCTCGTTGATCGGTCACCCGGTGCTCAGCATCAGCGAAGGCGGCGACCAGTGCACCGTCGGCAGCCTGTTCTGCCTGCGGGTGGGCGATGAGCAAGTGTCGTTCGAGGTCAACCTCGACTCGGTGGCACGCAGCGGCGTGCGTATTCACCCCAGTGTGCTGCAACTGTCCCGTCGCCGGGCGCCGGCCTCATGACAGCCGTGATTGTGCGCCCAACCCTGCGCTCGGTCATTGGCCGAGGGCACCTGATCCTGGCGCTGGTGGCCGTGACCCTGGCCAGCGTGTCCCTGACCCTGCTTGGCGTGTTGGCGCTGCGGGTCTACGCCGAACACAACCTGCACCTGATCGCACGTTCCATCAATTACACCGTCGAAGCGGCGGTAGTGTTCAACGACCGCGCGGCGGCCACCGAGGCGCTTAGCCTGATTGCTTCTACGGAAGAAGTGGCCCAGGCCGATGTGTTCGATGCCAGCGGCAGGCTGCTGGCGCATTGGGAGCGCCCCGAAACCGGCATGCTTTCGCGGGTTGAACTGGCGCTGGCGCATACCCTGCTTGAACAGCCCATCAGCCAGCCGATCCTGCACCAGGGCCGTACCATCGGCAGCATCCACTTGACCGGCCACGGTGGCAGTTTGCTGCGCTTCCTGCTCAGCGGGCTGGCGGGCATCCTGATCTGTACCGTCCTCAGCGCCTGGGTTGCCCTGCACCTGGCGCGCCGGCTGCTGAAGGGCATCACCGGGCCGCTGCAAAGCCTCGCCGCCGTGGCCCACGCTGCGCGCAGCGAACGCGACTTCGACCGTCGCGTGCCACCGGCGCGCATCGCCGAACTCGACAGCCTGGGCAGCGACTTCAATGCCTTGCTCGGCGAGATGGAAGCCTGGCAAAGCCACCTGCAAAGCGAAAACGAAACCCTCGCCCACCAGGCCAACCACGACAGCCTCACCGGCCTGCCCAACCGGGCGTTCTTCGAAGGCCGGCTGATCCGCGCACTGCGCAGCGCTGCCAAGGTCAACGAACGGGTCGCCGTGTTGTTCCTCGACAGTGACCGCTTCAAAGACATCAACGACAACTTCGGCCATGCCGCCGGCGACGCCGTGCTGGTGGCCGTCGCCGACCGCGTGCGTGCACAACTGCGTGACGATGACCTGGTGGCGCGCCTGGGCGGTGATGAGTTCGCCATCCTGCTGGCGCCGCTGCACAAAGTGGAGGATGCCCAGCGCATCGCCGACAAGATCATCGCCAGCATGGACCTGCCGATTGCCGTGCCCGGCAATACTCACGTATCGACCTCTTTGAGCATCGGCATCGCCATTTATCCCGATCATGGTGTCACTCCCGGCACCTTGCTCAATGCCGCTGACGCGGCGATGTATCAGGCCAAACGGTTTTCTCAGGGCGGCCAGCAAACGGCAGAGTCGGAGCACTCTACCGTCAACACTCAACACAGGAGTTGATCCCTTGTTCTCGACCGCGCGCGTTTTATTCATCTCATTGCTGGTGGCTTTCCTTGCCCTCGGCGGTTGCCAGACCGCCCCACCCAAAGGCCTGACCCCGGCGCAGGTCGCGGTCCTTAAACAGCAAGGCTTCGAACTCACCGACGAAGGCTGGGCATTCGGCCTGTCGGGCAAAGTACTGTTCGGCAGCGACGTCGAAACCCTCAACCAGCCCAGCACTGACATCGTCCAGCGCATCGGCAAAGCCCTGCTGGGCGTGGGCATCGAACGCGTGCGCGTCGACGGCCACACCGATGCATCGGGCAAGGAAATCTACAACCAACAACTTTCCTTGCGCCGCGCCAAAAGCGTGGCCACGGTGCTGCAAGGCGTGGGCATGAAAGAAGAAAACATTCAACTGCGCGGGTTGGGCAGCGCCGAGCCCGTGGCGTCCAACACCACGGCGGCGGGGCGTACGGAGAATCGTCGGGTATCGATTGTGGTCATCGCGGACTGAGTCGCCTCACCCCTCTCAACTTGAAATGCAATCAAAGTGTGGGAGGGGGGCTTGCCCCCGATAGCAGTGTGTCAGCCTGTACATTTGATCTGACACTCCGCTATCGGGGGCAAGCCCCCTCCCACATTTAACTGCGGGGCGTCATCGCCTGGCTCAAGTCATCCACCACCGCCTTGCTCATCTCACACAGATAATGCGCAGCCCACGCATAGTGTTCGCCGCGCACGTCCATGGCGGCATCCATTGCGAGTTTCTTGGAGTAGAACAGCAGGGTGGAGGCATGTTCCAGCGCTTCGCCGATGGGCATGCCGGCGTTGACGCGGAATAGGGGTTTTTGGTTTTCGCTGTAGTCGCCGAAGGTGACGACGCCGACGGTGATGATGGAGGAAAGCGGTGGATCGGGGACGATTTTAGTCATGATGTCTACCTGGGAGTTTTAGGAACCACCCACTCATGTCGCTAAACATGAAGGGGTGGCAGCTGTACGCAGGTTAGCGAACCGGACCCAGGACCCGGCAGACCCGAAGGTCTCCCACGCACAGCCGCCATAACACGAAAACGACGAGCAGGAAGCTGCTGTCGTTGGAGGCTGTGTCCGGGTTCGGGTCGCTAAACCCGTTCGCTGTTTTTTCAGCGAAGTCCGGAGGCTAGTCACTCGAACCCTAAGGCGCAATAGGCCGGAGATTCTCTAGGAAACGTCCTGCAATTTAAAGGGAATCGTCGTTACTGGCCCTTTAATCCGCAAACCTGATCTCCCGCGTCTCCCCCATCAACAACCCCTGGTTCTGCTCCGTCACTTCCCGGATGTAGTCCCACAACAACGTAATCCGTTTCAGCTTGCGCAAGTCCTCCCGGCAATACATCCAGAACTGCCGCGTAATCGCAATCTGCTCCCCCAGCACCGGCAACAACCGTGGATCCTGCGCCGCCAAAAAGCACGGCAATATCGCCATCGACCGGCCTTGCTGCGCCGCGACGTACTGCGCAATCACGCTGGTACTGCGCAAGCTCGCGCTGGCCCCGGGCACTACGTTCGCGAGGTACAGCAGCTCCGAGCTGAACGCCAGGTCATCCACATAGCTGATAAACGGATGCTCGGCCAAATCCGCCGGTTTGCGGATGGGCGGGTGTTGGTCGAGGTAGTCCTGGGTCGCGTACAGCTGCAATTTGTAGTCGCACAGTTTGCAGCACACATACGGCCCATGTTCCGGGCGTTCCAGGGCGATGACGATGTCGGCTTCGCGCTTGGACAGGCTGATGAAGTGGGGCAGGGGCAGGATGTCGACCGAGATGGCCGGGTAGGTGTCGACGAAATGACTCAACTGCGGGGTCACGAAGAAGCTGCCAAAGCCTTCGGTGCAGCCCATGCGCACGTGACCGGACAGCGCCACGCCTGAGCCGGAGACTTGCTCGCAGGCCATGTGCAAGGTGCTTTCGATGGACTCGGCGTAACCCAGCAGGCGCTGGCCTTCTGGAGTGAGCACGAAGCCGTTGGTCCGGGATTTTTCGAACAGCAACGTGCCGAGGGACACTTCCAATGAACTGATGCGCCGCGACACGGTGGTGTAGTCCACCGCCAGGCGTTTGGCGGCGACGCTGGCCTTGCGGGTGCGGGCCACTTCGAGGAAAAACTTCAGGTCGTCCCAGTTCAGGGAGCCCAATGATGTGATGTTTTTTTGCATATTGGACCGGCTTTTATGTGCGTTCTTATTAGAGATTTGCACATCTATACTCCAAAAACAGTCCGAACGCCTCATTCTTCAAGGCGATCCACGCGCCTTGTCTCTACATAAATATAAGAGTTGGAGACCACATGAACGCATCTGCCGATATTTCCGTTAAACAGGTCAAGTTGCTGATCAATGGCGAGTGGGTCGAGTCCAAGACCTCCCAATGGCAAGACATCGTCAACCCGGCCACCCAAGAGGTGCTGGCCAAAGTCCCGTTCGCTACGGCCGATGAAGTCAACGCCGCCATCGACGCCGCCCATCGCGCCTTCCAGACCTGGAAGCTGACGCCGATCGGCGCACGCATGCGCATCATGCTCAAGCTGCAAGCCCTCATTCGTGAACATTCCAAGCGCATCGCCGTAGTCCTCAGCGCCGAGCAGGGCAAGACCATTGCCGATGCCGAAGGCGATATTTTCCGTGGCCTGGAAGTGGTCGAGCATGCGTGCTCCATCGGTACTTTGCAGATGGGCGAATTCGCTGAAAACGTCGCGGGCGGCGTCGACACCTACACCCTGCGCCAACCCATCGGCGTATGCGCCGGTATTACCCCCTTCAACTTCCCGGCGATGATCCCACTGTGGATGTTCCCGATGGCCATCGCCTGCGGTAACACCTTCGTACTCAAGCCTTCCGAGCAAGACCCGCTGTCGACCCTGTTGCTGGTAGAACTGGCGCTGGAAGCCGGTGTGCCGCCAGGGGTGCTCAACGTGGTGCACGGCGGCAAGGATGTAGTGGATGCACTGTGCACCCATAAAGACATCAAGGCCGTGTCCTTTGTGGGTTCGACTGCCGTCGGCACGCATGTCTACGACTTGGCCGGCAAGCACGGCAAGCGCGTGCAATCGATGATGGGCGCCAAGAACCACGCCGTGGTGCTGCCGGATGCCAACCGCGAACATACCCTCAATGCTTTGGTCGGTGCCGGTTTCGGCGCAGCGGGCCAGCGTTGCATGGCCACCTCGGTGGTGGTGCTGGTGGGAGCGGCCAAGCAGTGGCTGCCGGACCTCAAGGCGCTGGCGCTGAAACTCAAGGTCAATGCCGGCAGCGAAGCCGGGACTGATGTAGGCCCGGTGATTTCCAAGCGTGCCAAGGCCCGCATCCTGGAGTTGATCGAAAGCGGCGTGAAAGAAGGCGCCAAGTTGGAGCTGGACGGCCGTGACATCCAGGTGCCGGGCTTCGAGCAAGGCAACTTTGTCGGCCCGACCCTGTTCTCCGGTGTGACCACCGATATGCAGATCTACACCCAGGAAATCTTCGGCCCGGTGCTGGTAGTGCTGGAAGTCGACACCCTCGACCAGGCCATCGCGCTGGTTAACGCCAACCCGTTCGGCAACGGGACAGGCCTGTTCACCCAAAGCGGTGCAGCGGCGCGTAAGTTCCAGAGTGAAATCGATGTAGGCCAAGTCGGCATCAACATCCCGATCCCAGTGCCGGTACCGTTCTTCAGCTTCACTGGCTCCCGTGGCTCCAAACTTGGCGACCTCGGTCCGTACGGCAAGCAAGTGGTGCAGTTCTATACCCAAACCAAAACCGTCACCAGCCGCTGGTTCGATGACGACACGGTCAACGATGGCGTGAACACCACCATCAACCTGCGCTGATTCCGGGAGACGACCATGAAGATTGCATTTATCGGCCTGGGCAACATGGGCGCGCCCATGGCCCGCAACCTGATCAAGGCTGGCCACGCGCTGAATCTGTTCGACCTGAACCAGACGGTACTCAAGGAACTCGCCGAGCTGGGCGGCAGCATCAGCGACTCGCCGCGTGATGCGGCCCAAGGCGCTGAACTGGTGATTACCATGCTACCCGCTGCCGCCCATGTACGCAGCGTGTGGCTGAATGAAGACGGTGTATTAGCCGGGATCGGCAATGGCGTACCTGCCGTGGATTGCAGCACCATCGACCCGCAGACCGCCCGCGATGTGGCGGCGGCGGCGGCCAGGCAAGGCGTGGTGATGGCAGACGCGCCGGTTTCCGGTGGCACCGGTGGTGCACAAGCGGGGACCTTGACGTTCATGGTTGGCGCCACCCCGGAACTGTTCGCCACCCTGCAACCGGTGCTGGCGCAGATGGGGCGCAACATTGTGCACTGTGGCGCTGTGGGCACCGGGCAAATCGCCAAAATCTGCAACAACCTGCTGCTGGGCATCAGCATGGTCGGCGTCAGCGAAGCCATGGCGCTGGGCGATGCGCTGGGCATCGACACCCAAGTGCTGGCCGGGATCATCAACAGCTCCACCGGGCGCTGCTGGAGTTCGGACACCTACAACCCATGGCCGGGCGTGATTGAAACCGCGCCGTCATCCCGGGGTTATACCGGCGGCTTTGGTGCCGATTTGATGCTCAAGGATTTGGGCCTGGCTACCGAGGCGGCACGTCAGGCGAAACAGCCGGTGATCCTGGGCGCCGTGGCCCAGCAGTTGTACCAATCGATGAGCCAGCGTGGGGAGGGGGGCCAGGACTTCTCGGCGATCATCAACAGCTATCGCAAGCCCAAGTAAGGGCATTCGGGGGCGAGCATTGTGGTGAGCGGGCTTGCCCAGCGCGGGGCAAATCCGCTCACCGCACAAAGCGAGTGCACCGCTGATAAGTGGCTTACCCCAACCAATCGGTGCACCGCAAATCAGGCAAACACAAAATACTTACGCACTGTCTCAACCACTTCCCACGTCCCCTTCATCCCCGGCTCTACCACGAAGATATCCCCAGCCCGCAAATGGATCGGCTCCATCCCTTCAGGGGTGATGATGCAGTAGCCTTCCTGGAAGTGGCAGTATTCCCATTTCACGTAGTCCACGTACCACTTGCCTGGGGTGCAGATCCAGGTGCCCATGATCTTGCTGCCGTCTTCGCTGGTGTAGGCGTTGAGGTTGACGGTGTGCGGGTCGCCTTCCAGTTTCTCCCATTTGCAGGCATCCAGGACCGGCAGGGGATGGGTGTCGCGCAGTACGGTGATGGGCTTGGACATGATGGCTCCGAGGCAGGGAATGGAAAGATGCACCCTAAGGCCTTGAGCGTTGTGCCAGTGGTCTGAACTCGACATCGGGATGCCCAGAAGCGCAGGTGAATACGGTTCTACTGGTACAGCGAGGTCAATCATTAATCCCTGGTGGCAGCTCCACTGTGGCCAGGCGACACTTCTGAGCGTAAAGAGGCGATTTCCTCGCAGTAAGTGCGAAAGATTTCCCGCCTCGCGCCAGAATTCGCAAGAAAATTCACAGCTGGCCCTCGTATCATTCACTTCAGTAACCGCCGAGAGCCTTCAAATGAACCCAATAAAAACGTGGTGGGACATCAGCCCACCCTTGAGTACGGCGACCCCGACCTGGCCGGGTGATACGCCGTTCCAGGAAGAGCGCGTCTGGCAGTTTGGCCCGGAGTGCCCGGTGAATGTGGGGCGCATTACCTTGTCGCCGCACACCGGCGCTCACGTGGACGCACCGCTGCACTACAGCGCAGACGGCGCGCCAATTGGCGAGGTGTCGTTGGACGTGTATATGGGCCCATGCCGGGTGCTGCATTGCCTCGCCAGCGGCGCGCTGGTGCAACCGCATCAACTGGAAGGCCGTGTGGATAACCTGCCGGAGCGGGTGTTGCTGCGCACTTATCCACAAGCGCCACTGACTGAGTGGGACTCGGACTTCACCGCCATCGCGCCGCAAACCATTGAGCTGCTCGCCAGCCTCGGCGTGCGCTTGATCGGTATCGACACGCCCTCGCTGGACCCGCAACAGTCCAAGACCATGGATTCCCATAACGCCGTAGCCCGGCATGGCATGGCGATTCTCGAAGGCATCGTGCTCGATGACGTACCGGAGGGCGACTATGAACTGATCGCCCTGCCGCTACGCTTTGCCAACCTGGACGCCAGCCCGGTCCGCGCCATTCTCCGCCCGCTCAAGGAGCCCACGCGATGAGCCAATGTCCCTTTTCTGCTGATTACCAACCGCCGGAAGAATGGCATAACGCCGAACTGAATTTTTCCGAGTCCATGAGCTACGGCGATTACCTGGACCTGGGCAAAGTCCTCAGCGCCCAGCACCCGCTGTCGCCAGACCACAACGAAATGCTCTTCATCATCCAGCACCAGACCTCTGAATTGTGGATGAAACTGATGCTCCACGAACTCAAGGCCGCCCGCGAACATGTGCGCCTGGGCGAGTTGCCGCCGGCGTTCAAGATGCTGGCGCGGGTGTCGCGGATCTTTGACCAACTGGTTCATGCGTGGGCCGTGCTGGCGACCATGACCCCGTCGGAATACAAGGCGATCCGCCCGTTCCTGGGGCAATCGTCCGGGTTCCAGTCGTTCCAGTACCGTGAGATCGAATTTATCCTCGGCAATAAAAGCGCGGCGCTGTTGCGGCCCCATGCCCATCGGCCGGAGCTGTTGAACGAGTTGAAAGTGGCGATTGCCACGCCGTCGCTGTATGACGAAGCGATCAACCTGATGATCAAGGCGGGCCTGGCGATTGATCCGAAACGTGCCGAGCGTGACCCGACCGTAGCGACCGTGCACGACGAGTCGGTGGAGGCGGCGTGGCGCGAGGTGTATCGCGATCCGAACCGGTATTGGGACTTGTATCAGTTGGCCGAGAAGTTCATTGACCTGGAAGACTCGTTCCGCCAGTGGCGCTTCCGCCATGTGACCACGGTTGAGCGCATCATCGGCTTCCAGCCGGGCACCGGCGGCACGGAAGGGGTGGGGTATTTGCGCAAGATGCTCGACACCGTGCTGTTCCCAGAGCTCTGGCGAGTACGTTCCACGCTCTAAACAAAAAGCCCCGGATTACCGGGGCTTTTTCATTTGGAATGCATTCAAAACTATGGGAGCTGGCTTGCCTGCGATGGCATCACTTGGGTCTCACTGTAAACCGAGTCGTCTGCATCGCGGGCAAGCCCGGCTCCCACACAAGCCGGGCTCCCACAGGAATCACTGTGCGTTCACTACCGCGTTGCTTTTGCGAACCCGCATCCGGTAGGCAATGTAGATAATCCCCACCCAAATCGGCATCGCATACACCGACTCGCGAATCCCCGGGATCGCCAGCATCACGCTGATGATCATCAGCATGAACGCCAGGCACAGGTAGTTGCTGAACGGGAACCAGAAGGTCTTGAACGATGGCGTCACGCCTTGCTCGCCCATGGCCTTGCGGAACTTGATGTGGGTGATGCTGATCAGCGCCCAGTTGATCATCAGCGACGCAACCACCAGCGCAAACAGCAACTCCAGGGCACTTTGCGGCGCCACGTAGTTGACCACCACACACAGCATCGTCACCAACGCCGAAATCGCCAGGGCCCGCAGTGGCACGCCTTGCTTGTTGAGTTTCATCAGCGCTTTTGGCGCATCGCCTTGCTCGGCCAGGCCGAACAGCATGCGGCTGTTGCAGTACACGCCGCTGTTGTACACCGACAGCGCCGCCGTCAGCACCACGAAGTTGAGGATGTGCGCAGCGGTGTCGTTACCGATCAGCGAGAAGATCTGCACAAACGGGCTGCCGCTGTACGCGTCGCCCGACGCGCCGAGGGTTTGCAGCAGTTGGTCCCATGGGTACAGCGACAGCAGTACGGTCAGGGCGCCGACGTAGAAAATCAGGATCCGGTAGACCACCTGGTTGATCGCCTTGGGGATCACCTTGCGCGGTTCGCTGGCTTCGGCGGCGGTGATGCCTACCAACTCCAGGCCACCGAACGAGAACATGATGAACGCCATCGACATCAACAGCCCCATGCCGCCATTCGGGAAGAACCCGCCGTGGCTCCACAGGTTGCTGACGGATGCTTGCGGGCCGCCAGTGCCGCTGAACAGCAGGTAGCAGCCGAGCACGATCATGCCGACAATCGCCACCACTTTGATGATTGCGAACCAGAACTCGGTTTCACCGAAGAACTTCACGTTCAGGGTGTTGATCAGGTTCACCGCGACAAAGAACACCAGCGCGCTGACCCAGGTCGGGATCTCCGGCCACCAGAACTGGATGTACTTGCCCACGGCCGTCAGTTCGGCCATGCCCACCAGCACGTAGAGCACCCAGTAGTTCCAGCCGGCGAGGAAGCCCGCGTAACCGCCCCAGTATTTGTGTGCGAAGTGGCTGAAGGAGCCGGCCACCGGTTCTTCGACGATCATCTCGCCGAGCTGGCGCATGATCAGGAACGCAATGAAACCTGCAATCGCGTAGCCCAGGATCATCGACGGGCCCGCCGACTTGAGTACCCCGGCCGAGCCGAGGAACAATCCCGTGCCAATCGCCCCTCCCAAGGCGATCAGCTGAATATGCCGGTTCTTCAGGCCACGCTTGAGGCCTACCGGGTTAACCATGTCATCCGCCATTAACGTTCCCTTCTACTTGTTTTTCTTGGGGTTGATTGCACGCCGCACCCGCCCCTCAGAAGTGCTGAGGAGTCAGATATTACTCTGCGTAAACTTTTCGTAATACAGCTGAACGCCATCAAGTGCCTGATCCGACAGCCATTGTTGGATGGATTCGACCATCGGAGGGGGGCCGCACACATACATATCCGCCGATCTGTCCCGCAATTCGGCCAGGTCGAAATGTTGGGTCAGGTAGCCGCGCTTGCCCGGCCATTCATCTGCGGCGTCGCTGAGGACTTCGGTGTAGCGAAAACCCGGCAGTTGCGCCGCGTAGGCCGCGATGCGTGGCGCTTCGCATAAATCCTCGGCGCCGCGCACGCCATAGTAGAGATGCACCGGCTGCTCGCAGCCGGTGGCAGCCAGTTGATCAAGCATGCCCAGCAGCGCCGACAACCCAGTGCCACCGGCGACCAGCACCAGCGGCTGGGTGACATGCCGCAGGTAGAACGCACCCAGCGGTGCCTCCATCAGCAGTTCATCGCCGACTTGGCAGCGCTCACGCAGGTAGTTGCTCATCACCCCATCGGGCAGCAAGCGGATCAGGAACTGCAATTGATTGCCCGCCAGGTTGGCGAACGAGTAGGAGCGCCAACTGTTCGTGCCAGGCACCGAGAGGCGTGCATATTGGCCGGGCAGAAACTCCAGCGGCGCGTCCAATTGCACGTGGAGAATCGCTGTACTGGCCGACACCTGCTGCACTTTGCTGACTGTCCCGCGCACCTGCTCCGGGTTCGGCGCATTGCACAGGCTTGAATCAAAGTCGAAGTAAAAGGTGGCGTCGGACTTCACCCGCGTCTGGCAACTGAGCATCTTGCGTTGTTGCAGGTCGAGGCTGGAGAGGGCCTCGTCGTCCACGTAATCCTGGGTGTAATCGCCCGATTCGCAACGACCCTGGCAGGTGCCGCACACACCTTCGCGGCAGTCCAACGGGATCTTGATGCCATTGCGCAAGGCTGCATCCAGCAGGATTTCATTGGCGCCCACCGGGAAAAACAGGGTCTTGCCGTCGGCAAAACTGAAGGCCACTTTGTGATTCATGTGTTGTTCCCCACCTATTTATGACGTACGCACGGGTTGTTGTGGCAAGCCCGCTCACCACAAAAAGCATGCTCACCACCACAACAAGGGCGCTTTAGAGGTGATAGAAATCCAGCACCGAGTTGATGGTGTCGTTGAGCAACAACGCGTGCTTGCGGGTGATCAACCAGCTGTCGCCATCGGGCTTGAGGCTGTAGGTGGCCTGTCCGTAAAACTGCTCCGACGTCGCCAGCCGATAGAACAGCGTGTGCCAGTTCAGCTTCACCTCCAGCGCGCCATCCGCCTGTTCGGCAATGCGCACGTTATTGATCAGGTGCAAAGTGCGCGGCATTGGCGTGGCTGACGCGGCCTTGCCGGTGCGCAGGCGAAAAATGCGGTCTTCCAGGCCGGAACGGTTGGCGTAGTAGATCAGCGACATCTCGCGTTTGGGATCGCGGGTGTACACATGTTCCGAGTCCCATTGCGGCAGGTGGAATTCACTCTGCGGGTCGAACAACTGCACATAGCCGTCCCAGTCCTGGGCGTCGCAGAGTTCGGACTTGCGGTAGAAGAACTGCTCGATCCGGTACTGCAATTGCGCGTTCATCATTCCACCTCCCGCAGTGTCAGCGCTTGTTTGTCCAGGCCCTTGAGCAGGAACTGTTGCCAATTGCGGTGCTGGTTGACGTACAGCCCTTCGTGGGTGAATTCGGTGCCGGTCATCGCCGGTTGGATGCCGATGGCTTCGCTGTTGGGCGTCGGCCCGGTTTCCCAGCGATGGCTGCCACGGGAGATATCGCTCCAGCGCTCCAGGCGCCCCTGGAAACCGCGCTGGGCTTCGCGAAACTCCACCAAATCGTCCGGCGTGCCCATGCCCGATACGTTGAAGAAGTCCTCGAACTGGCGAATGCGGTTTTCGCGGTCGGCGTCGGACTCGTTTTTCACCCCCAGGCATTGGCTGATGATTTCGGTCTTGTTCCACGCCACCGGGCGGATGATGCGCAACTGCGAGCTGATCTGGTCGAGGAAGAACAGGCTCGGGTAGATATTCAGGTTGCGCAGGCGGTGCATCATCCATTCGGCTTTTTGCTGGCCGTGCTCTTCCACCAGGCGCGGCATGATGGTGCTGTAGCCGGAACGTACGGAGGGATTGGGCATGTCGCTGAACAACAGGCTGTGGCCATTGTTGAAGGCGAACCAGCCATCATCGGTGTTCGCATCACCCGCGCCGAGTTTGCTGTAGTCCAGTGTTGTGCCTGAAGCGGTGCCGTTCTCGGTATTGACCTGTTGGCGATGCTGCACGGTGGCCACGTAGTTGTAGTGCACGGTGCTCACGTGATAACCGTCCAGGCCGTTTTCGTTCTGCAGCTTCCAGTTGCCGTCGTAGGTGTAGGCGGATTTGCCCGGCAGCACTTCCAGTTCACTGGTGGCGGACTGCGCGACCATCATGTCGAAAAACACTTTGGCGTCGCCGAGGAAGTCTTCCAGGCTGTTCGTGCCGTTCACGTCCAGGCTGATAAACACAAAACCTTTGTAGCTTTCGATGCGCGCCTTTTTCAGGCCGCGGGTGGCTTTGTCGAAACCCTCCGGGTATTCCCCCGGCGCCTTGACCTTCACCAGCCGGCCATCGCTTTTGTAGCACCAGGCGTGGAACGGGCAGGTAAACGTCGACTGGTTGCCCTTGCCGACGCGGGTCAGGGTGGTGCCGCGATGCTGGCAGGCGTTGATCAGCGCATTAAGCTGGCCTTCGCCATCGCGGGTGATGATCATCGGCTGGCGCCCGGCGCGCAGGGTCACGAAGTCGTGGTTATTCGCCAGTTCGCTTTCGTGGCAGGCGTAGATCCAGTTCTTTTCGAAGATCAGTTCCATCTCCAGGTCGAACAGCTCTGGCTCGGTGAACATGTCCCGGGCGATACGGAACACTTCGTCTGCCGGACGAAAATCCAGGCAGCTGTCGATAAAGCTTTTCCACTGCTCGACGCTTCTTGCACCACTCATGGGAGGCACCTTTTTGATAGGGGCTAATCGGTGGTTTATTAGAGGCAGCGGGGCAGGGCGCGGGCTATCCGCTTAATGGGGGAAGATGGGCCGCAAAGTTGGGCGCGCAGTACCCAACACGGTGCGGCGGGGTAACGCCATGCGCTACTGTCAGAGGGCGCAAGGGACGTGAAACGCGGTGACTTATCCACATAGTCGGCCGTTGCTATCCACTCAGTGGCGATACTGCCGGCGTGGCGCAGAACTTGCTGTCCAACAACGATAACGACGCGCCGCCAGAGCGCGCAAACGCCTAACCGCCGTGGGTGCACCCTGATGAGCAGCCAGACACGCGATATCCATATCCAACGCTTCGACCTGGAAGGCGCCCGCAGCTGGATGTCCGGCATCTGCGGGCCGCACCGCCTGGCGACGACGACCCCCGAGCGCCTGCGTTTCCACCACAGCGCCAATGTGTTCAAGTCCCGCGCCACGACGTTGGGTGTGATCGAGTACGGCACCGACGTGACCATCGACATCGAGGATGCCGAGCACTTCAGCAGCTATAGCCTCAGCCTGCCGCTGGTGGGTGAACAGGAGTTGAGCAAGAACGGTGAGCGCCTGAGTTCCAACCGCGATCAAGGCGTGATCATCTCGCCCAACGAGCACCAGGTGCTGGCGATTTCCGGCGACTGCCGCAAGCTGCAAGTGGTGATTACGCGGGCGGCGATGAGTGAATCCCTGGAAGGTTTGCTGCAACGGCCCATTGACGCGCCGCTGCGCTTTGAATCCGTGATGGACGCGGTGGACGGCGCCCCGGCGTCGTGGTGGCGCATGGCGCGCTACTTTATCGCCGAGTTGGAGCGCAGCAGCGAGCTGTACGAGCAGGCCGCGTTTACCCGCGACCTGGAAAGCTCGCTGATCAAGGGTTTGATCCTGGCCCAGCCGAATAACTACTCCGAGGAACTGCGTGACGTACTCGGCGTGAAGCTGCCGCATTATTTGATCCGCGCGCGTCAGTACATTCACGACAACGCCCGCGAAGCGGTGCACCTGGAAGACTTGGAAGCCGCTGCGGGCGTGTCGCGCTTCAAGCTGTTCGACGCGTTCCGCAAGTACTTTGCCTTGTCGCCGATGGCCTACCTGAAGAAGTACCGACTGGGTGCGGTGCGCCAGGAAATTCTTGAACATGGCTCTATCCGCACCATCTCCGAGATCGCCCTGGGGTGGGGCTTTACCCACCTTGGGCGGTTTTCGGCGGAGTACAGAAAACTCTTTGATGAATCTCCCAGCCAGACCTTGCAGCGCAATCGCCTACGCAGCCTCTGACCCTTCAGATCAGCTCTTCAACCAACTGCAAACAATGCCTGAGCCCCGGCGACTGATCATTCACCCTTCGGCTGAGAATAATCGGCGAGGTCGCTGTGGTTTCCACAATCGGCGTGTAACCGATGTCCGCCCGATGCAGCACCTGCACCGAGGCGGGCACCAGCGTCACGCCCATGCCCGCGCCGACCAGGCCAATCGCGGTCTGCAGCTCGTTGGTCCACTGCGCCACCTTGAGGCTCAAGCCGTGGGTGTCGAACAGGGCGATCACATGGTCGGCATAACTGGGGCGCGGGTTGCCGGGGTACAGCACAAAGGGCTCGGCGGCCAGTTGGGCGAGGGTGACGGGGGCGGTGAGCAGCGGATGCCCGGCAGGCAGCACCGCCACCAGCCGATCCTCCACCAGTACGCGCTGGTCGATGGCCGGGTCGTCGATGCGGATACGCCCGAACCCCACATCAATGCGCCCAGCCTTGAGCGCTTCGACCTGCTGCAAGGTGGTCATCTCCGACAGGCCCAATTCCAGCTCCAGCGCCTCATGGCTGCGCAGGCGGCGGATCAGCTCGGGCAACACGCCATACAAGGTCGAGGGCGCAAAACCGATGCCCAGCCAGGTCTTTTCACCCTGGCCGATGCGCCGGGTGCTGTCGCAGACCTTGTTCAACTGTTCCAGCAACACATTGGCGTGCTCATAGAAAAACCGCCCGGCTTCGGTCAGCCGCAGCGGTCGGCCGCGCTCAAGCAGAATCACGCCCAGCTCATCCTCCAATTGCTGGATCTGCCGGCTCAACGGCGGCTGGGCGATGTGCAGGCGTTCGGCGGCGCGGGTGAAGTTGAGGGTTTCGCCCAGCACCTGGAAATAGCGCAGATGACGCAGCTCCATAACGGCTCCTTTCATACCTTAAGAGTATTGTTCGAGACTAATTCTATATTGGCCCCCTGGAAAGACCGGGAACAGAATCAGCGCAAACCTATAAAGAACCCAACGGGTATTGCCATGCCGATTTGCGCCATTGAGTCGATCGAGACCATCATCGTCGACCTCCCCACCATCCGCCCGCACAAGCTGGCAATGCACACGATGCAAAACCAGACCCTGGTGATCATCCGCGTGCGTTGCGCCGATGGCATCGAAGGCATCGGAGAGTCCACCACCATCGGCGGCCTGAGCTACGGCAACGAAAGCCCCGACAGCATCAAGATCAACATCGACCGCCACTTTGCGCCGCTGTTGATCGGCCAGGACGCCAGCAACATCAACGCCGCCATGTTGCGCCTGGAGCGCAGTATTCGCGGTAATACCTTTGCCAAATCCGGGCTTGAAAGTGCGTTGCTCGATGCGCTGGGCAAGCGCCTGAACCTGCCGGTGAGCGAACTGCTCGGCGGTCGCGTGCGTGACGCGCTGCCGGTGGCCTGGACCTTGGCCAGTGGCAACACCGAGCAAGACATTGCCGAGGCTGAAAAGATGCTCGACCTGCGCCGCCACCGCATCTTCAAACTGAAGATTGGCGCAGGCGAAGTAGGCCGCGACCTGGCCCATGTGATCGCAATCAAAAAGGCTTTGGGCGAGCGCGCCAGTGTGCGCGTCGACGTCAATCAGGCCTGGGATGAAGCCGTCGCCCTGCGGGCCTGCAAGGTACTGGGCGACAACGGTATCGACCTGATCGAACAACCGATTTCGCGCAACAACCGTGGCGGCATGGCGCGGCTGAACCTGTCGAGCCCTGCGCCGATCATGGCGGATGAGTCCATCGAGTGTGTCGAGGATGCCTTCAACCTGGCCCGTGAAGGTGCGGCGTCGGTATTCGCCCTCAAGATCGCCAAGAACGGCGGCCCACGTGCGGTGTTACGCACGGCGGCGATTGCCGAAGCCGCCGGTATTGGTCTGTACGGCGGGACCATGCTGGAAGGCGGCATCGGCACCCTGGCCTCGGCCCATGCGTTCCTGACTCTCGACAAATTGGCGTGGGGCACGGAACTGTTCGGCCCGCTGCTGCTCACCGAAGACATCCTCACCGAACCGCCGGTGTACCGCGATTTCCAGCTGCATGTTTCCCACGCGCCGGGCCTGGGCCTGGCCATCGACGAGGAGCGCCTGGCGTTCTTGCGTCGTGATAAACACTAAGAGGCGCCTGCCATGTTGTTCCACGTAAAAATGACCGTGAACCTGCCCGTCGACATGAACCCCGAGCGCGCCGCCAGCCTCAAGGCCGACGAAAAAGCCCTGGCGCAGCGCCTGCAACAGCAGGGCAAATGGCGCCACCTGTGGCGCATCGCCGGGCTCTACGCCAACTACAGCGTGTTCGACGTCGACAGCGTGCAAGAACTGCACGACCTGCTGATGCAACTGCCGCTTTATCCCTACATGGCCATCGAAGTGAACGCCCTGTGCCGACACCCTTCGTCGATCCATGAGGACGACCGTTGAGCCTGCTCTACACCCAATAATTACAAGATGAGGATTGCACCATGTCCACCCGACTGTCCCAGACTGCCCACGCCCAACGGTTTCTCGAAGAAGCCAGCGGCAACCTCAATGACGGCGGTAACCCGCGCACCAAAGCGCTGATCTACCGGATTTTGCGCGACACCGTGAACATCATCGAAGACTTGGACGTGACCCCTGAAGAGTTCTGGAAGGCGGTCAACTACCTCAACGAGCTGGGCAAGAATCAGGAAGCCGGGCTGCTCGCCGCCGGGCTGGGCCTGGAACACTACCTGGACCTGTTGATGGACGCCGCCGACGAAGAAGCCGGCAAATCCGGCGGCACCCCGCGCACCATCGAAGGCCCGCTGTATGTGGCCGGTGCGCCGCTGTCCCAGTACGAAGCGCGCCTGGATGATGGGACAGATGCGGCGGTGCCGCTGTTCATGCGCGGGCAGGTGCGCGACACCGACGGCAAGCCGTTGGCCGGGGCGATCGTGGACGTATGGCAGGCCAACACCGGCGGCACTTATTCGTGGTTTGATCCCGCTCAGTCGGAGTTCAACCTGCGCCGCCGCATCGAGACTGACGCCCAGGGCAACTACCGTTTTCGTAGCATCGTGCCGTCCGGCTACGGCTGTCCGCCGACCGGGCCGACCCAGCAACTGCTTGATCAGCTCGGGCGTCATGGGCAGCGGCCGGCGCATATCCACTTCTTTATCTCGGCGCCGGGCCACCGGCACCTGACCACCCAGATCAACCTGTCGGACGATCCTTACCTGCACGATGACTTCGCCTACGCGACGCGGGATGAATTGATTGCTGAAATTCGCTTCAGTGACGATCAGCAACTGGCGCGGGAGTTTGGTGTGCAAGGGCGGTTTGCGCAGATTGATTTTGACTTTGAATTGCAGGTGGCTGACGCGCCGATAGAACAGAAACGCATGCAGCGGGTTCGCGCCCTGGAGGATTGATCAATACGGTCAAAAATGTGGGAGGGGGCTTGCCCCCGATGGCCATAGGTATCTACACAACTTCCCGTGGATGCTGAATCTATGGCAACTGGGCTGTTGTGGTGAGCGGGACAAGCCCGCTCACCACAGAGTTATGTATAAGCCTTTGAGAGTTGTGTAGATACCCATGCCCCGATGGCGGTGCATCAGCCAAATATTCAGTGACTGTCACACTGCTATCGGGGGCAAGTCGAATCGTCGCACCGCCCCTCCCACATTTGATCTGTGTTGTGCTCGCTATTTGCGCAGCACCAAATCCAACACCTCATCCCGATCCTTGATCTTCTGCAACACAATCTCCGAGCGTATATCCATCACCCCTGCCGTGCGGTTCAGGTGGTTCACGATAAAGTCCGAGAAGTGCTTGAGGTTGCGCGCCTGTACCCGCAGTACATAGTTGCTGGCGCCGGTGATCACATAGGCGCTGGCCACTTCCGGCCAGCCCTGCACCTTCTTGATAAAGGTCTCATGCCAATCCTCCACGTCCTGGCGCAACGACAGGTGGACGATGGCTTCCAGCTCGATCCCCAATTGTTCGGCGTTCAGCACCGCGCGGTAGCCGCTGATGATGCCTTCGCTCTCCAGCAGGCGCAGACGGCGCAGGCAGGCGGAGGGCGACAGCGCGACTTTTTCCGCCAGTTCCTGGTTGCTGATACGGCCATCCTGTTGCAGGAAATGCAGGAGGCGCAGGTCGGTGGCGTCAAGAATCATGGTTAGAATAAATCCGCGTATTTGGGGGTTAACTTCGAATTTCCTACAGCTTAATTAGCTGGTTGCCCACCACTTTGCACGAAAATTCTGTAAATCTTCGTTCATTATCTAGTCCATCTTCACTTATAAAAACCAGGACAGACCATGACCACCCGAAGCCATTGCCAAGCCCTCGACGCCCAGGATTCGCTGGCGCCGTTGCGCAATCAGTTCACCTTGCCTGCGGGCGTGATTTACCTCGATGGCAACTCCCTCGGCGCCCGCCCGGCGGCATCGCTGGCGCGGGCGCAACAGGTGATTGCGCATGAGTGGGGCAATGGCTTGATCCGTAGTTGGAACAGCGCGGGCTGGGCGGATTTGTCCCAGCGGCTGGGCAATCGCCTGGCACCGCTGATCGGTGCGCGGGACGGTGAAGTGGTGATCACTGATACCACCTCCATCAACCTGTTCAAAGTGCTCAGCGCGGCGCTGACGGTGCAGCGCCAACGCGCACCCGCGCGCAAGGTGATCGTCAGCGAAGCGAGCAACTTTCCCACCGACCTGTACATCGCCGAAGGCCTGGCCGAGTTGCTGCAACAGGGTTACTCCCTGCGTCTGGTGAACAGCCCGGATGAACTGCCCCAGGCCATCGACGGCGATGTGGCGGTGGTGATGCTCACTCACGTCAACTACAAGACCGGCTACATGTACGACATGCAGGCGCTCACTGCCTTGAGCCATGAATGTGGTGCGCTGAGTATCTGGGACTTGGCGCACTCGGCAGGCGCGGTGCCCATCGACCTGCACAACGCGGGAGCCGATTACGCGATTGGCTGCACCTACAAGTACCTCAATGGCGGCCCCGGCTCCCAGGCGTTCGTGTGGGTTAATCCGGCGCTGGTGGACTTGGTGCGTCAGCCACTGTCGGGCTGGTTCGGGCATACCCGGCAGTTCGCCATGGAGTCCAACTATGCGCCGAGCGCCGGCATCGCCCGCTACCTGTGCGGCACCCAGCCGATCACTTCGCTGGCGATGGTGGAGTGTGGCCTGGAGATTTTCGAACAGACCGATATGGCCAGCCTGCGCAGCAAATCCCTGGCGTTGACTGACCTGTTTATCGAGCTGGTTGAAGCCCGTTGCGCGGCGCACGGCCTGGTGTTGATCACTCCGCGTGAACATGCGCGGCGCGGTAGCCATGTGAGCTTTGAGCACCCTGAAGGTTATGCGGTGATCCAGGCCCTGATTGCCCGTGGCGTGATCGGTGATTACCGCGAGCCGCGGATTATGCGGTTTGGGTTTACGCCGTTGTATACGAGCTTTACCGAGGTGTGGGACGCCGTGGAAATCCTCGGTGAGATTCTCGACGAAAACACCTGGGACCAGCCGCAATTCAAAGTCCGCCACAGCGTTACCTGATTAAACCCCTCCCACAGGGATCCGCGACAATATCCAAACAGTGCAACCACAATAATAAAGAGGCACACCAACGTGACCACACCCGACACCGGCTTTGCCGAAATCACCCAACGCGAACTGGGCCTGCGGCGCCAGCTGACTTCCGGCCAGATGAGCATGATCGCCATCGGTGGTGCCATTGGCACCGGGCTGTTCATGGGCAGCGCCTATGCCATCGGTTATGCCGGGCCGAGTGTGCTGGTGAGTTACGCCATCGGCGCGCTGATCACTTTGCTGCTGATGGGGTGTCTGGCAGAGATGACGGTGGCCCATTCCACCTCGGGCTCCTTCGGCGCCTACGCCGAGTTCTACATCAGCCCGCTGGCCGGGTTCCTGGTGCGTTATGCCTACTGGGCGGCGATTGTGCTGGCGGTGGGCGCCGAGGTCACGGCGGTGGCGATGTACATGAAGTACTGGTTCGCTAACGTGCCGGAGTGGGTGTGGATCGTGTCGTTTTCCAGTGTGCTGATTGTGCTCAATGCGATCAGCGTGAAGACCTTCGGTAACTTCGAATACTGGTTTTCCACCATCAAGATCAGCGCCATTATCGGCTTCATCATCCTGGCCGTGTACGTGGTGTTCGGCTCCGGCAACCCGGATTACGGCGTGCAGAACTACACCGCACACGGCGGATTTTTCCCCCATGGCTTGAGCGGCATGTGGATCGCGGTGATTGTGTCGATCTTCAGCTACCTCAGCGTGGAGATGATCGCCGTGGCTGCCGGTGAAGCCGCCGACCCGGAGCAGGCGGTGAAGAAGGCCTTTCGCGCAACCATCGTGCGGTTGGTGGTGTTCTACCTGCTGACCCTGGCGCTGATGCTCGCCATCGTGCCGTGGAGCCAGGCCGGGCAGACCCAGAGCCCGTTCGTCACGGTGATGCAGACCATCGGCATTCCCGGCGCCACCGGGGTGATGAACTTTGTGATCCTGATTGCCGCGCTGTCGGCGATGAACAGCCAGCTCTACATCACCACGCGCATGATGTTCAGCTTGTCCCGCGCCGGCTTCGCGCCCAAGTCCATGGGCGCCCTGAGCAAAAGCGGCATCCCGCTGAATGCGCTGCTGCTGTCCAGTTCGGGCATTGCCCTGGCGACCTTGTTGAATGTGGTGTACCCGCAAAGCTCATTCACCTTGATGATGGCGATCTCGATGTTCGGCGCGATCTTTACCTGGTTCATGATCTTCCTCACGCACCTGTTTTTCCGCCGTTATCGCAAGCGTCACGGCGGGCCGAAGCTCTCATTCCAGCTGCGCCTGTTTCCCTACAGCACCTTGCTGGGCCTGGTGCTGATGGGCGCGGTGATGATCACCACGTATTTCACCGAGGCGTTCAAGATGACGTTGGTGTTTGGCGTGCCATTCCTGCTGATTCTGTCGGCGGTGTATTACGGGTTCTTCCGCAAGGGCAGGGCCAAGGCGTCGAACAAGGCTTTGGCGTAACCGGGCAGTTGTTCGAACGAACGTGTGCACAGCAATAGCTGTCGGCAGGCCCAGTCTTCTGCCAGAGGCTGGGCCTGGAAGTGGCGCTCCAAAGGCCAGCGATCCAGCGCGGCCTGGGGCACGATGCCCAGGCCAGCGCCCCGTGCGACCATCCGAATCACCCCATCAAAGCCCTCGGCGCGGATGCGCGTGTGTAAGCGAAACCCCGCGTTCAGCGCTTGCTCTTCCAGGTACACCGCCAGTGCGCTGTGGGCCGCGAGGCCGACGTAATCGTGTGGCAGGCTGTCGATAAAACTCACCGGGCTGGCAGCCAAGGGATGATCCAGGGGCATGATCAGCACCAGTGGGTCATCGCGAAAGGGCAGGGTCTGCAAACCGTGGGTATCCACCGCATCGGAGATGATGCCCAGATCCGCCGTGCCCTGGCGCAACGCCTGGGTGATGCGCAGGCTGGGCAATTCCTGCAGGTCGATGTCGAGGTTGGGGTGTTCGCGCAGAAAATCCGCCAACAGTTCCGGCAGGTATTCACTGAGCGCCGTGGTGTTGCACAGCAGGCGCACCTGGCCTTTGATGCCGTTGGCGTATTCCGCCAGGTCCTGTTGCAGGTGCTCGGCCTGTTGCAGCAGCAGGCGCGCATGGCGGGCCAGAGCCTTACCGGCGGCGGTGGGGGTAACGCCACGACGGCCGCGCTCCAGCAGTTCAATGCCAAAAGACGCTTCCATCGCACGGATGCGGGCGCTGGCCGCCGCCAGGGATAAATGGCTGCGGCTGGCGCCGGCGGTGATGTTGCCGGTGTCGAGGGTGTGCAGGTAGAGGCGCAGGTCGGTGAGGTCAAAGTGCATGGCTGGGGTTCTCGATGAGGCCTTCAGCCTCCCGCAAAACAAGAGGCAGCCTCAGTATATGGCGAATTTCCAGCGCACATCCAAACCCGCACAATCCCTCCATGACGACCTTCCTCGCGTTCTACCAAAATCTCGGCCCCGTCTTGACCCTGCTGGTGATCGGCACCTTTGTGCTGGCCGGCACGGTCAAAGGGGTGATCGGCCTCGGCCTGCCGACAGTGGCCATGGGCATGCTCGGCCTGGCTATGTTGCCGGCGCAGGCTGCGGCGCTGCTGATCATCCCTTCAACGGTCACCAACCTCTGGCAATTGGCATTCGGCGGTCACCTGAGTGCCTTGCTCAAACGCCTGTGGCCGATGCTGTTGCTGATTTTCCTCGGTACCGGGCTGGGCACGCTGTGGCTGGGCATGGACGGCGGACACTGGGTGGTGCGGGCGTTGGGCGCGGCGTTGCTGGTGTATGCGCTGAGCGGATTGTTTTTGCCCGCCTTCAAGCTCAAGCCGTCAACCGAACGCTGGTTGGGCCCGCTGTGTGGGTTGATCACCGGCGTAATCACCTCGGCCACCGGCGTGTTCGTGATTCCTGCCGTGCCGTATCTGCAAGCACTGGGCTTGAATCGCGATCAACTGGTGCAGGCATTGGGTCTGTCGTTCACCGTGTCGACCCTGGCGCTGGCGGCGGGCTTGGCCTGGCGCGGTACCTTGGGCGGCGGTGAGGTCAGTGCCTCGTTGCTGGCGCTGGTCCCGGCGTTGCTGGGTATGTGGCTGGGCCAGGTGCTGCGCCAGCGCATCAGTGCGGTGCTGTTCAAGCGGGTATTTTTCATCGGCATGGCGCTGCTGGGCGGTCATCTGCTGATCGGTGGTTAACAATGCTCGCTGGATTCGTGCTTTTTGATCAAAGGTATTTTGCGGGGTCACGGCTTATTCCGAAGGGTTGGGGCCGATAGTCTGCGTCCAGACATTTTCAACTTCTGGATGCCCTCTCATGAAAAAAGTACTCCTGCTCAACGGCGGCAAAAAGTTCGCCCACTCCGATGGCCGCTACAACACCACCTTGCATGACACCGCACTGGCGTTGTTGGACCGCAACGGTATCGACGTCAAAGTCACGCATATCGACGAAGGCTACGATGTCGCCGACGAAGTCGCGAAATTCCTCTGGGCCGACGTGATCATCTACCAAATGCCCGGCTGGTGGATGGGCGCACCGTGGATCGTCAAGAAGTACATCGACGAGGTCTTCACCGAAGGCCACAGCAGCCTCTACGCCAGCGACGGCCGCACCCGTTCCGATGCTTCGCAGAAATACGGCAGTGGCGGCCTGATCCAGGGCAAGCAGTACATGCTCTCACTGACCTGGAACGCGCCGCAGCAAGCCTTCGACGACCCGAGCGATTTCTTCGAAGCCAAAGGCGTGGACGCGGTGTACTTCCCGTTCCACAAGGCCAACGAGTTCCTCGGCATGACCGGCCTGCCGACTTTCCTGTGCGTGGATGTGATGAAACGCCCGGCCATCGAGGCGGACGTGGCGCGCTACGAGCAGCATCTGGCGCAGGTGTTCAACTTCTCGGTGTAAGCTGCGGTGAACCGATAACGAGGACCGCCCGTGAAAGCCCGATCCGATGAGCTACAGATCTTCGTCAGCGTGATCGAGTGCGGCTCGATTTCCGCTGCGGCGGAGCAGGTCGGGCAGACGCCGTCGGCGGTCAGTCGTACCTTGTCGCGCCTGGAAGCCAAACTCGACACCACGCTGATCAACCGCACCACGCGGCGCATGGACCTGACCGAAGAGGGCAAGTACTTCTTCGAACAGGCCAAGCTGATCCTGGCGCACATGGATGAGCTGGAAGAGCGCTTGTCGTCACGCCAGAAAAAACCGGCCGGCCGGCTGCGTATCAACGCCGCGGTGCCGTTCATGCTGCATGGGATCGTGCCGTACATCGCCGAGTTTCGCAGCCTGTACCCGGAGATCCAGCTGGAGTTGAACAGCGATGACCTGATCATCGACCTGTTGGAACAGAGCACCGACATTGCCATCCGCATCGGCGCCCTGGCCGACTCGACCCTGCATGCGCGCGCCCTCGGGTGTACGCCGCTGCACATCCTCGCCAGCCCTGACTACCTCAAGCAGTACGGCGCGCCGCAGACCGTCGCCGAGTTGGCCGACCACACGTTGCTCGGCTTCACCCAGACCGAAACCCTCAACCACTGGCCGCTGCGCCATGTGGAAGGCGACCGCTGGCTGATCCAGCCGAGCATCGCCGCGTCCAGCGGCGAAACCTTGCGCCAGCTGGCGTTGGAAGGGCAGGGCATTTGTTGCCTGTCGAACTTCATGACCAGCGCCGACATCGACGCCGGGCGCCTGGTGCCAGTGCTGGAGGCGTTCAACAGCGGTTATCGCCAGCCGATCCACGCGGTGTTCTACCGTAACTCGCAACTGGCGTTGCGTATTCAGTGCTTCCTGGACTTTATCCAGGCCAAGCTGGCGCGGTATGCGTGCTGAGACGCGCACGTCGGTCATTGAGTGGATTTGCAGCGAGAGGGTGTGAGGTTCGCTTGAGACCGAGTCGCTGCCATCGGGGGCAAGCCCCCTCCCACATTAGAATGCGGACAAGTGTGGGAGGGGGCTTGCCCCCGATGGCGGCGACTCGCTCTTCCAGACTAGCCCCGAGTTGATCAATTCCGTACCATCCCTTGCCTTATCCCCCGCAATTCCCTGGTACCTCATGAACCTCACCCGTCTGCGCGCCGATGCCCTGGCCGGCCTCACCACGTCTTTCGCGCTGCTGCCCGAATGCATCGCCTTTGCCCTGGTGGCTCATCTCAACCCGCTGATGGGCCTGTACGGCGCGTTTATCATCTGCACCCTGACGGCCTTGTTTGGCGGCCGGCCCGGTATGGTTTCCGGTGCGGCGGGCTCGATGGCGGTGGTGATCGTGGCGTTGGTGGTGCAGCACGGCGTGGAGTATCTGCTGGCGACGGTGTTGCTGGGCGGGTTGATCATGGTCGCCTTCGGCCTGCTGCGCCTGGGCAAGCTGGTGCGCATGGTGCCGCATTCGGTGATGCTCGGCTTCGTCAACGGCCTGGCGATTATCATCGCGCTGGCGCAGTTGGAGCATTTCAAGAGCGGTGAAGCCTGGCTCAGCGGCACGCCGTTGTATGTGATGACCGCGTTGGTGGCGGCGACCATGGCCATCGTCTACCTGCTGCCACGCCTGACCCGCGCCGTGCCGCCGGCGTTGGTGGCGATCCTCGGCGTGGGCCTGACGGTGTACCTGCTTGGCCTGCCGACCCGTACCCTCGGTGACATGGCCCACATCGCCGGCGGCCTGCCGACCTTTGCATTGCCGCAGATCCCCTGGACCCTGGAAACCCTCGGCATCATCGCGCCCTATGCGTTCCTGATGGCCATGGTCGGCCTGCTGGAAACCCTGCTGACCCTGAACCTGACCGACGAAATCACTGAAACCCGCGGCTACCCAGACCGCGAAAGCGTGGCATTGGGCGCGGCGAATATGGTCTCGGGCCTGTTCGGCGGCATGGGCGGTTGCGCGATGATCGGGCAAACCGTGATCAACCTCAGCTCCGGCGGGCGCGGGCGCTTTTCCGGGGTGTTTGCCGGGGTGATGATCCTGCTGTTCATTCTGTTTCTGTCACCGCTGATCGAGCGGATCCCGCTGGCGGCGCTGGTGGGGGTGATGTTCGTGGTGTCCCAGCAGACCTTTGCCTGGGCGTCGCTGCGGGTGATCAACAAGGTGCCGCTCAATGACGTGCTGGTGATTATCGCGGTGACGGTGATCACCGTGTTTACCGACCTGGCGACCGCCGTGCTGTGCGGTATCGTGATCGCCGCGCTCAACTTCGCCTGGCAACAGGCCCGCGAGTTGTATGCCGATGAGCACCAGGAAGCTGACGGCAGCAAGCTCTATCGCCTGCACGGCACCTTGTTCTTCGCCTCGACTACGCCGTTTTTGAATCAGTTCGACCCGGCCAATGACCCGGAGCAGGTGACGCTGGATTGCCGTCACCTGAGTTTTGTCGACTATTCAGCGATTGCCGCGCTGATGACCCTGCGCGAGCGCTACACCAAGGCCGGCAAGCATCTGCGGGTGCTGCATTTGTCGGAGCGCTGCAAGAAGTTGCTCAAGCGGGCGCGGGTGCATCACGACTGACGGAGCATCTGTGGAGGGGAATCACGGCCCGACCAGGTCTTCCAGTTCCTGGGCGCGCGCCTGGGTCATGTCCAGCACACAGCCGGTGCCATTGACCTGATCGATGGTGCCGCCGGTGGCTGAGCCGATAAACCCGCAGTTGGCATCGCGGTACTTTATCCACAGGCGCTGCACGTCTTGCAGTTGCTGCTTGCGGGCACCTTCCTGGGCGGCGAGGGCGATCTTGTAGGCTTTGTTCAGGCGCGTGTCCTGCACCTTGGCTTGCTTGGCGTTGCAAGTAACCATGTCGGCGGTGGTGTTGGCGCCGTCCATGCATTTTTTCAGCGCTGGGTTGTCGGCGGCGGTGGCCGCGCCGCAGACGGCGAGAAGCAGGGCGCCGGCGGCGAGAGACGTGCGAATCATGGGCGATGTTCCTGGCAGCAGTGGATGTGCAGTCTATGACTCAACCGGCTGGGTTGAGTTTCCGGTTCTCTGATCTTCATGTAAGAACAACCTCTGAATTTTCATACGCAGGTGTCGGGCATATCCCAACGCGACAGCGCTTGTCTGTGGGCGAAATTTACTTTCATAAAATTTGAAAACACCCCTCGGTAATGATTTATGAGTTTCACAACCAAATCGACGTGACCCTTTCCGAGGAGTACCGCATGGCCGCATCACCGGGCTTCGGGCTGTTGGCATACGCTGCCATCGCCATCATTGCTTTGATCGTGCTGATTGCACGTTACCGACTCAACCCGTTTATCGTCATCACCCTGGTGTCCATTGGCCTGGCGCTGATGGCCGGGATGCCGGCGGACACGATCATGGGCTCGTATGAGGCGGGTGTCGGCAAGACCCTGGGGCATATCGCGCTCGTGGTGGCGCTGGGCACCATGCTCGGCAAGATGATGGCCGAGTCCGGCGGCGCCGAGCAGGTGGCGCGCACCTTGATCAACCGTTTTGGCGAGCGCAATGCCCATTGGGCGATGGTGTGCATTGCCTTCCTGGTGGGGCTGCCGCTGTTTTTCGAGGTGGGTTTTGTGTTGCTGGTGCCCATCGCCTTTACCGTGGCGCGACGGGTCGGCGTGTCGATTTTGATGGTCGGCCTGCCGATGGTCGCCGGCCTGTCGGTGGTGCACGCGCTGGTGCCGCCGCACCCGGCGGCGATGATGGCGGTGCTGGCGTATAACGCCTCGGTGGGGCAGACGGTGCTGTATGCGATTCTGATCGGTATCCCCACGGCGATCATTGCTGGCCCCCTTTACGCCAAGTTCATCGTGCCGCACATCCACCTGCCGGCGGAAAACCCGCTGGAGCGCCAGTTTATCGAGCGTGAACCGCGCACCCGTTTGCCGAGTTTCGCGCTGACCATGGGCACCATCCTGTTGCCGGTGGTGCTGATGATGATCGGCGGTTGGGCCAATGTAATCTCCACGCCGGGGACCGGCTTCAACCAATTCCTGCTGTTTATCGGCAACTCGGTCATCGCCTTGCTGGTGGCGACCCTGGTGAGTTTCTGGACGTTGGGATTGGCCCAGGGCTTCAACCGCGAATCGATCCTCAGGTTCACCAACGAATGCCTCTCGCCGACCGCCAGCATCACCTTGCTGGTGGGCGCGGGCGGCGGGTTGAATCGCATACTGGTGGACGCCGGTGTGACCAACGAAATTCTTGGCCTGGCCCATGCGTTTCACCTGTCGCCACTGGTAATGGGCTGGTTGTTCGCAGCGTTGATGCGCGTTGCGACCGGGTCGGCCACGGTGGCGATGACCACCGCGTCCGGCGTGGTCGCACCCGTCGCCCTGGGCTTGGGTTATCCACACCCTGAATTACTGGTGCTGGCCACCGGTGCGGGTTCGGTGATCTTTTCCCACGTGAATGACGGCGGCTTCTGGCTGATCAAGGAATACTTCAATATGACGGTGATCCAGACCTTCAAGACCTGGACCGTGCTGGAGACATTGATTTCGGTGGTCGCCTTCGGTCTTACGTACGGTCTGTCTTGCATCCTCTGACCCTGGAGCCCCCATGGACATCCTCTACCAGATCCGCGCCCGCCAGGCTTCTTTCAGCGCCGGCGAAGGACGTATCGCCAAGCTGATGCTCGATGACGTCGGTTTTGCGGCGTCGGCCAGCCTGGAGGAGTTGTCCCAACGGGCTGAGGTCAGTACGGCAACGTTGTCGCGATTTGCCCGCAGCGTCGGTTGCCGCGACCTACGCGATTTACGCCTGCAACTGGCCCAGGCCAGTGGCGTCGGCAGTCGTTTCCTGGACCCGGCGGGGTTGCCCGAACAGTCGGCGTTTCACCGGCAGATTCTGGGGGACATCGAGGCAACGTTGCGACAGCACTTATCGGGGTTCAACCAGGCCAGTTTCGCCGATGCGGTCAGCCTGCTGAGCAAGGCGCGGATGATCCATGCGTTCGGCATGGGCGGCCCGTCAAGCCTGTGCAGCGACGAGTTACAAGTGCGCCTGGTTCGCCTGGGCTACCCGATTGCCGCTTGCCACGATCCGGTGATGATGCGCGTCACGGCTGCGACGCTGGGCCCGGAACATGCGCTGATCGTCTGCTCGTTGACCGGCCTGACGCCGGAACTGCTGGACGTGGTGGCGCTGGCGCGCAACTACGACGCACGCATCATCGCCATCACTTTGGCCGATTCCCCTCTGGCGCGTTTGGCGGACGTGGTATTGCCCCTGCAACCGGCCGAAACCAGTTTTATCTACAAACCCACCGCAGCGCGCTATGGCCTGCTGTTGGCCATCGACCTGCTCGCTACCGAGCTGGCGCTGGCCCTGCCGGACGCTAACCAGGAACGCCTGCGCCGGATCAAACTGGCCCTGGACGATTATCGCGGCGGCCCCGACAGCCTGCCGCTTGGAGACTGATATGAAGTACGACACGCTGATTCGCCACGCGCTGATCATCGATGGCAGCAACACACCGGGTTACGTGGCGGATGTGGGGGTGCGCGAGGGGCGTATCGAGACAATCGGTGAGCTGTCTGCTGCGACGGCCGAGCATCAAATCGACGCCACCGGCCGCGTATTGGCACCAGGCTTTATCGATGTGCACACCCACGACGACACCGTGGTGATACGCCACCCGCAGATGCTGCCCAAGCTCAGTCAGGGCGTGACCACAGTGATTGTCGGCAACTGCGGCATCAGCGCCTCGCCGGTCAGTTTGCGCAGCGATCCGCCGGACCCGATGAACCTACTGGGTGGCGCTGCGGCGTTTGTGTATCCGCGTTTCAGCGACTATCGCCGCGCCGTGGAAAGCGCTCATCCAGCCGTCAACGTCGCGGCGCTGATCGGCCACACAGCGCTGCGCAGTAACCACATGGACGACCTGCATCGCACTGCGACACCGTATGAAATCGCCGCCATGCGGGTGCAACTGCACGAGAGTCTGGAAGCCGGTGCCCTCGGTTTATCCACAGGCCTGGCCTACGCCAGCGCGTTCAATGCCGAGACCGATGAAGTGCTGCAACTCAGTGAAGAACTGACGGCCTACGGTGCGGTGTACGCCACTCACTTGCGCAGCGAATTCGAGCCGGTGCTGGAGGCGATGGGCGAGGCGTTTCAGATTGGCCGACATGCCAAGGCACCGGTGATTATTTCCCACCTCAAGTGTGCAGGGGCGGGGAACTGGGGGCGCAGTCCGCAGCTGTTGGCCGCGCTGGAACTGGCGGCGAAAACCCATCCGGTGGGGTGTGATTGCTATCCCTATGCCGCCAGTTCTTCGACCCTGGATTTGAAGCAGGTGACCGACGCATTTCGCATCACCATTACGTGGTCCACGCCCCATCCGGACATGGGCGGGCGAGATCTGCAGGCTATCGCCGGTGAGTGGAATGTTTCATTGATGGACGCCGCCCGCCGCCTGCAGCCGGCGGGCGCCGTGTATTACGGGATGGACGAGGCGGATGTGCGACGAATCCTGGCGCATCCGTTGTCGATGGTAGGCTCGGACGGGTTGCCTGAAGACCCCTTTCCCCATCCGCGTTTGTGGGGGGCGTTTCCACGGGTGCTGGGGCATTTCAGCCGTGACGTGGGGTTGTTTCCACTGCATACGGCGGTGCACAAGATGACCGGCTTGTCGGCAGCGCGCTTTGGCTTGTCGGATCGCGGAGCCATTCGTGAAGGGCATTGGGCCGACCTGGTGTTGTTCGATCCGTTGCGGGTGCGGGATATGGCGGACTTTAAAACGCCGGAACGGGCGGCAGAGGGCATTGACGGGGTGTGGGTCAATGGCGTGCTGAGCTACAGCGACGGGCAGGCGAACGGTCAGCGCCCTGGGCGATTCCTGGCGCGCAGCGGGGATTTGCGTCGCGGTTTTTCGTCTTTATAGTGAGCGATCTTTTACACGGAGCGGTTGCCATGCACTTAGGAAAAGTCACCCCCATCCTGCGGATTTTCGACGAGACAAAGGCGTTGGAATTCTATGTGGAATTCCTCGGGTTCAAGGTCGATTGGCAGCATCGTTTCGAAGCGAATTACCCGCTGTACCTGCAAGTGTCGTTGGGTGAATGCGTGCTGCATTTGTCCGAGCATCATGGCGATGCCTCGCCAGGGGCTGCGGTGCGGATCCAGGCGCAGGGAGTGGATGCCTACCAGCAGCAATTGCTGGCGAAGGACTACCGTTATGCCAAGCCCGGTGTTGAAGAAACGCCGTGGGGCTCGCGGGAGATGAGCATCAAGGATCCGTTTGGGAATCGGTTGGTGTTTGTCGAGGAAGGTGAGGGCTGAAGGGCAAATCGCAGGCGATAAAAAACCGCCTTAGTAGGGCGGTTTTTTATTGCAACCCAGTTTGCGGCTGGGGTTGCGGTCTCACAGGAAGCGCTGACCAACAGGCGGATACTACCGCCGCTCATATCATCTCGCAAGGCCAGAGGATTATCGTTTTGATGATTTCTCTTGCCTTTTTGCACCGTAAAAATTTGCAATGAATCTATCGAGCAATACTGGTGTTGGAGCATCGTTGGTCACACCTTCGACTGGGATTTTGGTTAGGCTCCTCCCCGTTCTAAGTTCGTCGATGTGAGGTGATCCGGGCGTGCACGCGAATTCTGGACCAACCGCCACGGGCTAGTAATCCGTGCCGGATTAATGCGGGAGGCCCATTAGCCCGGCCGCCTCACAGGAAGCGCTGACCCGCGTCCGAAGGCTCGCGTGTTCCGGTAAGTGCGCTGGAGGTAAGGCCCAACTCACGGAGGGCCGAGTATGTCTAAATTTGCACGACGTACCTGGAACCTCGTAGTGAACTGCCTGCGTGCTTACCACGTATGGAAGTTCCTGCGGGACAGCTTTGATGACCTGTAAGGTCTGAGAAGTGGAGCCGCCTCGGTTAATCCCGAGGCGGCTTTTTGGTTTGTTAAACCCGGAAATGGCTGACCATCTGCTGCAACTGGCTGCCCAGACGAGCCAGTTCCACACTCGACTTGGCCGTCTCGTCACTCGCAGTGGCGGTCTGTTCCGACACGTCGCGCACATTGACGATGCTGCGGCTGATCTCTTCGGCCACGGCGCTTTGTTGCTCGGCGGCGGCGGCGATCTGCTGGTTCATCGACTGGATGTTCGACACTGTCCGGGTGATGTTCTCCAGGGATACACCGGCCTTGCGCGTCAGCTCCACGCTGCTGTCGGTGAGGCTGCGGCTGTTGTTCATCACGTTGGCCACTTGCTGGGTGCCGTTCTGCAAACCGGCGACCAGGCCTTCGATCTCTTCGGTGGATTTTTGCGTGCGCTGGGCCAGGCCGCGCACTTCGTCGGCGACCACGGCAAACCCGCGACCGGCTTCACCGGCGCGTGCCGCCTCAATCGCGGCGTTGAGGGCTAGCAGGTTGGTCTGTTCGGCGACGGCCTTGATCACGTCCATCACGCTGCCGATCTTGTTGCTCTCTTGTTGCAGGTGGCTCATGGCGTCGGTGGAACGTGCCACTTCAGCGGCCAGGCGTTCGATCTGGGCGATGGCTTCGGCCACCACTTTGTCGCCTGCGCGCGCTTGGCCGTCGGCATCGGCAGCGGCCAGGGAAGCCTGTTCGGCGTTACGTGCGACTTCCTGCACGGTGGCGGTCATTTCATGCATCGCGGTGGCCACTTGATCGGTCTCGATCTTCTGGCTGTTCACGCCGGCGCTGGTCTGCTCGGTCACGGCCGACAGTTCCTCGGCGGCGCTGGCGATCTGGGTCACGCCGTCACGAATACCGCTGATCAACTCACGCAGGGTGGTGCCCATGCGCTGGATGCCTTGTTGCAGCACGCCGAGTTCATCGCGGCGGGTCACCTGGATGTTGTGGCTCAGGTCGCCGGAGGCAATGCGTTCCACCACGGCCAGGGTTTCCTGGATCGGGCGCGTGATCTGACGGGTGATGACCAGTGCGGCAATGATGCCAACCAGCAGGGCCAGCAGAGTGCTGATCAATTGCAGGCTACGGGCCTGGGCGCTTTCGGCGTCGCGGCGATCCAGTTGAATGTCGTAGAGCTTGTCGCTGATGGTGACGATATCAGCGCCCTGGGTGGTCATTTCAGCACGGGCAGCAACGATGTTGGCGTTGGCCGCCTTGTAGTTCTGCACCGCCGTGCGATACGCGCCAAGAGCGGTTTCCAGCGCGGTCAGCGCGCTTTGCTGGCTGGCGCCAACGGCGGCGCCGAGGTCTTTCAAGCCGGCAATGGCTTTGTCGATCTGTGCGGCAGCGCGGGCTTCGGTGTCTGGGCTGACGTTGCCGGTGTAGCCGCGCACTTCGTAGCGGGCCAGTTGGAATTGCATCTTGGCGTCGGCCACGGCCTGGAACTGGGCCAGATGCTCCGGGCTGTCAGGCATCTGCTTGACGCTGGCTTCCAGCGCGTCGATCTGGGCGTTGGCACTGTCGGCCTTGTCGCCCATCACCTGGCGAGAGGCATTGCCGTTACGGTAAGCCTCGCGCATTTTGTTCAGGGATTGCTGGTAGGCGGTGATGACTGCTTTCTGCTCGTTGAGCAGCTTGAGGTTTTCCGGGCTCTTGAAACTGTCGAGCAGTTTCTGCTGCTGGGCGGCGAAGGCATCGAGGCTGGTCTGCACGTTTTGCGCCACGGCTTCGTCACCGTTGGCCAGCATGTATTGAAGGCGCACGATGCGCAGTTTGGTCAGCGAGGCGTTGAGCTGGGTGATGTCGCTCATCCAGTTGCTGCGGTCGATCAGGCCGCCAAGGCTGGTCCAGCCAGTCAGTGCCAGGATCGAGGTGAGGACAAGCACCAGGCCGAAGCCCAGGCCCAGTTTGAGGTTGACGCTTATGTTACCGAACCAGCTATTCATCGAATGCTCCGCAAGAGTGATGTCTGTTTGCTGGACGGTGTTGTTATTTGAGCCAGCCAAGGTGTAGCGCTGTATCGGCGGCGGGTCTTGATTCTGAAGGGTGTTTTATTCCATGTGGCGACGAAGGGTCGCCAGCGGTGTGCAGCACGACTGAGGGCTCATCAAGGGGCGGTCTTGTGTGCTAGTCTGCGGGCCCTTTTAGTTTCGGGCAGCGCGGGAAATCGCGTTGTCCTACAGCGGAGCCTCTTCATGTCCGAAGTTAATCTGTCCACCGACGAAACCCGCGTCAGCTACGGTATCGGCCGTCAGTTGGGCGACCAACTGCGCGACAACCCGCCACCGGGCGTAAACCTTGACGCAATCCTGGCTGGCCTGACCGACGCATTCGCTGGCAAGCCAAGCCGCGTTGACCAAGAGCAAATGGCTGCCAGCTTCAAGGTGATCCGCGAAGTCATGCAAGCCGAAGCAGCCGCCAAGGCTGAAGCCGCTGCTGGCGCTGGCCTGGCCTTCCTGGCTGAAAACGCCAAGCGCGATGGCATCACCACCCTGGCTTCCGGCCTGCAATTTGAAGTGCTGACGGCCGGCGAAGGCGCCAAGCCGACTCGTGAAGATCAAGTCCGTACCCACTATCACGGCACCCTGATCGACGGCACTGTGTTCGACAGCTCGTACGAGCGTGGCCAGCCAGCAGAATTCCCGGTTGGCGGCGTGATTGCCGGTTGGACCGAAGCCCTGCAACTGATGAATGCCGGCAGCAAATGGCGTCTGTACGTGCCGAGCGAACTGGCTTACGGCGCTCAAGGCGTTGGCAGCATTCCGCCGCACAGCGTGCTGGTGTTCGACGTCGAACTGCTCGACGTTCTGTAAGACCTGCTGATTACCTGTTGGGGCGAACCTGTTCGCCCCAACAGTGTTTTGCGCGTTTGCTCATGGATGAAACTTGCCATTGAGCTCCGTCGCCGGGCGCAACGCCCGGGCATAACAGAACAGAAACAAATTACGCACCACCTCCTTCAGCACACCGGGTTCGCTTGAGCTCAGGCCGTTGACGTCCAGGTCACCCTGGTCCTGCAATTCATTCAGCGCTTCTTCTTCCAGCACTGCACAGACTTCACCGGTTTCCCGATGCAGGATCCGCAGGTAAGGGTGTGGGCGGTCCAGCCAGGCATCTATCAAATAAGTCATGGTGCATCTCCTTGATGGGTTTCAATGAGAATAATTCTTATTCGTAGAATAGCAAGCGTCTATTGGCAGTTTGTTGGTTTTTCTGTGTGGATATTGAGGTGGGTCAGGAAGGAGGGCAAAACGCCATCCCGCGGCGGGCGCGGGATGGATGCAGCGGATTCAGACTTTGCGCACGAACTCGGACTTGAGCTTCATCGGGCCGATACCGTCGATCTTGCAGTCGATATCGTGGTCGCCGTCGCACAAGCGGATGTTCTTGACCTTGGTGCCCACCTTGACCACCAGGGACGTGCCCTTGACCTTGAGGTCCTTGATCACGGTGATGGTGTCGCCGTCCTGCAGGACGTTGCCCACAGAGTCTTTCTTGACGGTTTCATCGCCGGCCACTTCGGCCTCGCCATTGGCGGACCACTCATGGGCGCATTCCGGGCAGATCAGCTGGGCGCCGTCTTCGTAGGTGTATTCGGAATTGCATTTCGGGCAGGGTGGCAACGTGCTCACTAAAGCTCCTTAAAGGTCAGGACGGCTAAAAGTCGCACATTATATAGGGTTTTGTAGTCTTGCAGGTTGTATGAAATCTAAATGTGGGAGGGGGCTTGCCCCCGATGACGGTGTGCCAGTCTATACAGAGGCTGGCTGATCTACCGCTATCGGGGGCAAGCCCCCTCCCACATTGGTCTGCCTTAGTGAGTACGCGCGACCGCAAACTCACTCAGTTCAACCAGGGCGTCCCGGTATTCACTGGCAGGCAGGGCTTCTAGGCACTGGATCGCACGGGCCACGTAATCACGCGCCAGCTGTGCGGTGTACTCCAGGGAGCCCGAAGCTTCTACGGCCTCACGGATGCTTTCCAGGTCTTCGATCCCGCCTTTCTGGATCGCTTTGCGTACCAGGGCGGCCTGTTCCGGCGTACCTTCGCGCATGGTGTAGATCAGCGGCAAGGTCGGCTTGCCCTCGGCCAGGTCGTCACCGACGTTCTTGCCCAGAGTTTCGGCGTCGCCTTTGTAGTCGAGCAGGTCATCCACCAGTTGGAACGCCACGCCCAGGTGATCACCAAAGGTACGCAGGGCTTCGGCCTGTTCGGCGGTCGCACCGCACAGGGCCGCAGCACTGTGGGTCGAGGCTTCGAAGAGCATCGCGGTTTTGCCGCGAATCACTTCCATGTAGGTTTCTTCGGTGGTGCTGGCGTCGCGGACCTTCGACAGCTGCAACACTTCGCCTTCAGCGATGATGCGCGTGGCCTGGGACAGGATCTTCATCACCGGCATCGAGCCCAGTTCGACCATCATCTCGAACGAGCGCGAATACAGGAAATCGCCCACCAGCACGCTCGGGGCGTTGCCCCACATGGCATTAGCGGTCTCGCGACCACGGCGCATGCCGGACATGTCGACCACGTCGTCATGCAGCAGGGTGGCGGTGTGCAGGAATTCGATGGTGGCCGCCAGCAGGCGCAGGTCATCACCTTCGCGGCCCAGGGCCTTGCCACACAGCAACACTAATAAAGGACGCAGGCGCTTACCGCCCGCCGACGTAATGTAGTCGCCAATTTTGGAGACCAGCGGCACTTTAGACGTCAGCTGCTGCTTGATGATGCCGTCGACGGCGCTAAAATCGTCCGCGACCGCGCGGTAGAAAGCTTGGGGTTGCATCAGCGACAGTCGCTCCAGAAGGGTTGCGCGGCATGCTAGGACCCTGACCCCGCAGTGTCAAGGCGCGATAGACGGCCCCTTGCAAGGCCTCGTTGCCTTGCGTACAATCGCGCACCCTGAACTTCCTGGGCAGCACCTGCCTTACGCAATTGCATTTGGGACGTCCATCCCATGCAGCCATGCCAGCCAATACCTCTTCTTATAAAGAGCTGGGTGAGCAGGATTATCGGAGAAATACCATGTCGTACGCAGTAATTGTTACTGGTGGCAAGCAATACAAGGTCGCCCCAGGTGAATACCTGAAGATCGAAAAACTGGAAGTCGCTACTGGCGAATCCGTTACTTTTGATCGCGTTCTGTTGGTCGCCAATGGCGATGACGTGAACATCGGCGCTCCAGTTGTTGCTGGCGCTACCGTTGTGGCTGAAGTGATTTCCCAAGGGCGTCACGATAAAATCCGCATCATCAAGTTCCGTCGTCGTAAGCACCACATGAAGCGTATGGGCCACCGCCAGTGGTACACCGAGATCAAAATCACCGGTATTCAGGCTTAATTTCAGCCTAATTCCTCACTAGGAGAATTGACTCATGGCACACAAAAAAGCTGGTGGTAGTACCCGTAACGGTCGCGACTCAGAAGCCAAACGCCTTGGCGTTAAGATGTATGGCGGCCAGAAAATCATTCCGGGCAACATCATCGTGCGTCAGCGCGGCACCCAATTCCACGCCGGTTACGGTGTAGGCATGGGTAAAGATCACACCCTCTTCGCGAAAATCGAAGGCGTGATCAAGTTTGAAGTAAAAGGCGCGTTCAACCGCCGTTACGTGAGCGTTGTCGCAGCTTAATTGCGAGATCGCTGGAAAAGCCCTGTCTTGCGACGGGGCTTTTTCGTTTGTGGGGTGAGTCTCTTGCAAAGCTGTTTGTGATGGGCTCCGGCGCTGGATTTGCGGTCGCTGATTGAGGTCGCTGCGCTCATTTTTGCAAGAGTCTTATGTCTTGGTTTTTTAAGCTCGTCCGTGCGGCGAGAGGCGTTTTGTTATGAAGTTCGTTGATGAAGTTTCCATCCGAGTAAAAGCAGGCGACGGCGGTAACGGTTGCATGAGTTTCCGCCGCGAAAAGTTCATCGAAAATGGTGGCCCCAACGGCGGTGACGGCGGTGACGGCGGTTCCATCTACATGATGGCCGACGAGAACCTCAACACCCTGGTCGACTACCGTTACACCCGGCACTTCGATGCCGAGCGTGGCTCCAACGGCGGCAGCACCGACTGCACCGGTAAGAAAGGTGAAGACCTGGTACTGCGCGTACCGGTCGGCACCACGATCATCGACTCCGCGACCCAGGAAGTGATTGGCGACCTGACCAAGGCCGGCCAGAAGCTGATGGTTGTGCAGGGCGGCTGGCACGGTCTGGGTAACACCCGATTCAAGTCCAGTACCAACCGTGCACCGCGCCAGACTACGCCGGGCAAGCCTGGCGAGCAGCGCGACCTCAAGCTGGAAATGAAAGTACTGGCAGACGTAGGCCTGCTGGGCCTGCCGAACGCGGGTAAAAGTACCTTCATCCGCTCGGTCTCGGCCGCCAAGCCGAAAGTCGCCGACTACCCGTTCACCACCCTGGTGCCAAACCTGGGCGTGGTCAGCGTCGACCGCTGGAAAAGCTTCGTGATCGCCGACATTCCAGGCCTGATCGAAGGGGCTTCCGATGGCGCAGGCCTGGGGATTCGCTTCCTCAAGCACTTGTCCCGTACCCGTTTGCTGCTGCACCTCGTCGACATGGCGCCGCTGGATGACACCAGCGCACCAGACGCCGCCGAAGTGATCGTCAGCGAGCTGACCAAGTTCAGCCCGGCCTTGGCTGAGCGTGATCGCTGGTTGGTGCTGAACAAGTGCGACCAGATCCTCGAAGAAGAGCACGAGGAGCGCGTCAAGGAAATCGTTGACCGCCTGGAATGGACCGGTCCGGTCTACGTGATCTCGGCCATCGCCAAAGAAGGCACCGAGCGCCTGACCCGCGACATCATGCGCTACCTCGAAGACCGCGCCGACCGCCTGGCCGCCGACCCGGTATTCAAGGCAGAACTGGCCGAACTCGACCAGCAGATCGAAGACGAAGCCCGCGCCCAGCTGCAAGCCCTGGACGACCAGCGTGCCCTGCGCCGCAGCGGCGTGAAGTCGGTCCATGACATCGGCGACGACGATTGGGACGAAGAAGACGTGGATGATGAAGACGGTCCGGAAATCATTTACGTGCGTGACTGATCCGTTGCAGTAAACTTGAACGCCGCTCTCTATAGAGCGGCGTTTTAGTATCCGGGTTTAACGTTATGGGCCGCGCTGGGTCGCGCAGCCCTCAATCTAAGGTTGAAGATGATGCGGAGCAAAGTGACAGGTGCGCAGCGCTGGGTCGTAAAGATCGGAAGTGCGCTGCTGACAGCGGATGGCAAAGGCCTGGATCGCGCAGCAATGAGCGTTTGGGTCGAGCAGATGGTGGCCCTGCATGAAGCGGGCGTCGAGTTGGTGCTGGTGTCGTCCGGGGCGGTAGCCGCCGGGATGAGCCGCCTCGGCTGGACCGCGCGACCCAGCGCGATGCACGAACTGCAAGCCGCCGCCGCCATCGGCCAGATGGGCCTGGTGCAAGCCTGGGAGTCCAGCTTCGCCGAGCATGGCCGCCACACGGCGCAGATCCTGCTGACCCACGATGACCTGTCTGACCGCAAGCGCTACCTCAACGCCCGCAGCACCTTGCGTGCACTGGTGGAGCTCAAGGTCATCCCGGTGATCAACGAGAACGACACCGTGGTCACCGACGAAATCCGTTTCGGCGACAACGACACCCTGGCCGCCCTGGTGGCCAACCTGGTGGAAGCCGACCTGTTGGTGATCCTCACCGACCGCGACGGCATGTTCGACGCCGACCCGCGCAACAATCCCGATGCCCAGCTTATTTATGAAGCACGTGCCGATGACCCGGCGCTTGACGCCGTGGCCGGCAGTGTCGGCGGTGCCCTGGGCCGTGGCGGCATGCAGACCAAATTGCGTGCTGCACGCTTGGCTGCACGCTCCGGGGCACACACCATCATCGTCGGTGGGCGCCTGGAGCGCGTGCTGGATCGCCTCAAGGCTGGGGAGCGCATCGGCACGCTGCTGTCGCCGGAACGCGGCATGCTGGCGGCACGCAAGCAGTGGCTGGCCGGTCACCTGCAAACCCGTGGCACCCTGGTACTGGACGATGGCGCGGTGTCGGCGCTGTCCCAAGGCAACAAGAGCTTGCTGCCGGTGGGCGTCAAACTGGTACAAGGCAGTTTCCGCCGTGGCGAAATGGTGGTGTGCGTGGCCCCCGACGGTCGTGAGATCGCTCGCGGCCTGGCTAATTACAGCGCCCTGGAAGCTCAGAAAATTATTGGACAATCGTCGGATGCGATTGTCGGACTATTGGGTTACATGGCCGAACCGGAACTGGTTCACCGCGACAACCTGATCCTGGTTTAACCAAAGGAATATACGATGCGTTTAGTGAAGTTCGCGCTGGGCCTGCTGTTGCTGACGCCGCTGCTGGCTTCGGCCGAAGAGATTGGCCAGGTGTCGACGGTGTTCAAGTTTGTCGGCCCCAATGACCGGATTGTCGTGGAAGCGTTTGACGACCCCAAGGTCGACGGCGTGACCTGCTATTTGTCCCGCGCCAAGACGGGCGGCGTCAAGGGCGGCCTGGGCCTGGCCGAAGACCGTGCCGAAGCGTCGATTGCCTGCCGTCAGGTCGGCCCGATCCGCTTCAAGGGTGAGCTCAAGGACGGCGACGAAGTGTTCAAGGAGCGCACCTCACTGGTGTTCAAGACCATGCAGGTGGTGCGTTTCCTCGACAAGAAGCGCAACACCCTGGTGTATCTGGTCTATAGCGACCGCTTGATCGAAGGCAGCCCACAGAACGCCGTGACCGCGATTCCGATTTTGCCGTGGCCGACCGCTCAGTAATCCGCAGGCGGGTTTTGTAATCGGCGTCTATGATTGCAGGCTTGCGAGTTGTAATCTCGATGAGCCGCAACGTAAAGAATATGGGATATCTGGAGTTCGTCATGAGTGCTTTCCACGACCTGAAACTCAAAGCTTTGGACGGACAAGAGCTGCCACTGGCGCCCTTCAAGGGGCAGGTCGTGCTGGTGGTCAATGTGGCCTCCAAATGCGGCCTGACCCCGCAATATGCGGCGTTGGAAAACCTCTATCAGCAGTACAAGAACAAGGGATTTACCGTGCTGGGCCTGCCGTGCAACCAGTTTGCCGGCCAGGAACCGGGTACCGAAGAGGAAATCCGCAATTTCTGCAACCTGAACTACGGTGTCACCTTTCCCTTGGGCAGCAAACTCGACGTAAACGGCCCGGAGCGTCACCAACTCTACCGTTTGCTGGCAGGTGAGGGCGCCGAATTTCCTGGGGATATCACCTGGAACTTCGAAAAATTCCTGCTCGGTAAAGATGGTCGCGTGCTCGCGCGCTTCTCACCGCGCACAGCGCCGGATGATCCAGCAGTCGTCCAGGCCATCGAAAAAGCCCTGAGCTGAACCTTTGGCCGGCGGGCTTGTGTGGTGAGCGAGTTTGTCGAATCGTCGCATCACCCGCGCTGGGCTGGGTAGCAGCCCAATACCTCACTGCTTTTACCCCTTAATCACCCCAATCAATAGTGCTACCCAGCGCTGTGCACTCTCCATATTATCTGCATCATAAACCCCGTCTCCCGTGGAGTGCCCCCATGCCCGTCCAAGCCTTGTTCAAACCTTTCCAGCTCGGCGCATTGCAACTGTCGACCCGCGTGGTCATGGCGCCGATGACCCGCTCGTTTTCTCCGGGTGGCGTGCCCAATTCCAAAGTGATCGAATACTACCGTCGCCGCGCTGCCGCTGGCGTGGGCCTGATCATCACCGAAGGCACTGTGGTCGGTCACCAGGCCTCCAACGGCTACCCGAATGTCCCGCATTTCTACGGTGAGGCGGCCTTGGCCGGCTGGAAGAAAGTGGTCGATGCGGTACACGCCGAAGGCGGCAAGATAGTCCCGCAACTGTGGCATGTAGGCAGCGTGCGCCGTATCGGCACCGAGCCTGACGCCAGCGTTCCCGCCTACGGTCCGATGGAAAAACTCAAGGACGGCAACGTGGTCGTCCACGGCATGACTGCCCAGGACATCAAGGACGTGATCAACGCCTTCGCCCAAGCCGCCAAAGACGCCCAAAGCATCGGCATGGACGGTGTGGAAATCCACGGCGCCCATGGCTACCTGGTCGATCAGTTCTTCTGGGAAGGCAGCAACCAGCGTACCGACGAATACGGCGGCAGCCTCGCCAACCGCTCGCGGTTTGCGATCGAACTGATCGAGGCCACCCGCGCCGCCGTTGGCCCGGATTTCCCGATCATCTTCCGTTTCTCCCAGTGGAAGCAGCAGGACTACACCGCGCGTCTGGTGCAAACCCCTGAGGCATTGGGTGAATTCCTCAAGCCTTTGTCCGACGCCGGCGTGGATATTTTCCACTGTTCCACCCGCCGTTTCTGGGAGCCGGAATTCGAAGGTTCCGACCTCAACCTGGCCGGCTGGGCCCGTCAGCTCACCGGCAAACCGACCATCACCGTCGGCAGCGTCGGGCTGGACGGAGAGTTCCTGCAGTTCATGGTCAACACCGACAAGGTCGCGCAGCCGGCCAGCCTGGAAAAACTGCTGGAGCGCTTGAATAACGACGAGTTCGATCTGGTTGCCGTAGGTCGTGCGCTGTTGGTTGACCCGGATTGGGCCGTGAAGGTGCGTGAAGGTCGCGAGGGCGACATTCTGCCGTTCAGTCGTGAGGCGTTGACGACTCTGGTCTGAGTGGCGTCAGGGCGGGCACTGGGTGGCCGTCCTTGCACACGCCGCGCAACTGGCGTTCAAACTGTTCGATAATCGCCGGCCAGCCCTGGCGACTGGCATGTTGGCGCGCGTTCAGGCGCGCCCTGCGCAACGTTTCGCGCTCTTCCAGTAGCCAGATGGCCGCATCGCAAAACGCATCTTCATCCCCCGGCATCGCCAGTGCGCCGCTATAGCCGTGTCGCAGGTGCTGGCTTGCGGCCGCTTGATCGTAGGCCACCACACCAAGACCTGAAGCCATGGCTTCCAGCACGACGTTGCCGAAGGTTTCGGTCAGGCTGGGAAACAGAAACAGGTCACCGCAGGCGTAATGCCGTGCCAGCTCTTCGCCGCGTTGAGTGCCGCAGAACACCGCGTCGGGCAGATCGCGCTCAAGCAGTGCGCGTTGCGGGCCGTCGCCGACGATGATCAGCTTCATGCGGCGCGATGGATACGTAGCTTGAAGCGCATCGACGCAGCGCTTGAGCAGCCCGAGGTTTTTCTCCTGGGCCAGGCGGCCAACGTGCAGCACAGCAATATCGTCGTTCTCCAGACCCCAGCTTTCACGCAGTGCATTGTCACGCTTGGCCGGGTGGAACAACTGGCTGTCGACACCGCGCGACAACATGCCAAGGCGCTCGAAATGCCGGCGCTCCAACTCCAGGCGTTGGCTGGCGCTGGGCACCAGGGTCAGGGTCGAACGGTTGTGAAACCAGCGCAGGTAATGCGTGACCACACGGCTCAGCAGGCTCAAACCGTACTGGTTTGAATACTGCTGGAAGTTGGTGTGAAAGCCACTGACCACACTGATTCCCAGGCGGCGTGCTGCACGCAGTGCGGACAATCCCAGCGGGCCTTCGGTGGCGATGTAGAGTACGTCCGGGCGTTGGCGTGTCCACCGTCGCAATAACTTGTGCATCGACGACTGGCCCCATTGCAGGCCTGGATAACCCGGCAGCGGCCAGCCGCGGCACAGTAAGAGTTCGTCGTCGCTGAGCCGGCTCTGATCAGCGCCCTGGCGTGGGCGCACGAGCTCGACTTGATGGCCGCGCGCACGCAAACCGTCGCACAGGCGACCAAGGGTATTGGCCACCCCGTTGATCTCTGGCGGGAAGGTTTCGGTGATCAGGGTGATATGGAGCGAAGCTGTCGTCATGACCCACAGTGTCCCGGTGGGCCATGTCGCCATTGTGTCATCCAGATGATGGATTTATGACCTGGGCACCT
This sequence comes from Pseudomonas sp. LG1E9, assembly GCF_003290225.1. Classification (NCBI taxonomy): domain Bacteria; kingdom Pseudomonadati; phylum Pseudomonadota; class Gammaproteobacteria; order Pseudomonadales; family Pseudomonadaceae; genus Pseudomonas; species Pseudomonas sp. LG1E9. The sequence continues at coordinate 5,878,209 of NZ_CP029983.1, read as the reverse complement.
TGGGCGTGGCCATCGCCTCGGCGCCTTGCTCGCGCACCCAGAACAGCGTCGCCCCGGCCACCGCCGCCGGCATCATCAGCAGGTTGACCACCGGCACCAGCAGCACCAGATAAACAATCCCGCCGAAGCTCATGCTCTGCCAGCGCTTCTGGCGCAGCCACGCGAGCATCTCGTTCCAGCCCAGCTTGTGGTTGTCGGCCGGGTAGTCGATGTACTGGATCGCCATCATCCACACGCCGAACAGCAGCCACAGCGGCGCCGCAATCAGGTTCACAACGGGGATAAACGACAGGATAAACAGACCGATCGCCCGCGGGAGAAAGTAGCCCAGCTTGCGCATTTCCCGAGCCAGGGTGCGCGGCACCATGGCGATCAGCTCGCCCCAACTGAACGCGGGGAAGTCATCGGTACCGCGCACCACCACTTCGACTTTCTCCGAGAGAAAGCCATTGAACGGTGCCGCGATGATATTGGCGAGCATGGTGAAGGTGAAAAACACCATCAGCACCACCAACACCACAAACAAGGGCCATAACAGGTAGTTAAGAAAACTCAGCCAGCTCGGCAGCGTCGGCATCAAGTGGTCGACCCACAGGCTGAACTGATGACCGGCGAAGTAGATCAATCCGACGAACAGCACCAGGTTGATCGCCAGAGGCAGCAGCACAAACAGCCGCAGGCCAGGGCTCAATACCAGTTTGAGGCCTTCACGCAGGTATTGCGGGCCGGAAAGAGCAGGGGCGGGCATGGAGAACTCCGAGCAGAATGACGATCGCGCCGACCTTACCGGCTTTGCATTCAAGGTGAAAGCCGCGACATCAAAGTTAACAAAGGCGTCGATCAGGCCAACTGACAGCATAGAGACCGCCTATGAGCTGGATTGTTAAACCGTATTTCCTTAATCTTGCCCCCCTCTATACGCTGCACCCATTATTTTCAGGATCTGCGAGTTAAAGCCTTCCCCAAGTGCTTCGCAGTCCTTTTTTATTCCAGCCGCCTTGTAGTCCGGGCGGTCGATAGGAGTGAGTCATGTCTGATACCCGTCATTCGCGAGTGATTATTCTCGGTTCCGGCCCTGCCGGTTACAGCGCTGCGGTCTACGCTGCCCGGGCCAACCTCAAGCCGCTGCTGATCACCGGCATGCAGGCGGGCGGTCAGTTGACCACCACCACGGAAGTCGACAACTGGCCGGGCGACGTCCACGGTTTGACCGGCCCGGTGCTGATGGAGCGTATGAAAGAACACGCCGAGCGCTTTGAAACCGAGATCGTGTTTGATCACATCAACCAGGTCGACTTCTCCAAAAAACCTTACAGCCTGACCGGCGACAGTGGCGTCTACACCTGTGACGCGCTGATCATCGCCACTGGCGCAAGCGCTCGTTACCTGGGCCTGCCATCGGAAGAAGCGTTCATGGGCAAAGGCGTTTCTGCCTGCGCGACCTGCGACGGTTTCTTCTACCGCAACAAGCCAGTTGCGGTCGTCGGCGGCGGCAACACGGCTGTGGAAGAGGCGCTGTACCTGGCCAACATCGCCAGCACCGTGACCCTGGTTCACCGTCGCGAGACCTTCCGCGCCGAGAAGATCCTGATCGACAAGCTGCACGCCCGTGTCGCTGAAGGCAAGATCATCCTCAAGCTCAACGCCACCCTGGATGAAGTCCTGGGCGACAACATGGGCGTGACCGGTGCCCGCCTGAAGAACAACGATGGCAGCTTCGACGAACTGAAAGTCGACGGCGTGTTCATCGCCATCGGCCACACCCCGAACACCTCGTTGTTCGAAGGCGTGCTGGAAGCCAAAGACGGCTACTTGGTGGTGCAGGGCGGCCGTGAAGGCAATGCGACTGCCACCAACATCGAAGGCATCTTCGCGGCCGGCGACGTGGCTGACCATGTGTACCGCCAAGCTATCACCTCGGCTGGCGCCGGTTGCATGGCCGCACTGGATGCCGAGCGTTACCTCGACGGCCTGAAGGACGCTTCGTTCTAACAAACGCCGTAAAACAATGTGGGAGGGGGCTTGCCCCCGATAGCGGTGGTTCAGTATCAAATGTACTGACTGACACACCGACATCGGGGGCAAGCCCCCTCCCACATTTTGATCTGCGTCTGACTTAGGATTTGCGGGTCAGGGGCTGCGCGCTGAATTTCACACCGGCCAGGCCATTGGCGATCAATGCGCGGATATTGCCGTGGTCGCTGCCCTCAGGCGTAGCGATTACCGAGCGGTAATGCTCGCCAAACGCCAGCAGCGCTTCCTGGTCACTCAAGCCTTCCAGCACCGCCAGACCCAGCGTCTTGCACGACCCTTCATTCTGCCCGGCCGCGTTTTCCACCGCGCCGTTGGTGAAGGCTTGTGGCTGGTAGTCATACCCTGCGGCAACAAACGCCAGGGTATCGGCAAAAGCATGGTCACCGCTGTTGAGGCTGGCGCGCAGGGGGTTCAGATCATTCATGGGTTTTTCCTTTGGCGAACGCCGCCTGTTGGTCGGCGTTGGCTTCTTTCTGGTATTGGGCTTTCCAGTCGGCGTACGGCATGCCGTACACCACTTCACGGGCATCATCGAGGCTCAGCTCGATGTGGCGCTCGTCGGCCTCGGCCTTGTACCACTTTGACAGGCAGTTACGGCAGAAACCGGAGAGGTTCATCAGATCGATGTTCTGCACATCCTTGCGGCTGTCCAGATGGGCCACCAGCCGGCGGAAGGCGGCAGCTTCGAGTTCGAGGCGTTGTTGATCGTTCATAGGGTTCACTTGAATGTCAGCGGCTGGCCGCCAGGGTAATCGAAACCGACTCGGCAAAGCGCAGCGCATGGGGCTTGTCCACTTCGACCTCGGCATACAGCACCGATTCATTGCTCATCACCAGGTCCAGCAGTTCCTGGGTCAGACGCTCCAGCAGGGCAAAGCGGTTGCCTTCCACGTGGGCGATGATCGCCTTGGTGATGGTGCGGTAGTTCAGCGCGTGGTCGATATCGTTGTCGCGCACCGCCTCCTGGGCGGCGTACAGGATGGTCAGGTTGATCAACACATCCTGCTTGTTGAGGATCTCGTCCTCGTTGATGCCGATGAAGGTGCGCAGGCACAGGTCCTTGACCCGGATGCGCGCCATGCCTGGTTGAAGTTGTGGCATTGCTACTTGCTCCGTCCAATCAGTTGCAGGAACTCCATGCGCGTGGTGTTCGACTCGCGGAAAGCGCCGAGCATCACCGAGGTGTTCATGGTTGAATTCTGTTTCTCCACGCCGCGCATCATCATGCACATGTGCCTGGCTTCGATCACCACGGCCACACCGGCGGCCTGGGTCACGTCCTGGATGGCGTCGGCGATCTGCCGCGTGAGGTTTTCCTGGATCTGCAGGCGCCGGGCGAACATGTCGACGATACGCGCCAGTTTCGACAGGCCCAGCACCTTGCCAGTCGGAATATAGGCCACATGGGCCTTGCCGATAAAGGGCAGCAGGTGGTGTTCGCACAGCGAGTACAACTCGATGTCCTTGAGGATCACCATCTCGTCGTTATCGGAAGAGAACAGCGCCCCGTTGACGATCTCTTCCAGGTTCTGCTCATAGCCATGACACAGGTACTGCATGGCTTTGGCGGCGCGCTTGGGCGTGTCGAGCAAGCCTTCGCGCTCTGGGTCTTCGCCGAGGCCTTTGAGAATCTCGCGGTAGTGTTGGGGCAGGGACAAGGTCATACAACATCCTCACATACGGCTTACTTGATATGCCGCCCGCCGTTGACGGTCAGGGTGGTACCGGTGACATAGGGGTTGTCCAGCAGGTAGCGCACGCTCTGGTAGATCACCTCGGCACCGGGCTCGATGCCCAGGGCCGACTTGGCCAAGACCTTGCTGCGATAGGCCGCGTCGTCGTCTTCGTTGAACATCACCATCGCCGGGGCGATGCCGTTGACCTTGATCAGCGGCGCGAACTGCGCGGCAAATGACAGCGTAAGGCTATCGAGCCCGGCCTTGGTGGCGCAGTAGGCAATGTGCTGGCGGCTGCCCTTGCGCACCACGTCATCGCTGATGTGCACGATGTCGGCTGGTGAAGAACGTTGCAGCAGGGGTGAACAATGCAGGTTGATCAGGTACGGCGCAAGCATGTGCACGCTGAACATGTCGCTGAAGGCGCGGCTTTCGTCGCCCGGGGTTTCCGCGACCCAGGCCGAGGCGTTGTGGATGATCGCGCGCAGGCTTTGAGTATGGGTCTGCAGGTCAGCGATAAACGTCAGGATTCCAGCTTCGTTGGAGAAGTCGGCAAACACGCCGACCGCACCCCGTTCGCGCAGGGCCTGCACACCGGGGCGTTCGCTGCGATAGCTGAAAATCACCGGTTGGCCTTCGTCCAGCAGGCGCTGGGCGCAATGCAGGCCGACACGTTGGCCGGCGCCGGTGATCAGGATCGGTGCATGGGTTGCAGTCATGGGAGGCTCGCGTCGCTGGCAGGCGCAAATCATACCAGCGACGGGTCGCCCCTGTACTCACGCCGCCGCTTCGGCGGCCTTGCGCGGTGTTGGCGCGGGATGCAGCCAGTTCGCCAGCAGGTGGGTCGACAGCGGAATGAACCAGTAAACCATCAGCGGCGTGAGTGCCATCGTGCTGACCAGCACGCGCGGCACCAGGTCGAGCTGATTGAGCAATGGCCCCAGGACGAAATTGAACAGCAGCGACACCGGGAAAAACGCCAGCCAGATCGCCACCGCCTGTTTCCAGCGCGGCGGACGCGCGCCGGCCGCACCAAACCAGCCGTCGATGCCGCGTACGCGGTGCTCGGATGGGTCGGCAAACAACTCGCTGCCACGGCTCAGCCACGCACCTCGGGAGGCGGAAAACTCCCAGGCGTGCAGGGTCTTTTCATCGGCGAAACGGAAAATGATCTGGAATTCGTCATCGTTGGGCGGCGGTGCCAGCACGCCGGAACCCAGGTAACCGGGGAAGTCGGTGGCCAATTGCTCGCCTTCGCGCAGCCAGGCCATCAGTTCTTCGTAGCGCCCTTTGGCGACGCGGCGCGCAACCATCAAGGTGACGGGAGAGGTAGACATTGTGTATCTCCAAATATACGGGTGCGCTGAACCGGGTAGGCGGCGCACAGACGAAGCTGCGGGGTGTTGCAGCGACGTGTAAAAAGCAGGCAAGGATTATTCCTGTTTTGCCGAAATACACCAGCGACATTGGTCCGAAAAGCCCAGACCTTGAAAAAGACAGGTCTAAAGGCGTTAAATGAGCACCCGACTACAAACGGTTTTTTGGTCTCAAATGCCCGTGATTACTGCTCCCACTGATAGCACTTCGCATCTGGATTCAACTGACGTCTCTGAGCTGTTTCCAATCCGTGAAGTCTCAAGATTGACAGGCATCAACCCGGTCACCCTGCGTGCCTGGGAGCGCCGTTACGGTCTGATCCAGCCCATGCGCACCGAAAGTGGGCATCGTCTCTACTCCAAGTCCGACATCGAGACCGTCAATCGCATTCTTGATTGGATCGAGCGGGGAGTGGCCGTGAGCAAGGTCGGCAAGATTCTCGCCCGCGACGATCAGCAGGCCGAAATGATTCGTGCTGAGCGTGACACCCGTGAAGACGCCGAATGGCCGCAGTGGCGGGCGCGCCTGATGACCGCGATCAGTGCCTTTGATGACCGCCAGATGGAGAGCGTGTACGGCCAGATTTTTACCACTTATCCCCTCAGTGTGGCGTTCCAGGACATCCTGATGCCCCTCTGGAACGAGCTGTTGCGCCACCAGGGAGGTTTCGGCCAGGCCAGCGAATGGTTGTTTTTCGACGCCTTCCTGCGTGTACAAACCTTCCTGCGGCTGCACGTCGCGAGTGGGTCGCTGGCGCCCAGGGTACTGCTGACCGCCATGCCCGGCGAATGCCGCAAACTGGAGTTGCTGGTGGCGGCGCTGTTGATGAGTCGTGATGACTTGACCGTGAAGGTGCTGGGCATGGGCCAGCCGTTTGATGAGCTGACCCTGGTGTGTGAAAAGATTCAGCCCCAGGCGCTGGTCATCCTCTCCAATCACGCCCATAACCTTGAGTTGGCCGGGCGCCTCAATCGCTTGGCGTTGACCCTCGATTGCCCATTGTTTCTGGCGGGGGCCGCGTCGGACCTGGCGCAGAGCGCACTGGCAGGCTCCTCCATCGGTTGCCTGGGCAGCGAAGGGCGCGAGATGCAACGCCGCTTGCAGCAGTTCCTCAGCGGTAACCTGGATACCTGATCTCAGGCGTGCATCTGCGGGTGCACCAGGCGGTGCTGATGCAGGATGAACTGGCGCAGGCGCTCGATTTCATCCGTATCGCTTTGGCTGAGGCGATAGGCAAACAACCCCCGCGCCGTTTCCCGTTCGAACGCGCCGCGCAGGCTGATGCGCTCATAGCCGGAAGGGCTGAACCACAGGGAAAAGGTTTTTGGCGGCTTGATCCTGCCCCGAATCTCCACCAGCACGCCCTTGAATGACACTTCATGCACCCACAGCGCGCTCGCCGTGCCCTTGATGTTTTCCAGGGCCACCGGTGCTTCGAGCGCCAGCCGCCAGGCGCGGATCACTGGGCCGTCTTCGAAAATGCTCGGCACCCCCAGACGCAGATGCACGGCATTGAACTCATCCTCCACCAAGTGCAGGGGAAAAGTCAGTTGCTGGTTGTCGAACTGTGCCTGGATGGTGACATGGTCGTGGGCGGCCAGGCGTGTGAGCAAGTCGCGAATCTGCGCACCGCCGTTGACGGTCAGGCTCGACGACGCATCCCGCAAGTTGAGTTGCGGGTTGTGTTGCATGTTCTGAATGAAATCCAGCTCATCCTGGGTCAGAAGCGCATCGCGTTGCATCGTACGGGCTCAGTAGGGAGGGCATTAAAGTGCCATTATCTGCTCATATGGCCGCATTTTCTAAGTTTTGTTTAATCCGCTGGTCGCCCTGAGCGCCGCGAGCTCGGCCTTGACCAGGGCCAATTCGCCTTCCAATTGCGCGACACGCTGCTGGGCCTTGACCTGGAGCGTGACGTCTTTTTGTACGCCGACAAAATACGTTTGTTTATCGGCCGCGTTGTGCACCGTCGAAAGTGACAGTTCGTTCCAGAAATGGCTGCCGTCCTTGCGGTAATTACGCAGGATTTCCCGGCACGTCCCACCATTCTCCAGCGCGTCCCGGATAGCCATCAGCGCTGGCTGGTCACGGTCACCCGACTGCAGGAAGCGGCAGTCCTGATAGAGGATTTCATCCAGGGTGTAGCCGGTCAGCCGTTCGAATGCAGGGTTTACGTAAATCAGCGGCTTGTCTTTGCCTTCCCGTTCGGCGACCACGATGCCGTCGTTGGAAGCGTCGATCACCATTTGCATCAGCTTGGCGTTAATCATTGAGCGATCCATGGCTGGTTGTTGAAATGGGCAGTTTATGGCAAGTCCTGAATCTTGCACGGTGTGCCCCGAAATATTTGCGTCGCTGTTAATATCCCAGGCTTTCGCTCAACTACAGGATCAGATTGATGAAAGTCGCCATCCTTTCCGGCTCGGTCTACGGCACGGCTGAAGAAGTCGCCCGCCACGCCGCCGGCATCCTCAAAGACGCCGGTTTTGAAGCCTGGCACAACCCCCGCGCAACCCTGGCGGATGTGCAGGCGTTTGCCCCCGAGGCGTTTCTGGCGGTGACCTCGACCACCGGCATGGGTGAACTGCCCGACAACCTGCAACCGTTGTATTCGACGATTCGCGACCAGTTGCCCGCCGCCTGGCGCGGTCTGCCCGGTGCGGTGATCGGCCTGGGCGACGCCAGCTACGGCGACACCTTCTGTGGCGGCGGCGAGCAGATGCGTGAACTGTTCGACGAGTTGGGCGTGCGCGAAGTTCTGCCGATGCTGCGCCTCGACGCCAGCGAAAGCGTCACTCCGGAAACCGACGCCGAGCCCTGGCTGGCTGAGCTGGTCGCCTTACTGCGCGCTGACTGAGCGGTTCGCAGTGGCTTTATTGACGGCGTCTCTTTGACGCCGTTTACACAGATTTAAACTATTCTCCTAGCTGACTCGTACGGTCATCAAGCTGGCTGCGAAGGCAACTCCGTCTGCCAGGGCGTCTGACTAGACTGGCCCATCACTCAAAAAACAATAAGAAGTGCGCCAAGGAGGTCGTTGCCGTGAGCCTAGCCCCTGTTGTATCGCCACAGACTGTCAAAGATCAGGTCAGTGCTGCCGAGTGGCAAGCCCGTGTCGACCTGGCCGCCTGCTATCGCCTGGTGGCGCTGCATGGCTGGGACGACCTGATCTTCACCCACATCTCGGCCAAGGTGCCGGGCACCGATGATTTCCTGATCAACCCTTACGGGCTGATGTTTCACGAGATTACCGCGTCGAGCCTGGTCAAGGTTGACCAGGCCGGCAACAAGCTGATGGACAGCCCCTACGAGATCAACCCCGCGGGCTACACCATCCACAGCGCCATCCATGAAGTGCGCCACGATGTCACCTGCGTGCTGCATACCCACACGGCCGCCGGCGTGGCGGTGGCGGCGCAGAAACAAGGCGTGCTGCCGATCAGCCAGCAATCGATCTTCGTGCTGTCGAGCCTGGCCTATCATGCCTACGAAGGTGTGGCGCTGAACCACGAAGAGAAGGCGCGCCTGCAGGCCGACCTGGGCGACAACAATTTCCTGATGCTGCACAACCATGGTCTGCTCACCTGTGGCAGTACCATCGCCGACACCTTCCTGATGATGTTCACCTTTCAGCGCGCCTGCGATATCCAGGTGCTGGCGCAAAACGGCGGCGCTGAATTGATCGCCATTGGCCCGCAGATTCTGGCGGGCGCCAAGGCCATGGTCGCGGCTGTCACAAAGAGCGCCCAGGGTATGGGGGGCGCGCTGGCCTGGCCGGCGTTGCTGCGCAAATTGGATGCTCAAGATCCTGGGTATAAAAGCTGATGCCACTCGCCGAGATCCCGCTCAGAGCCTGGCGCAAGCGCAGCCAGCGTTTCGACTTTCGCGGTCGCACCATCCGTTATTGGACGGCGGGGCAGGGCGAACCGTTACTGCTGATCCATGGCTTTCCCACCGCCAGTTGGGACTGGCATTACGTGTGGCAACCCCTGGCCCAGCACAACCTGGTCATCGCCTGCGACATGCTCGGTTTTGGCGATTCGGACAAGCCGCTGGACCATGGCTACTGCTTGCTCGAACAGGCCGACTTGCAACAGGCGCTGCTTGAGCATCTGCGCCTGGATCAGCCGGTGCATGTGTTGGCCCATGACTACGGCGACAGCGTCGCCCAGGAACTGTTGGCCCGACACTATGAAGGCCGCTTCCAGATGGCCAGTTGTGTGTTTCTCAACGGCGGGCTGTTCCCGGAAACCCATCGCCCGGCGCTGGTGCAAAAGCTCTTGCTCAGCCCGCTGGGCTGGATGATCGGCCGCGCGTTCGGGCGCAATGCCCTGGCCGACAGCTTCAACCAGATATTCGGCCCCAACACCCGCCCCAGCGAAAGCGCCCTTGACGATTTCTGGAGCCTGATCGACTGCAACGACGGCACGCGCATCCTGCACAAACTCATCGCCTACATTCCCCAGCGTCGGCGCCTGCGTGATCGCTGGGTGGCGGCGATGCAGCACGCTGACGTGCCGTTGCGGGTGATCGACGGCGAGATCGACCCGATCTCGGGTATCCATATGGTGGAGCGCTACCGCCAGTTGGTGCCCAACGCCGACACGGTGCTGTTGGCCAATATCGGCCACTACCCGCAGATCGAGGCGCCGGTGCTGGTGCTCAAGCACTACCAGGCGTTTCGTGATCGAATTGGGCTGGCCGCGCCGCGCCTGGCTTATTCCTAGACCCTAGGATCATCCCTCTGCCTTATCGAGCACCATTCAGCCCTGGCCGTCTTTATTGTGACCAGAGGCTGGGTGCCCGACACTCGACTCATTCCCATTGTCGCCATTGGAGTTCGGTATGAGTGAGTCAGTGCAGTTCCAGGATAAGGTCGTGATCGTCACCGGTGCCGGCGGCGGATTGGGCCGGGCCCATGCGCTGTTGTTCGCCAGACACGGGGCCAAGGTGCTGGTCAACGATCTCGGCGGTTCCACTCAGGGCGAAGGCGCCAATGCCTCGGCGGCCGACCGGGTGGTGGCCGAGATTCGCGAAGCCGGCGGGATCGCCGAAGCCAACCACGACTCTGTCACCGACGGTGACAAGATTGTGCAGAACGCCCTCGACGCCTTTGGCCGCATCGACGTGGTGGTCAACAATGCCGGCATCCTGCGCGACAAAACCTTCCACAAAATGGAAGACGCCGACTGGGACCTGGTGTACCGCGTGCATGTCGAAGGCGCCTACAAAGTCACCCGCGCCGCCTGGCCCCATCTGCGTGAGCAAGGTTACGGCCGGGTGATCTTCACCGCGTCCACCTCGGGTATCTACGGCAACTTCGGTCAGTCCAACTACGGCATGGCCAAGCTCGGCCTGTATGGCTTGACCCGCACCCTGGCGCTGGAAGGGCGCAAGAACAACATCCTGGTCAACGCCATCGCCCCCACGGGCGCCACGCGCATGACCGAAGGCCTGATCCCGCCGCAAGTGTTCGAGCGTCTCAAGCCGGAACTGGTCAGCCCGCTGGTGGTGTACCTGGGCAGCGAAGCCTGCCAGGAAACCTCGGGGTTGTTTGAAGTGGGCGGTGGCTGGATCGGCAAGACCCGCTGGGAGCGCAGCCTGGGCGTGGGCTTTGATCCCGAAGCCGGCTTTTCGCCGGATGATGTGGCCGCGCACTGGCAGCAGATCTGCGACTTCGAAGGGGCGGCTCATCCCAAGGACAACATCGAGGCCTTGAAGGAGATGATGGCCAACTTGCAGAAATACAGCCTCTGATCGTTGCTTGAAAAAGATTGAATCCTACGGGGCGCTGATGGCGCCCCGTTTTATTTCAGGCAAAAAAAAGCCACTGCAAACGCAGCGGCTGAAGTAAGACGTTGGATCAAGGAGCGACAAATCAACGTCAGTGAACACCGGTAACAGATTGAAAAAAGACATCAATCCATTTGAATCTGGCTTTTCTTCCGTTGGCAGGAAGCGGACTGTTTGCCCTGAAAGCCCGGCAAGAATAGTCGTTTGTAACAGCATGAGTAATAGCGATTCACGACATGCACTGTTGTCAAAATTGCAACAGTTACGGCGCTCGCCATCCACGCCCCTGATAACCCGCCATCCACCCGGTCGATGCCCCCGCCCAGACCCAGGCCAGAGCGCCCGGTAATCCTTTCGAGCGACAACACGAATCCCTCCTTGGTGCGCTTATCGCTCCTGATGCGCGGCAGTAGGGTGGGGCCTTCTGTCACTCACCGGGGAAGACGCATGACAAAAACAACAATGCGCGCCATCTTCACGCCACAGGCGCTGGCCGCTGCGGTTGCCTTGGGTTGCTGCGCCCAGGCTCAGGCTGTTTCGTTCAATATTGGCGAGATCGAAGGGCAATTCGATTCGTCGTTGTCGGTGGGGTCGAGTTGGGGCATGCGCGATGCCGACAAGAGCCTGGTTGGTACCGTCAATGGCGGGACAGGCCAGGCTTCCACGGGGGATGACGGGCGGCTCAATTTCAAGAAGGGCGAGACCTTCTCGAAAATCTTCAAGGGCCTGCACGACCTGGAACTCAAGTACGGCGATACCGGTGTGTTCGTGCGTGGCAAGTACTGGTATGACTTTGAACTCAAGGACGAAGACCGCGAGTTCAAGCAGATCAGCGACCACAACCGCAAGGAAGGCGCCAAGTCCAGCGGTGCGCAGATCCTCGATGCCTTCGTCTACCACAACTACTCCCTGGGCGACCTGCCGGGCACCGTGCGCGCCGGTAAGCAGGTGGTCAGTTGGGGCGAAAGTACCTTCATCGGCAACTCCATCAACAGCATCAACCCGATTGACGTGTCGGCGTTCCGTCGGCCCGGTGCCGAGATCAAGGAAGGCTTGATCCCGGTGAACATGCTGTTTGCGTCCCAGAGCCTGACCAATCAACTGACTGTGGAAGGGTTTTATCAGTTGGAGTGGGACCAGACCGTGCTGGACAACTGCGGCACCTTCTTTGGCGGTGACGTGGCGGCGGATGGTTGCACGGGTAATTACACCGTAGGCAGTCCGGGGATCGCAGCGTTGCAACCGATCGCCGCATCACGCGGCCAAGGCTTTGTGGTGACCCGCGAGGGTGTGGTGGTGCAGCGTGCCGGCGACCGTGATGCGCGGGACTCCGGCCAATTCGGTGCAGCCCTGCGCTGGTTGGGTGATGACACCGAGTACGGCCTCTACTTCATGAACTATCACAGCCGTACGCCCACTGTCGGCACGATTACCGCCAATACGAACCTGGCGACCATTGGTGGCATCGCCGCCGCCGCTCCTGCAGGTTTCGGTTCAGCCCTGGCCCAGAGCACCATGCTTGGCCGTGGCCAGTACTATCTCGACTACCCGGAAGACATCCGCCTGTTCGGCGCGAGTTTCTCCACGACCTTGCCCACCGGCACCGCGTGGACCGGGGAAATCAGCTACCGGCCCAATGCCCCGGTGCAGTTGAACACCACTGACCTGACACTGGCGCTGGTCAACCCTATCGCCGGCCAACTGGCCTCACCCATCCGCAGCAATTTCGGCAGCGACAACAAAGGCTACCGCCGCAAGGAAATCACCCAGATCCAAAGCACCATGACCCAGTTCTTCGACCAAGTCCTCGGCGCCGAACGCCTGACCCTGGTCGGCGAGGCGGCCGTCGTGCACGTGGCAGGCCTGGAGGACAAATCCAAACTGCGTTATGGCCGTGATTCGGTCTACGGCGCCTACGGTTTCCAGGGTGACACCGACGGTTTTGTCACCTCCACCTCCTGGGGCTACCGCGCGCGGGCGATCCTCGACTACAACAACGCGATTTTCGGGGTGAACCTCAAGCCCAACCTGTCCTGGTCCCATGACGTCGCCGGCTACGGCCCCAACGGGATCTTCAACAAAGGCGCCAAGGCCATCAGCGTCGGCGTGGATGCGGACTACCGCAGCACCTACACCGCCAGCCTCAGCTACACCGACTTTTTCGGCGGCGACTACAACACCCTGACCGACCGCGACTTCCTCGCCCTCAGCTTCGGCGTGAACTTCTGATTTGGCTTAAAGAAGGACAAGAACCTATGCGTAAGACAATTGCAGTGTTGGCCCTGAGTCTGTTGGCCGCCCACGTGATGGCAGCCGTATCGCCGGAAGAAGCGGCCAAGCTGGGCACCACCCTCACGCCAGTCGGCGCCGAAAAAGCCGGCAATGCCGACGGCTCGATTCCGGCCTGGACCGGCGGCATCCCGAAAAACGCCGGCGCGGTGGACAGCAAAGGCTTTCTGGCCGACCCGTTTGCCAGTGAAAAACCGCTGTTCGTGATCACCGCCGCCACCGTCGACAAGTACAAGGACAAACTCTCCGACGGCCAGGTGGCGATGTTCAAGCGCTACCCCGAGACCTACAAGATCCCGGTGTACCCGAGCCACCGCACGGTCAACCTGCCGGCGGATATCTACGAGTCGATCAAGCGCAGCGCGCTCAACGTCAAGGCGATCAACGACGGCAACGGCCTGGAGAACTTCACCGGCAACCGTTACTACGCGTTCCCGATTCCGAAGAATGGCGTAGAAGTGCTGTGGAACCACATCACCCGTTATCACGGCGGCAACCTGCGCCGCATCATCACCCAGGCCACCCCGCAGACCAACGGCAGCTACACGCCGATCCGCTTCGAAGAAGAAGTGGCGGTGCCTCAGGCGATCCCGGATATCGACGCGGCCAAGGCGGCCAACGTGCTGAGCTATTTCAAGCAGTCGGTCACCGCCCCGGCGCGCCTGGCGGGCAACGTGTTGCTGGTGCACGAAACCCTCGACCAGGTGAAAGAGCCGCGCCTGGCCTGGATCTACAATGCTGGCCAACGCCGCGTGCGCCGTGCGCCGCAAGTCTCCTATGACGGGCCGGGTACCGCGTCCGATGGCCTGCGCACCACCGACAACTTCGACATGTTCTCCGGCGCCCCCGACCGCTACGACTGGAAGCTGGTGGGCAAGAAGGAGATGTACATCCCCTACAACAGCTACAAACTCGATTCGCCGAGCCTCAAGTACGACGACATCATCAAGGCCGGCCACATCAACCAGGACCTGACCCGCTACGAACTGCACCGCGTGTGGGAAGTGGTCGGCACGGTCAAACCGAGCGAGCGGCACATCTACGCCAAGCGCCACATGTACATTGACGAAGACAGCTGGCAAGTCGCACTGGTGGATCACTACGACGGTCGCGGCCAACTGTGGCGTGTCGCTGAAGGCCATGCGCAGTTCTACTACGACCACCAGGTGCCGGCCTACACCGTCGAAACCCTGTACGACATCATTGCCGGTCGCTACATCGCACTGGGCATGAAAAACGAGGAGAAAAGCAGCTTCGTGTTCGGCTTCGCGGCCAAGGCAGCGGACTACACCCCGGCCGCGTTGAGGGCTGAAGGCGTACGCTGATCCCGGATCGAAGCGCAGTCAACATGTGAGAGGGGGCTTGCCCCCGATGAGGGAGTATCAGTCACTGGATTGGTTGACTGATACACCGCCATCGGGGGCAAGCCCCCTCCCACTTCTGTGCATGGCCTTCAATCATTGCGCTGAATACTTCTTCAACAACCCCCCGCCACAGGACTAGGGTACGCAACACGTTGCATAACAATAAGAACGCAGGATGCAGCAATGACTGCCATGACACGCTGCCTGGACCGTCCTGGATTCATGCCCCGGCTGTCCGCCCATCATCTGCTGCGCCCCCGCCTGGCCGAGCCTTTGCTGGTGGCGCAGGCGCGCGTCAAGTTGTTGTGCGCCCCTGGCGGCAGTGGCAAGAGCGCGTTGCTCGCCGAGTGCGCGTTGCACGCGCCTGCGGGTTGCCAAGTCTATTGGTTGCCGCTCAATGGCGCGTCCCTCAGCCCTCTCGACCTGTGCCAGCGACTGGCGCAAAACCTGGGCCTGACGTTTACCGACGAAACTACCTTGCTGCTGGACTTCAGTCGTTGGCAGGCGCCGGCGTGGTTGTTCCTCGATGATTTCTGCCGCTTGCCCACTCCCGACACCGACGCCTTGCTCGACCGCCTGCTCACCGCCAGCAGCCCGGCGCTGAACTGGTGGCTGGGCGCTCGACGGCGTCCGACCTGTAACTGGCCGCGACTGTTGCTTGATGATGAGCTGCTTGAGTGCGGCGCTGAACTGGCCTTTACCCCTTCGGAAATTCAGGCTCTGCTCGGCCATGCGCCGGCTCAGTCCGTCGACAGCGTGATGCAGTTCAGCGCCGGTTGGTGCGCGGGTGTACGCATCGCGTTGCTGGGCGACGGTCATCCCGACAAGACGCTGCTCGACTACCTGCAACATGAACTCTTCAGCACGCTGCCGCCGGAGCTGGCCGAGACCTGGCGCGTGCTGGCCCATCTGCCGCGCTTCAATGCGGGCCTGTGCGAGCATTTGTTCGGCGCGGGCGACGGTGGCCAGTACCTGCGGGATTTGCAGACGCTCGGCGCATTTATCGAACCGTGGGAAGCCACCGACTGGCTGCAGGTTTTCCCGCCGCTGGCGCAACTGATGCACGACGAACCCTGGCCGGCCAAACGCTCCTGGCATCGTCGCGCTTGCCAATGGTTTTGCACCGAACAGGACTGGCAGGCGGCTTTCGAACAAGCGCTGCTGGCCGAAGAATATGAAATGGCCGTGAGCTTGTTGCAGCACTTCAGCTTCGAGGATCTGTTCCGCCAGCAGAACGCCGTGTTGCTGTTGCGCCTGCATGAGCAGCATGGCGATGAATTGATGCTCGGCTCGGCGCAGTTGGTGGGGTTGGTAACCGCCGCATTGCTGTTTGCCGGGCGCTTCGAACAGGCGGCTGCGTGCATCGATCAGTTGGCCCGATTTGCCCCGCAACCCTCGGCGGCGCAACAGCGTTATCTACTGGCGCGCTGGCAGGCGCAGTGGGGCTGGCTACTGCACCTGGGCGGCGATGCCGAGGGCTCTCGTCTGCATTTTCTAGAGGCCCTGCAAGCGTTGCCCGACAGCGCCTGGACGTCCCGCTTGATGTGCCTGTCGGGCCTGACTCAGCAAGCCTTGCTGCGCGGCGAGCTGGACGTCGCCCAAGGCCTGAACCGTGAAGCGCTGTGCCTGGCGCGCGCCCATGGTTCGTTGCTACTGGAGGCCTTGCTGGAACTGGATCACGCGCAATTGCTGGAACAGCGCGGCGCGCCGTATCGGGCGCAGAGCCTGCTGGAAACGGTGCAGGCGATGTTGCTCAAGCAGCGACTCAAGGCCGGGCCTTTGGTGGGGCGCATTGCGTTGCGGCGCGGACATTTGGCGCTGCGCCAGGGCCAGGACAGCCTGGCCGCCGAGTGTTTCGAGACTGGCTTGAAGATGTGCCTGCACAGCCAGGACAAGCGCGTGCTCTACGGATATCTCGGCCTGGCGCTGCTGGCTGCCAACCGGGGTGATTACGCCCAGGCGTTTATCCAACTGCGCGAAGCCGAACGGCTGATGCAGCAACGCCAGGTGCCGGACACTGTGTACCGTGCGGTGCTGTTGTTGGTCAGCGGGCATTTCTGGCTGCAGCAAGGCCGCGCCGAATTGACCGTGGAAGCAGTGCGCCGTGTGCTGCGCCACTTTCGTGGGCCCCAGGGCAAACAAGCGCCGCCGGCCACCCTGGAACTGATCCCGCGCCTGGAATACCTGTTGGTGCTGGCGGAGGTAAAACTGGGCTGCGCCGAGCAACCCATAGAACGGCTCAACGTGTTGCTGGCAACCACCCACCAGCGCGGCATGCTCTGCCTGGAAACCGAGCTGCACCTGGTCCTGGGTGAAGTGGCGTGGCAACTGGGCGACCCGGCCTTGGCGCGCCGTTCGCTGCAAACCGGCCTGGACCTGGCCGGACGTTGCCAGGTGCAACAAGCGATTCGCGAGCTGCGCTTGCGCTCGCCGGGACTGTTGAGCGAGCTGGGCATGGAGCCTCAGGCATCAACCCCCGGCACGCTGGAAAACCCTTTGAGCCAGCGTGAACTGGAAGTGTTGCAACTGATCGCCCAGGGCAGCTCCAACCTGGAAATCGCCGACCGGCTGTTTATCTCCCTGCACACCGTCAAGACCCACGCGCGGCGCATCCACAGCAAGCTGGGCGTCGAGCGGCGCACCCAGGCGGTGGCCAAGGCCAAGACGTTGGGCTTGATGGTCTAAATGAACGCCAGACGGTAGTCGCCGGGCGTAGCACCCATGGCCTGGCGGAAGCGATGGGTGAAGTGGCTGGCGCTGGAGAATCCGCACAGCAAGGCTATCTCGCCCAGGGGCAGGGCACCGCCGCGCAGCAGGCTTTGCGCACGACTCAGCCGACGCGCCAATAGATATTGATGGGGCGGCAGGCCGAAGCTTTGGCGGAACATCCGCGCAAAATGGTATTCCGACAGCGCGCACAGGCCAGCTAATTGGCCCAGGCTGATGGGGTCTTCCAGGTGCTGGTCGATGTAGTCCACCAACAACCGTCGCTGGTATGCCGCCAACCCCCCTTTCAAGCGCAGGCCTTCTCGGGCGCCTACCTGGCTGAGCAGGATGTGGCTGAGCATTTCATGGGCCAGGCTGCTGGTCAGCAGGCGTTCGGCGGGCTCCTGCCAATTGAGCGCGATCAACTGGTGGAAACGTCGGGCCTGGCTGTCGTCTTGCAGAAAGGTGCTTTCGCGCAGCTCCAGGGCGCGCGGCTCGCGGTCGAGCAGGGTGACGCAGCCCAAGGCAAATTGCTCGGGGCTGAAATACACGTGGGCCAGGCGGATTTCACCGTTGATCACCCACGCCGACTGATGCTCGGCGGGCAGGATGCACAGCTTGTCGGGGCCGCCCTTGGTGCCCGGCTGGTCACGCCGAAACGTGCCGGTGCCACCGCCGATGTAGCAGGACAGCGTGTGGTGGCTGGGCGCCTGGTAGTCCTGGGAATCGTGATGATTGCTCCACAAGGCCGCCGACAAGCCGTCACCGAGCTCGGCGCAGGCTTCAAGGCGTGCGTTGGGCGAACGGTTAAGCGCTTGAAAGACTTGCAGGGATTCCAGATCTGACATGGTGTGTGTTCTCCGACGCCTTGCATCCTACTCCGCACGGCTGGCGCTGTGAGCCCAGCGCCCGACAAAAGCGCAAGAATGTGCAAGAACGTTACGAACGTTGAAGGCGACACTGTGGCTCAATCGATGGAGCCCGCTATGAACCTTTCCCTGTATTTACTCACCGTGCTGATCTGGGGCACCACCTGGATCGCCCTTAAATGGCAATTGGGCGTGGTGGCGATTCCTGTGTCCATCGTCTATCGCTTTGGCCTGGCGGCGCTGGTGTTGTTTGCATTGTTGCTGCTCAGCCGCAAGTTGCAGGTGATGAACCGGCGCGGGCACTTGATCTGCCTGGCCCAGGGGTTGTGCCTGTTCTGCGTCAACTTCATGTGCTTCCTCACCGCCAGCCAGTGGATTCCCAGCGGGTTGGTGGCGGTGGTGTTTTCCACCGCCACGTTGTGGAACGCACTCAACGCCCGGGTGTTTTTCGGCCAGCGGGTGGCACGTAACGTGTTGATGGGGGGCGGTCTTGGTATGGCGGGGTTGGGCTTGTTGTTCTGGCCGGAACTGGCAGGGCACACCGCCAGCCCGCAGACCTTGCTTGGTCTGGGCCTGGCGTTATTGGGGACGATGTGTTTCTCGGCCGGCAATATGCTGTCGAGCCTGCAACAGAAGGCCGGCCTGCGGCCGCTGACCACCAACGCCTGGGGGATGTTGTACGGCGCCTTGATGCTGGCGACCTATTGCCTGGTGCGCGGCATTCCGTTTGAGATGGACTGGAGCGCACGGTATGTCGGCGCCCTGTGGTACCTGGTGATTCCGGGTTCGGTAATCGGCTTTACGGCCTACTTGACCCTGGTGGGGCGCATGGGGCCGGAGCGGGCGGCGTATTGCACGGTGCTGTTCCCGGTGGTGGCGCTGAATGTGTCGGCGTTTGCCGAGGGCTACCAATGGACCGGGCCGGCGCTGGCGGGGTTGGTGCTGGTGATGCTGGGGAATGTGTTGGTGTTTCGCAAGCCGAAGGCGGTTCAACCGACGACTCCGATCCTTCAGGCAAAGCAGGTTTAGTGTGGGAGGGGGCTTGCCCCCGATGGCAGCGTGTCAGCCAGACCACTATCGGGGGCAAGCCCCCTCCCACATTTCCTGCATTTCATACATTTGGCCGAGTTGTCCTTGCTATTTGAGGCCAAGGCGCTTGGCCATGCGGCCCAGGTTGGCACGGTCCAGGCCCAGTTCGCGGGCGGCGCTGGCCCAGTTGTGCTGGTGGCGTTCCAGGCAGGCGCTGATCACTTGGCGCTGGTAGGCCTCTGTGGCCTGGCGCAGATCGCCGGTAACGGCCAAGGCTGTTTCTGCCGCTGCTTCGATCACCGGTGCGCTGACATCGGGCAAGTCCAGATCCAGGGCACTCAAGCTCAGAATCCTCGGCCGCTCACGACAGCTCCCCAGTGCTTTCAGCGCGCTGCGTCCGATCAAGTGCTCCAGCTCGCGCACATTACCCGGCCAGTTGTAGGCCAACAGCGCCGCCTGGGCATCGCTGCTCAGGCGAAGACTGCCCAGGCCCATGCGTGAGCGGTTCTGCTCCAGGAAGAAGCCCGCCAGCAACAACACATCGCGCCCGCGCTCGCGCAGTGCCGGCACTTGCAGCGGGTATACGCTCAGACGGTGATAGAAGTCGGCGCGGTAGCGGCCGTTGCGCACCTCGTCCGCGAGGTCGCGGTTGGTGGCGGCGATCAGGCGTACATCCACCTGGTGCTCCTTGTCCGAGCCCAGGCGCTGCAACTGGCCGCTTTGCAGCACGCGCAGCAGCTTGGCCTGCACGGCCAGCGACAACTCGCCCACTTCATCCAGAAACAAGGTGCCGCCATTGGCCAGTTCGAACTTGCCGCGACGCTCGTTCAGCGCGCCGGTAAAGGCGCCGCGTACGTGGCCGAACAACTCGCTTTCCACCAGGGTCTCCGGCAGGGCGGCGCAGTTGAGGCTGATCAGTGGTTTGTCCGCACGATGGGAGGCCGCGTGGATAGCCTGGGCCACCAGCTCTTTGCCCACCCCGGTTTCGCCGGTGATCAGCACGGTAAGGTCGCTGCCGCCCACCAGTTTGATTTCTTCGATCAGGCGCTTGTGGCTTTTGCTCTGGCCGATCATTTCCTTGTGCTGCTGGCCGCTGGCCTGGCGGTAGACCTCGGCGCGCTGGTGCTCGTCTTCGGCGCGCAGGGCCAGGCGTTCGATGCGTTCGGCCACGTTGACGGTGGCAGCGGCGAGGCTGGCGAAGGCTTGCAGGGCGTCCAGTTCAACCCGTTCGAAGCGCTCGGTGTCGAGGGCATCCAGGGTCAGCAGGCCCCACGGCTGGTCGTCGATGAATAGCGGGCAGCCCATGCAGTCGTGCACTTGCAGGTGTCCGTGCAAGCCATCAACCAGGCCGTCGTAGGGGTCGGGCAATTCGCTGTCGCTGTCAAAGCGCGTCGGGCCGGGGCTGCCGAGCAGCACGGCGAAGCGCGGGTGCTCGCTGACCTTGAAGCGCCGGCCCAAGGTGTCGGCGCTCAGGCCATCGACCGCCAGCGGCACCAGCCATTCACCGTCCAGGCGCAGCAACGCGGCGGCGTCGCACGGCAGCAGGGCGCGCATGGCTTGCAGCAGGCGACGGTAACGCTCGCCTTCAGGCAGGTCACGGGACAGGTCGGCGACCAGGGGTAGCAGGGTGGTGAGCAGCGATTGCGCAGTCATAATGACTCCTTGTAGTCCTTATGACTATAAAGCGTAGGAAGTCATATTGACTAGGCATTATTTAACTCATTGAAAAATAGAGGTTTATTGTTTGGCACGAATACTGAGTAGCTAAGGGCAATCAGTAAAGAAGCCCAGGAGGCTCCCATGCTTAGTGCCCAAGACCGTGCCATCGTCAAATCCACCGTGCCCCTGCTGGAAAGCGGCGGTGAAGCGCTGATCACCCACTTCTACCGCATGATGCTCTCGGAGTACCCCGAAGTCCGTCCGCTGTTCAACCAGGCCCACCAGGCCAGCGGCGACCAGCCCCGCGCCCTGGCCAATGGGGTGTTGATGTACGCGCGGCATATCGACCAGCTCGATCAACTGGGCGACCTGGTGGCGAAGATCATCAACAAGCACGTGGCCTTGCAGATTCTGCCGGAGCATTACCCGATCGTTGGCGCCTGCCTGCTGCGGGCGATTTCCGAAGTGCTGGGCAGCGAGATTGCCACGCCAGAAGTGATGACGGCCTGGGGTAACGCCTACGGCCAGTTGGCAGACATCCTGATCGGCGCCGAAGCCGCCATCTACGACGAGAAAGCCCAGGCTCTCGGCGGCTGGCGCGGTGCGCGGCCGTTCCTGCTGGTCAAGCGGGTGGAAGAGAGCGACGAGATCGTTTCGTTCTACTTCGCCCCGGTGGATAACGGAGCGATTCTCGCAGCGGCCCCAGGCCAATACATCGGCATGAAGCTGGTGCTGGATGGCGAAGAAGTGCGCCGCAACTATTCCCTGTCGGCCTTGAGCGATGCGGGCCTGTACCGTATCAGCGTCAAACGCGAGGCCGGTGGGCGGGTGTCCAACTATCTGCATGACCAGTTGCACGTCGGCGCAACCATTGACCTGTTCCCGCCGTCGGGCGAGTTCACCCTGGCGGCCAGCGACAAACCGTTGGTGCTGATCAGCGGCGGCGTGGGCATCACGCCGACCTTGCCGATGCTCGAAGCGGCCTTGGCTACGCAGCGCCCGGTGCACTTTATCCACTGTGCGCGTAACGGCGGAGTGCATGCGTTTCGCGATTGGGTGGATGGCCTGGCGGCGCAGCACCCGCAGCTCAAACGCTTCTACTGCTATGCCGAGGACGACGGCATCAGCCCGGCGGCCGACAAGGTAGGTCTGCTGAACCAGGAACAACTGGCCGCCTGGTTGCCCGAACAGCGCGACCTGGACGCCTACTTCCTCGGCCCCAAAGGCTTCATGGCCGCCATCAAGCGCCACCTGAAAGCCCTGGGCGTACCCGAGCAGCAGGCCCGCTACGAATTCTTCGGCCCCGCAGCCGCCCTGGAATAGCCCTCTCAGAAATACCACTGTTCCAAATGTGGGAGGGGCAATCCCGCTCCCACATTTTGATCTGTGTCCTGCCCGATTAATCCCCCGTTAACCCCCCTCTGTTTAAACCACTCCCTGTGTGTAAACTTGCGGCCATTGGCACAACCAAACAAAGGGATACGGGGATGAGTGACGAATTGCGTTTAGGCAGGGAGCGGCGCTTTCTGGTGTTGCTGGGCATCATCTGCCTGGCGCTGATCGGTGGGGCCTTGTACATGCAGGTGGTGCTGGGCGAGGCGCCGTGCCCGCTGTGCATCCTGCAACGCTATGCCTTGTTGTTGATTGCGATCTTCGCCTTCATCGGCGCGGCCATGCGCACCAAGGGCGCCCTGACCTTTTTCGAAGGCCTGGTGATCCTCAGCGCCGTCGGCGGGGTGGCCGCGGCGGGACACCACGTGTACACCCAGTTCTTCCCGCAGGTCAGCTGTGGCATCGATGTGCTGCAACCTATCGTCGATGACCTGCCCCTGGCCAAGGTCTTCCCGCTGGGCTTCCAGGTCGACGGCTTCTGCAGCACGCCGTATCCGCCGGTGCTGGGCCTGTCCCTGGCGCAGTGGGCCTTGGTGGCGTTCGTGCTAACGGTGATTCTGGTGCCCCTGGGCATCTATCGCAATCGCCAACGCAAGGCCTGACCTCTTCCATGAAAACGCCCCGGTCCTTCTTTAAGGAAGGCCGGGGCGTTTTTGCCTGTAGGCTTTTGTGAACAGAGCGTGACGCCGGACAACGGTGGGGTGCGCGCAGCGTGCGACATGTTGTCACACGGAAGCCGCCGCAGGACGTTTCTGACCCGCCAAACCATCGCTTAAATTTGCAAAAAACGCCCAAGATGTGCTGTCAGTTCGTGGTTCGCGAGAGGCCGTGCGCCTCACGCCGTACACGCCTTGGCGTGATGTCCGAATGCCTTGTTTTCTGGGGGGTTGGATAGGTTTTGCATGCCCTTACGCGATGTAAGGGCTGCGGCGGTTGCGCCAATAACACGGCAATTTTTGTGGTTTTTGTTGGGAATCTAACGCGATAAGATCGCGAACCCTTGCAATATGGGTGAAGGATTATTGCTGTAATCGATAAAAATTATTTCT
Organism: Pseudomonas sp. LG1E9; assembly: GCF_003290225.1. NCBI lineage: Bacteria > Pseudomonadati > Pseudomonadota > Gammaproteobacteria > Pseudomonadales > Pseudomonadaceae > Pseudomonas > Pseudomonas sp. LG1E9. Next base: position 5,854,972 of record NZ_CP029983.1, on the reverse strand, counting down.
TTATAAGACATGGTTTATACATCGCTAGCTAACTACAATCGCCCGCACTGAATGTCCGGTGCTGTTCAATATTTGAGCACCGGAGCGGTCGAGGGGCAGATGGATGGCTCTGTGCGACCCCAAGGTTCCGGCAGCCTTTCAACTATCCGCACCAAATGGAATTGGTCTGTAACAAGGCCTTTAACCACGAAATCGAATAAGAACTCACCGCAGGTCCGTGAAACGCTCCGTTATGGCGTGCCGGGCAGGCTCTTATTCAATCGAAGAGAAATGCCAACCCTTGGCAGGGTGAAGTGTTGGCGATCAAAACCCAACTGCATTGCGCAAGCTGCTTTAGAGGTCGTGAGATGAGTAAAAACAGGTACCCCCGATTACTAGGCTTTTTGCCGCTGCTTGGCATGATGTTAATGCTGGGAGGCTGCAAGTGGACCTTGATGGACCCGAAAGGACAGATCGGTCTGGATCAACGAAACCTGATCATCACCGCCACGCTGCTGATGCTGTTGGTCGTGGTGCCTGTGATCATCATGACCTTCGCCTTCGCCTGGAAATACCGCGCGTCGAACACCAACGCGACCTACGCGCCCAAGTGGTCGCACTCCACCAAGATCGAAATCGCGGTGTGGCTGGTCCCGATCCTCATCATCATCGCCTTGGGTTACATCACCTATAAGTCGACCCACGAGCTGGACCCGTACCGTCCGCTGGAGTCCGACGTCAAGCCGATCAACATCGAAGTGGTCGCGCTGGACTGGAAGTGGCTGTTCATCTACCCGGACCTGGGTATCGCCACGGTCAACCAGATCCGCTTCCCGGAGAACACCCCGCTTAACTTCCGGATCACCTCCGACGCCGTGATGAACTCGTTCTTCATCCCAGCCCTGGGTGGCCAGATCTACGCGATGGCAGGCATGCAGACCCGCCTGCACCTGATCGCCAACGAAAAAGCTGAAATGGAAGGCATCTCCGCGAACTACAGCGGCGCTGGCTTCACCGGCATGAAATTCAAAGCGATCTCGACGAGCCAGGAAGATTTCAACGCCTGGGTAGCCGAAGTCAAGGCCGCACCTAAACAGCTTGATCAAGCTGAATACGACGCCCTGACCAAACCAAGCCAGAACAACCCAGTCGCCCTGTACTCCACGTATGAGCCGAACCTGTTTCAGAAAATCGTCGACAAGTACGAAGGTATGAAGCCAGGCAAGCCGGTCAAGCACGAGAAGAAAGAAGTGGCCGCGGTTGAAGGTTCTGACACGGGCTCGCATTCAACTGCTGGGGCAGAGGAGTAAACGATGTTTGGTAAATTAAGTTGGGATGCGGTCCCGTTCCACGAGCCGATCGTAATGGTGACCATCGCCATGATCGCGCTGGGTGGTCTGGCACTGTTTGCAGCAATTACGTATTACAAGAAATGGACCTACCTGTGGACCGAGTGGCTGACGTCTGTCGACCACAAGAAAATCGGTGTCATGTACGTCATCGTTGCCATGGTCATGCTGCTGCGTGGTTTTGCCGACGCCATCATGATGCGTACCCAGTTGGCCATGGCCACCGAGGGTTCGCCTGGCTATCTGCCGCCTGAACACTATGACCAGATCTTCACCGCTCACGGTGTGATCATGATCATCTTCATGGCGATGCCTTTCTTCACCGGCCTGATGAACCTTGCCTTGCCGCTGCAGATTGGTGCCCGTGACGTTGCCTACCCGTTCCTGAACTCCCTGAGCTTCTGGCTGCTGGTTTCCGGCGTTGTGCTGATCAACCTGTCCCTGGGCGTCGGCGAATTCGCCAAGACCGGCTGGGTCGCGTATCCGCCATTGTCGGGCCTGCAATACAGCCCTGGCGTGGGTGTGGACTACTACATCTGGGCGCTACAGTTATCAGGGCTCGGGACGACATTGACGGGGGTCAACTTCCTGGCCACCGTCCTGAAAATGCGCGCCCCTGGCATGAAACTGATGGACATGCCGATCTTCACCTGGACCTGCACCTGGGCCAACGTCCTGATCGTGGCTTCGTTCCCGATCCTGGCCGCTACCATGGCGCTGCTGTCGCTTGACCGTTACCTGGATTTCCACATTTTCACCAATGAACTTGGTGGCAATCCAATGATGTACGTGAACCTGTTCTGGGCATGGGGTCACCCTGAGGTGTACATCCTGATCCTGCCAGCGTTCGGTATCTTCTCCGAAGTCATCTCGACCTTTACCGGCAAGCGCCTGTTCGGTCACCACTCGATGGTCTATGCATCGGGCGCGATCTCGGTACTGGGCTTCATGGTGTGGCTGCACCACTTCTTCACCATGGGTTCGGGTGCCAGCGTCAACGCCTTCTTCGGCCTGGCGACGATGCTGATTTCCATCCCGACGGGGGTGAAGCTATTCAACTGGCTGTTCACCATCTACCACGGTCGTCTGCGCATGACCAGCCAGGTCCTGTGGACCCTGGGCTTCATGGTGACCTTCGCCATCGGCGGCATGACCGGCGTACTGCTGGCCATTCCGGGTGCTGACTTCGTCCTGCACAACAGCCTGTTCGTGATCGCTCACTTCCACAACGTGATCATCGGCGGTGCGGTATTCGGTTACATCGCTGGTTTCAGCTTCTACTTCCCGAAAGCGTTCGGCTTCAAGCTGCACGAAGGCTGGGGCAAGGCTGCATTCTGGTTCTGGATCTCGGGCTTCTTCGTCGCGTTCATGCCGCTCTATGCACTGGGCTTCATGGGCATGACCCGTCGTCTGAACGCTACTACCAACCCTGAGTGGGTGCCGTACCTGTACGTCGCCATGTTCGGTGCGATCATGATCGCCGTGGGTATCGCCTGCCAGCTGATCCAGCTGTACGTGAGTATCCGTGACCGTAAGCAGAACGCTTGCGACTCCGGCGACCCATGGAATGGCCACACCCTGGAATGGTCGACTTCGTCGCCACCTCCGTTCTACAACTTCGCCGTGATCCCTACTGCGAACACCATTGATGCGTTCACCGAAGCCAAGGAAGACGGTACTGCGTACCAGCGTCCTAAGCACTACGAGCCGATCCACATGCCAAACAACACCGCCACTGGCGTGGTGATGGGTGCGCTGTTGACCGTGTTCGGTTTCGCGATGATCTGGCACATCTGGTGGCTGGCAATCGTGGGCCTGGTTGGCACTATCGGTTACTTCATCGTTCACGCCGCGCGTGACGATCAAGGCTACATGGTGCCGGTCGAGACGATCGAACGCATCGAAGCCGAGCAACACGCTCGCCTGGTAGCCGAGAAGAAGATCCCGGCCAACCGTGTAGAAACCTCGTTGGAACAGGCTTAAACCATGTCGAACTTAGTGACCAATGCTGGACACGCCCATGTCGATGACCATGGGCACGATGACCATCACCACGACTCGGGGCCGATGACCGTTTTCGGTTTCTGGCTCTACCTGATGACCGACTGCATCTTGTTTGCGTCGATCTTCGCGGTGTACGCGGTACTGGTAAACAACGTAGCGGGTGGCCCGTCGGGCCACGACATCTTCGAACTGCCTTACGTGCTCGGCGAAACCGCCTTGCTGTTGTTCAGTTCGATCACCTACGGCTTCGCCATGTTGGCCTTCTACAAGGGCAACAAGAAAGGCGTACTGAGCTGGCTGGGCCTGACCTTCCTGTTCGGCCTGGGCTTCATCGGCATGGAGATCAACGAGTTCCACCTGCTGATCTCCGAAGGCTACGGCCCGCACCGCAGCGGCTTCCTGTCGGCGTTCTTCACGCTGGTCGGCACCCACGGTCTGCACGTAACTGCCGGCCTGCTGTGGATGGCGGTGATGATGTATCAGGTCAATAAGCACGGCCTGACCAACACCAACAAGACCCGCCTGAGCTGCCTGAGCCTGTTCTGGCACTTCCTGGACGTGGTCTGGATCTGCGTCTTCACCGTTGTTTACCTGATGGGGACTCTGTAATGGCTAATGCACACTCCCATGACCATGACAGCCATGATGCGAGCCACGGCAGCGTTAAGTCGTACGCCATCGGCTTCATCCTGTCGGTAATCCTGACGCTCATCCCGTTCGGTCTGGTGATGTACCCGACCCTGCCCAAGTCGATCACCTTGATGATCGTGCTGGCATTCGCGGTGATTCAGGTTCTGGTTCACCTGGTGTACTTCCTGCACCTGGATCGTTCCAAGGAACAGCGCGATAACGTGATTGCGTTCGTGTTCGCAGGTCTTGTGATCCTGCTGCTGGTTGGCCTGTCGATATGGATCATGTTCAGCATCCATACGTTCATGATGGCGAAGTGAGGTAAGACCCGATGTCGCTTAAGCACTTTATCCAAATCACCAAACCGGGGATCATTTTCGGTAACGTGCTTTCTGTGGCGGGCGGTTTCTTCCTGGCCTCCAAGGGACATGTCGATCTGGCCATCTTCCTGGCTGCGATGATCGGCACGTCCCTGGTGGTTGCTTCCGGTTGTGTCTTCAACAACTGCATCGACCGTGACATCGATATCAAGATGGAGCGCACCAAGAATCGCGTGCTGGTCCAGGGCCTTATCTCCCTGAAGCTGGCACTGATCTTCGCGACCGTCCTGGGTGTTGCCGGTGTGGCCCTGTTGTACAAGGTGGCCAACCCTTTGGCGGCGCTGTTTGCCGTGATCGGCTTTGTCATCTACGTCGGCCTCTACAGCCTGTACCTCAAGCGCAAGTCGGTTCACGGCACGCTGGTGGGCAGTCTGTCGGGGGCGATGCCGCCGGTGATTGGTTATGTGGCTGTGACCAATAGCTTCGACATGGCTGCGCTGGTGCTGCTGGTGATGTTCAGCCTGTGGCAGATGCCGCATTCCTACGCCATCGCGATCTTCCGTTTCAACGACTACCTGGCTGCTTCGATTCCGGTCCTGCCGGTCAAGCGTGGCATCCAGGTCGCCAAGAAACACATCCTGCTCTACATCCTGGCCTTCCTCGTGGCGACCTTGATGTTGACCTTCAGTGGCTACGCCGGCATGAGCTACCTTGCCGTCGCCGCGGCCATGGGCATGTACTGGTTGTACATGGCCTGGACCGGCTACAAGGCGGTGGACGATACCGTCTGGGCGCGCAAGCTGTTCGTGTTCTCGATCTTCACCATCACCGCGCTCAGCGTGATGATGTCCCTGGATTTCCAAGTGCCGAAAGAGCTGTTGCTGACCTACGCACACTGAATGCCTGAGCAGTAGAAAGGCCCCGCCTTCGAAAGAAGCGCGGGGTTTTTTATTGAGTGAGCTTTAAACTATGCCCAAATCCTACCTATGCAGGACGCAGAACGATGACTAAAAAAGCTGTAATCGTATTCAGTGGCGGACAAGACTCCACCACCTGTTTGATCCACGCGCTGCCGCACTACGATGAGGTGCACTGCATTACCTTCGATTATGGCCAGCGCCATGTGGCAGAAGTCGAAGTCGCCCAGCAGCTCGCCAGTCAGTTGGGGGCCACCGTTCACAAAGTGATGGACGTGTCGTTGCTCAATGAGCTGGCCATCAGCAGCCTGACCCGCGACAACATTCCTGTGCCGACGGTGAACAGCTCAGGTGAAAGCCTGCCCAGCACCTTTGTGCCGGGGCGCAATATTCTGTTCCTGACCCTGGCGGCGATCTACGCCTACCAGGTGAAGGCCGAGACCGTCATCACCGGCGTGTGCGAAACCGACTTCTCCGGTTACCCGGACTGCCGCGATGAATTCGTCAAGGCGCTGAACCAGGCACTCAAGCTGGGCATGGAATACGACGTGCGCCTGGAAACCCCACTGATGTGGCTGAACAAGGCCGAGACCTGGGCCTTGGCCGACTACCACCAGCAACTGGACCTGGTTCGCGAGCAGACACTGACCTGCTACAACGGCGTCCTTGGCACTGGCTGCGGCGAGTGTGATGCGTGCAACCTGCGCGCACGGGGCTTGAATGATTACGTGCGGAACAAGACGGCTGTCATGCAGAACCTCAAGCAAAAACTGCAGCTCGACTGATCCCCATGTAGATCCCGTCTTGCCGGGCCGGCCTCGGCAGAGCTCGTCCCCAAGTTTTGGGTCGTAGCTGTCGAGCGCAAGCGAGGCTGCGTTGGGGGCCCCGCATATCGTGGGGTGTCAATGCGTCCGCTACGCAGCCTCGCCAAGGCTCGGCAGCTGCTACGCCCCAAAACTTGGGGGGGCCGGTGAGGGATTTGCCTGGATCAGGCCTTGGCGTTGGTCAGGTAGCGCTTGAACAGCGAACGCGCGCCATAAGCCGGCAGGATATTGAAGAACGCAAAGCCCACCTTAATTGCGATCTGCACATAGATCATGCTCAGGATATCGCTGGTCTGCATGGCGCCGTAGAACGCGATAAAGCAGAACAGGAAACTGTCGATAATCACCGCGAAGAACGTACTGAGGAAGATGCGCAGGTACAGGTACTTGGAGTTGGTCAGCTCTTTGATCTTGCACAGCAAATACGAGTTGATGTTTTCCGACACCAGGAACGATATCGAAGAGGCGATCAACACCGACGACACCTGCACAATCACATCGTTGTAGGGGCCGTCGAGCTTCCATCCAGGTAAACCGGGCAGGAAGGTCGAGCCGTAGAGCAAAACGATGATCATCGCGTTGCTGGCAAAGGCAAACAGGATGGCCTTTCTGGCGAGCCTGAGGCCGAAGTTTTCGTTGAGCAGGTCCACGATCAGGAAGGTCAGCGGATACAGGAAAGTGCCCGGCGTCACGATGATGTCGAGGGACTCGATGTAGATCGGTTTAGTCGCGGCAATGCTGGTGAAGATGTAAAAGGTGAAGAGCAGCAGGTTGAGGACGATGTAGACCATCCACGAACTTTCATTGCGGTCGTTGAGGTCGTACGCCGTCACCGTACCGGCTTGGGAGTAGTACTTCTTGTACAGGTTTTTAACTTCCATTTTGTTCAGGTTATCCATGATTTCGCTGTTTAAGACTTCGCTCAACTTGACCCGAATGATCTTGCCCGTGGCGATGATCATGATCACCGCCAGGCGCTTGTCATTTTCGAAGCCAAGCAGTTTGTATTTACTGTTTTCGATCTCGCTTTCATACGTGGTCATTGAAGCGCTCCTCAATGATATCCCCCAGGACACACAGTTGTTCTGAGCTGGCGCAGGCTTCACGGCTGATGAACAGCGTTTGGGTGGCCCGGTCGAACACCAGTTTTTCCTTATCGTCGCTGGACGAACCCTTCTGGATGATCAACAGGTCGCCTGGCTCATTCACGCCCGGTATGGCGCGCTCCAATTGCACGCCGATCAGGTTATGGGAGGTGCCGAAGTAGTACGTGAGCGGGTAGAGGATCGCCAGTTCGCCAATACGTTTATCCAGGTGCTGCATGACCTGGCTTTCCTTGAGCACCGGCACGGCTGCGGGGTTCATGTTGCCTTGGGGCGAGGCACTGCTCTCGATGATTTCCTTGGCTTCAAAATCGATGGTCTCGATTTCTTCGTAGGACACACCGAAAAAGTCGGAAATCTTGCGCAGGGTCGACTGTTGAACGTTGACGACCTTGCCTTCGAGGATGTTGTAGATCGTGGTGCGGGTCAGGCCGGCGGCGTTGCATAGCGACAGCTGGGTCTCACCACGGCTCTTGATCAAGTACTTGATGTTGCTCTTCAAATGCTCGGTTTTTTCTCGTCTGTGCATCACGCGCTCACCACTTCCCTTTAGTAAAAACCGTTGCGTTGAAGATGCCGTACAGATTGTTCAGCAAAAAAAGCCCATCCAGGGCGTTCCAGGCATCGCGGCGGGCGCAAGTGTTGCACGCGTGCGGCCTAACAATAAAGTCCCGGATGCTCGTCAGCGCCTGCGCGCAGGGCAAATGGCCATCCGCTCGGTAAAGGGGGACAAAAGCGAACATTTAATTTGGAAAATGTTTAATTTCCTGTTTAATTGAACGCCACGGTTCAGGACGAACTGACACGCAGCGACCAAGGAAAGGACACCCCCCGATGCCCGTCAATACCGTACACCTGCAGGATCAGGCCGATCTGTTGCGCCGAGGCATGGCGGACCTGCGCGCCGAGGACCTGGAGTTGGCGATGCTGCTGGACGCCGAAGTGGCGCGCCAGCACCGCACACTCTCATTGGTCGCGTCCTCCTGCGCGGTCAAGGCCCGTACTTTGGTGGCCTCCGCGTCTGCACTGGTCAACGTCACCGCTGAGGGCGCGCCCGGCAAGCGTCAACGCGCCGGTTGTGAAAACGTCGATCTGGTCGAGTCACTGGCGATCCGCAGGGCGCGTGAACTGTTCGACGCCCACTACGCCGGCGTGCAGTCGCACTCGGGCTCCAATGCCAATGCCCAAGTGCTGTCCGCCCTGCTGGAACCAGGGGACACCTTGCTGGGCATGGCCCACGATCACGGTGGCCACCTGACCCACGGCAGCCCTGCGGTGTTTACCGGCGCCTACTACAAGGCAATTCGTTACGGCACCACTGCCGAAGGCCTGATCGATTACGAGCAGGTGCGCACCCTGGCGCTGGCCCATCGTCCACGCATCATCATTTGCGGTGCATCGGCGTATTCACGGGTGCTGGATTTCGAGCGGTTTCGCGCCATTGCCGACGAGGCGGGCGCGATCCTGCTGGCCGATATTTCCCATATTGCCGGGCTGGTCGTGACCGGTCGGCACCCCAGCCCGATCAACGCGGCGCATGTCACCACCACCTGCACCCACAAGCAGTTGGGTGGCCCACGTGGTGGTCTGATCCTGTCCGGCCGCGACGCCCATACCAAGGTGCCGGGCTTACGGGCGTCCTTCAGCCGTGTGCTGGATCAAGCCGTATTTCCGCGGATGCAGGGCGCGCCGGCGGTCAATATGATCGCCGCCAAAGCCGCCGCGCTGGGCTACGCGATGACAGCGGAATTCGATGTCTGCATGGGGCGTGTTCGCGCCCTGGCCGATGAAACGGCCTACGCCTTCCAGGCCCATGACTATGAAGTGGTCGGCGGGCGCAGTGAAAACCATACCGTGCTGATCCGTCTGCGCGGGGATATGACCGGTGCCATCGCCGAGTCGGCGCTGGAAGGCTGCGGAATCGTGGTCAGTAAAAGTCGTGTACCTGGCGAGACCCGTTCGTCTGCCGTTACCAGTGGCCTGTGTATCGGCACCGGCTCCATGGCGCAACGCAATGTCGATGCGCAGGGCTGCCGGCAGGTCGTCGATCTGGTGTGCCGGGTACTTAGCCAGGTCACGCCGCTTGGCGAACACGAATACCATGTCGAGCCTGCTGTGCAGTTGCAATTTCGCGCTGAACTTGAGCGTTTGTGCGCCCAATACCCCATCGCAGACTACTGGGAGCACTGAAACCCGCCCATGAAAAAGCCCCGTCGTCGAAAGCCGTACGGGGCTTTTTCATGGGCGCTCGGTTAAATCAGCCGACCCTTGTCTCGTCATATTCATCTATACGAGCAGTGCGAATCCATCATCCGCCTACAAGGAGTAGTCACCATGGTCAGCGTCAGTCGTCGATCCCTTCTCGCCCTCGGCGCCGCCCTGCCTTTGCTCGGACGCCTGGATTGGGCGGTTGCCGCGTCGCCGTCGGCCAAGACTGACAAGGTGTTGCTCAACTACAACGAAAGCCCCTACGGGCCTTCGTCGGCGGCCCGCGAAGCGATGCAGCGCGGCATCGCCACCGCGGGGCGTTATCCCTATAAACACATGTACGCCTTGGCTGAGTTGTTTGCCCAGCAACAGGGGATTGCCGAAGAAAAGGTGGCGGTGTTTTCCGGCTCCATGGCCGCCCTGCGCTACGCGGTGCTGGCATTTACCAGCGAAACGCGCGGCCTGGTGATGGCTACGCCGTCCTACGAAGTGCCGCGCCAGTCCGCCGAATCAAACAAGGCGCCGGTCAAAGAAGTCGCCCTCGACGCCGAGCATGCCCACGACATCCCGGCCATGCTGGCGGCTGACCCCCAGGCCGGCATGCTCTACCTGTGCAACCCCAACAACCCGACGGGCACCGTGACGTCGACCGACGCCATCCGCCAGGCCCTGGCGAACAAACCCAAAGGCTGTGTGCTGGTGGTGGACGAGGCCTACATCGACTTCGCCGAGGCCCCGAGCGTGGTGAGTTGGGTCAAGGACCACGACGACCTGCTGGTGCTGCGCACCTTCTCGAAAATCTACGGCATGGCCGGCGCCCGCCTGGGCCTGGCAATCGGCCATCCAGCATTGCTGGAACGCCTGGCGGTGTTTGGCGGCGACAACGTCCCGGCCGGCTCGTCCTTGCTCGGCGGCCTCGCCAGCCTGGAAGATGTGAAGCTGCTGCCACAACGCAAGGCGCTCAATGCCCAACTGCGCGAAGACACCATTTCCTGGCTCAAAGGCCGTGGTTTTACCTGCACGGCATCCCAGGCCAACTGCTTCATGATCGACGTGAAGCGTCCGGCAGAGCAGGTCATCGACGCACTTGCCGGCCATGGCGTACTGATCGGGCGCATGTGGCAAAACTGGCCGCAGTGGGTGCGAGTGACGGTGGGGAACAAGCGAGAAATGGCGCGGTTTCGCGAGGTATTTGCGGCAACGGTCTAACGCAGTATTGAATTCATGTGGGAGGGAGCAGCTCCTCCCACATTCAGTTCAGTGGTTTCACTGTTGCGCGATGCTGTACCCATCAAACGCGCTCTGTTGCTGCAGTGCACTGATCACGCTCTTGCGGGTCAGCGGCTGTTCAGCCCCCGAGTTATCCACAAAGCTCTCGACTTCCAGCTCGGCTTCATCGCCTTCACCCACAAAGCTGAAGCCCAGGAACTCAAACGCCTCGCGGTCGATGTTCAGCTTGGAGCGTGGCGTGCGCAGTGGCAGGGTAACGCTGATGCCGTCCTTGCTGATCACAAAAACCTCGGCTTCTTTCTTGGGACGGGAAGCCTTGCTCTTGCCGGCGCTGGGGTTGCTGATGGCCTGGTGAGACTGGTTCAGCACCTTGAGGGCCAGGCCGTAGACCAGCTCCTGGAACTCGGGGTCGTCCTTGAAGCTGGACAGGATGCGGCTGATGGAGAATTTGCTGCTCAGGTCTTCCAGCGCGATGTTGTCGGCGGCTTCGGCGTCCTTGAGCTGCTTGAGCTGGCCCATCAGGTCGTAGGCCTTATCGTCATCGAACGCGTCGTGGGCCTGGCGGATGGCAAGGCGCAACTCGCGGATCTGGTCGCTTTCCTTGGAGGTGTGAAACGCGTCCAGCACCATCTCGCTGATGATCTTGGCGGCTGGCACATGCTGTGAAAGATTGATGGCGTTTTCGTATTCAGCTTTGGCGTGCAGGGCGACTACGGATTCTTCGGTGGAGTGTTCGGTGTAAGAATCGGACATTGAAATTTCACTACTTCAGTAAACGGGGAAGACAAAAAAGCGTCGCGCATTTTCAGGGGGGAGGGGGATCAGGTCAAGGCAGCACAATGCCCTTATCGCGGTGCAAGGCAGTAAGCGCCCGCTGCAAGCGCACCGCTCGTCCGCAAAACAAACCTACGGTATAGAGGTGTCGTGGATAATCGGCGAGCCTGCACGCATTGGTCCAGCGTAATGGCGCTGACGCGATTACTCCAACTGCTTGAGGCACCGTTCAAGAATAACCAGCCCTTCCTCCAGCACCTCGGGCTCAATCGTCAACGGTGCCAGCAGCCGAATGATATGCCGCGACTTGCCACTGGGCATCAGCAGCAACCCGGCATCCCGCGCCACGCCCAGCAGTCGGGTCAGTTGGTGGGGCGCAGGTGTGCCGTCGGCATTCACCAGTTCGATGCCGCGCATGGCGCCGACGCCGGTCAGGCGGCCCAAAAAGGGCGTCAGGTGCTGCGCACGCCAGGTTTCATAGCGGCTCACAATAGCGGCCTCCTGCCGGGCTCCCCAGGCGTGTAACGCCTCATCCGTCATAGCGTCCAGCGTGGCCAGTGCCGCCGCGCAGGCGATGGGGTTACCGGAGTAAGTGCCGCCCAGCCCGCCTTTGGGCAGGTTGTCCATCAACGGCTTGCGCCCGACCACCGCCCCCAATGGCACGCCGCCGGCGATGCTTTTGCCGAGCAGGATCAGGTCCGGTTCGATGCCCAGGCGCGAGAAGGCAAAACGCTGGCCGGTGCGGCCAAAACCGGATTGGATTTCGTCGGCAATCAGCAGGATCGCGTGTTCATCGCAGAAGCGCCGCAGGGCCTGGGCGAACTCGATATCCAGGGCGAGGAATCCGGCCTCGCCTTGCACCGGTTCAAGGATGAAACAGGCTACGTCGCTGACGTCGATTTCCACACTGAACAGGCGGTCCATGGCCTTCAGCGCCTCAGCGCAGCTCACGCCATTGTCGGCGCTGGGGTAGGGCAGGTGATACACCGGGCCGGGCAGGACGCCGACCTTTTGCTTGTAGGGCGCCACTTTGCCGTTGAGGTTGAGGGTGGCCAGCGTACGGCCGTGGAAAGCCCCGTCAAAGGCAATCACCGCCGTACGGCCGGTGGCGCCGCGTACGATTTTCAAGGCATTTTCTGCGGCCTCGGCGCCGCTGTTGGTGAGCATTCCGCTGATGGGGTAGTCCACCGGGATAAACGCGGTCAGGCGGTCCATCAGTTCGATGTAGGGCATGTGCGGCGCGGCGTTGAACGCATAGTGGGTCAACTTCGTTGCTTGTTCACGAATGGCCTGCACCACGCCGGGGTGACAATGGCCGAGGTTGAGCACACCGATGCCGCCGACAAAATCGATATAGCGCTTGCCCGTGGTGTCCCAGACCTCGGCATTCCTGCCGTGGCTGAGGCTGATGGGATGAACGATGGAAATCGACTGGCTGATGGTTTCGCGGCTCATGAATCCTGGACTCGGCAGTGGCGGGCGTCTTTTTATCTAAGCCGTGGGCCTGGCCTTGTCGCAAACGAAATAAAGTCGCCGGGTCATTCCAAATCGGAAGGAGCTGTTGCCAAAAGGTCGTTTGTGGCAGCGCACCAAACCCGTCAATACTGCCCCGGCAACATCAGAAACCGGCGCAGGCTGTGCGGTGCCGAATAATAAGGAACGACAGGGAGAGCCTCGCATGAACCCATTTAAAACCACCTTGGCCATGATCAGTGCCGCCGCCGTCTTTGGACTGGCCGGCACCGCGCATGCCGGTTCGACCCTGGACGCGATCCAGAAAAAAGGCTTTATCCAGTGTGGTGTCAGCGACGGGTTGCCCGGTTTTGGCGTGCCCGACAGCCACGGCAAGATGACCGGCATTGACGTGGATGTGTGTCACGCCGTAGCGGCGGCCGTGTTTGGTGATGCGTCCAAAGTGAAGTTCACCCAGTTGACCGCCAAGGAGCGTTTCACCGCGCTGCAGTCCGGCGAAATCGACCTGATCTCACGCAACACCACTTGGACCAGCTCCCGCGATTCGGGCATGGGCCTGGTGTTCACCGGCGTCACCTACTACGACGGCATCGGCTTTTTGGTGAACAACAAACTGGGTGTCACCGCTGCCAAGCAACTGGGCGGCGCAACCGTGTGCATCCAGGCCGGCACCACCACCGAGCTCAACGTTGCCGATTACTTTCGCACCCACGGCCTGAAGTTCACGCCGATCACCTTCGACACCGCCGACGAAAGCGCCAAGGGCCTGGAAGCCGGGCGTTGCGATGTGCTGACCACCGATCAGTCCGGGCTGTACGCACAGCGCATCAAGATGGCCCATCCGGATGAATTCGTCGTGTTGCCGGAAGTGATCTCCAAGGAGCCGCTGGGCCCGCTGGTGCGCAAGGGCGATGACGAGTGGTTCAGCATCGTCAAGTGGACTCTGTTCGCGATGATCAACGCCGAGGAAATGGGCATCACCTCGCAGAATGTCGAAGAGCAGGCCAAGACCACCAGGAACCCGGACGTTGCGCGGTTGCTCGGCGCCGATGGCGAGTACGGTCGGGACCTGAAACTGCGCAAGGATTGGGTGGTGCAGATCGTCAAGCAGGTGGGCAACTACGGTGAAGTGTTCGAGCGCAATATTGGTCAGGGCAGCGTGTTGAAGATCAAGCGCGGCCTCAATGCCCTGTGGAACAACGGCGGCATCCAGTACGCGCCGCCGGTGCGCTGACAGGGCTACGCCGACACGCCATCTTTCCCCGCCGCCTTGGCGCGATACAGCGCCTGATCGGCACGTGCCATCAGGGCGGCGGGGGATTCATCCATGCGCCGCTCGGCCACGCCGAGGCTCAGGGTGACGATGAGGTCATCGCGTATCGGCATGTTGCGCATCGTTCGGCAGATGTTCTCGGCCAGGGCCCTGGCGTTTTCCAGCGAACTTTTGGGCAGCACCACCATGAATTCATCGCCACCCCAGCGCGCCAGCAGGTCGCCTGGGCGGATGCAGCTCTCCAGGCATTCCACGACCTGCACCAGGGTTTGGTCGCCTACGCCGTGACCGTGTCGGTCATTGATCGGCTTGAAGTCATCGATATCCATCGCGATCAGTGCCAGTGGCAGGCGAAAACGCTGGGCGCGGTCGCAGGCTTCCAGCAGCACTTTTTCCAGGCGGTAACGGTTGGCGACGAGGGTCAAGGCATCCCGTTCGGCCAGTGAGCGGTTTTCGTCCAGTTGTAATTGCAACTGCTGATTGACCCGCGACAGCTCGCGCGTACGCTCGGCCACCAGTGCCTCAAGGGATTGATTGCGTCGCTCCAACTGCTCGACCGAGGACTTGCGCAGATGGATATCGCGATGGGCACCCACCATGCGTGCAACCGAACCGTCTTCATTGCGTGCAATCACGTAACCACGGTCTTCAATCCACAGGTAGCCGCCATCTTTTTTGCGGCAACGGTATTCGGTCTGGTAATGGGGCGTGCGCCGGTGGATGTAATCATCGAACACCGTCATCACGTGGGGGTAATCCTCCGGGTGGATGACGCTCTCCCAGGTGAACACACTGTTTTCCAGGGAGTGGCTAGGGTAGCCCAGCATTTCGTACCAGCCTGGGCTGCGGTAGACGAACCCGGTATTGGCGTTCCAGTCCCAAATGCCGTCGCTGACCAGCTCCAGCACGGTGTGCAACATGTCGGCGTTAAAGTGAGAAAAAGCATGATTGAGCGGGTTGTTGCCGGAAGTATCGTTCATCTGCGCATTCCTTGCGGCGGCAGGCAACCAAGGCCTACCAATATTGACGCCGATACTCCGTGGCTGGGGCTACTGTACAACGGGGATTGAACGCTTTGAATAGGGGGGTGTGATGCTGTTGGATGGTGGCAGTAGGCTACTGCTTTGGCGCCGCCATTCTTGTCCGAGGTTTCCCATCGGCGTTGTGCTGGTAAATCGCCTCAGGCTGCCCCCGCTCGTTGAAAAACACCTGGCCGATCCCTGCTGAATTCCACAACCGTTCACCGGCTTCGGCATGTTCCGGAATATGCGGCACCACCTGCATGGTGCGCCGGCGAGTGAACCAGTTCAGAGGCGAGCGCGGCGAGTACAGCCAGCGGTTGAGACGGTCGAACCATTCCAGCAGTCGCGGTGGGAATTCGTTCTTGATGCCGCTGCTGGTGATCTGCCAGATCCTGGGGCCAGCGTCGCGGTGGCGGATCAGTACTTCATAGACGAACGAGTAGTGCACGTCGCCCGAGAGGATCACGTAGTTACCCGGCGTGCGCGAGTGACGGAAGATGTTGAGGATCACCTGGGCCGCGCCGCGATGGGCCATCCAGTTTTCGGCGTCCACCAGTAATGGATGGCCGCACCAACTGAAGATTTTCTGCACGGTCTCGATCAGCTTGACGCCAAAAATCGGCGCGGGCGAGACGATGATGGCCGAGGGGTGATCGAGCAGTTCCTGCTGCAGGTCGCTCAAGGCTTCCCAGTCCAGCAGGCCGGACGGTTGCTTGAGGGTGAATTCGCTGCGCCAGCGCCGTGTGCGGGTATCGAGCACCACCAGGGCCGGCGTGGTGGGCAGGACGTAATGCCACTGCTGGAATTTCAGCAGGGTTGCCAGCAAATTGTCCTGCGCGAGGGCATCCAGATGATTGTTCTGCGTCTGGGTTGCCAGTGCCTGGGTTTGGCCCACCAGCTCATCAAAGGCATCCGGGTTATTCCCCCAGCCTTGGCACAGCAGGTAAGCGAGCAGGGCGTTACCGATGATGCGCTTGGAAAATGGATGGCCGTAGGCGGTTTCTTCCCATTGCGCGCTGAGGTTCCAGTCGTCGGTGATGTCGTGGTCGTCAAAGATCATCAGTGTGGACAGATGGGCGAAAACCCGCGCAGCACCCGGCAAGCCCTCGCGAAATTTATCCACCGTCACCTGCTCGCGAGCGTAGCGCGAGGATTCATCGGCGCTCAGTTGGGGTGGCGGCGGGTTGATCAGGCGCCAGGGCGTGGGCGACCACACCAGCAGGTACATCGCCATGACCTCGGCAAAGGTCACCAGGTGATTGTCGGCGGTGCTGCTGGTGAAAATCGGCTTTTTCACGCCGCCGAAAAACCGCTCGCGCAGGGTCTCGTTGCTGTCCAGCGCCGGGAGCAGATCGGCGCGGTTGTAGTAGCTGGCGCTATGTGCGTAGAGGCTGGCGCTGTTGTCGACCACGGCGCCTTCCAGAGATTCGTCAAACAGGCCCAGGCGCGCAATCAGCCCGTGGATCGCCCGCAGCATTGGCCCGGCTACATCATCGGCATACACCTGGTCGCCGCTCATCATCAACAAGGCCGGACGGTCGGCGGGTGTTTGTGCATCGGCCAGCAGGCGATCGACGCAGAGCAAGCCTTCGTCGGCGCTGTGGTGAGGTTTGCGGCACGAACCGTGTACCAGTTGATGGATGCGGCTGTGCAGCACGAAATTCGGATATTGGGCGTTGGCGTACAGCAAGTGGGGTGCCCATTGGGCAATGCCAATGCCGTCGACGAGCAGGTCATAGTCGATGACCATATCCTGCGGCAGCGCTTCCTCCAGTCGTACATCAATCAGGTGGACAAACGCCTCGCGCCCCACCGGCACGACTTGGCACTGGTCCTGGCCTAGCGGGATATCCACGCGTTGCTCGGCACATTGCAGCCTCAGCATCAGTGGCAATGCTCGGCTTCCCACCAGCCACAGCACCAGCCGCTGGGGTTCGAGGCGTCGCAGCAGAGGGCCGGCGAGCACGGCGGGCAAGGTGTCGGGATGTGGCATGCAGTAAAAGGCTCCGGCCAGGGTTGAACCGGCAAGGTTAGCGCAATGGATGTCAGTGTTTTGTTAAGGCGTGGCGGCTTGTGGAGACGAAGGGCTGTGCACAGCCCTTCGTGCGACGATTTAGAGCAGGTTACCCTTGCCCAGGCTGTCCAGGCCACCGCTGCCCGTGCGTCGGCTGTTGCGCGCTGAACCGTCGGACTCCTGAGGCTCCAGTTGCGATCGAGGTTCATCGATGCTGCGCTTCTTGCGTTGAATGGCGGCGTCATCCTGCGGCGCTGCGGGGTATTGAAGGGGGGGCACTGCGGAGTTGATAGGGCTGAGCATGGAAGTATCCTTCTACCAGTCTAGGGGGACTTCGCCCTTAAGAGCGAAGTGGCGCCAAACTTACAGAGGGCGAGGAAGGGCGAGCTATAAACGCCTTACTGCAAGATATGACGGCCGTGACGAGCGTAGTCAGAAGTCATCAGCGGCGCCCTTTGCGCAGCCTTCGCTGGCAGGGGATGTCGCGCCTTCCTTGCCTTCCAGCACGAAGGCTGCGCGGTTTTGTGCCACCACATTACGTAACGCGCTGTAGTAATCCGGCAGTTTTTGCAGGCTATCGGTGAGCGGCAACAATGACGCCCGGGTGTCGACCGTTCCGCCCACCAGGCTGATGGTGCCCAATGTCTGCACGGTATCGCTGTCTCCCAGCGGCGAAACCAGGAAGCTCAACACCTTGCCTGTCGCATCGCGGCTGTTGCTGGTGCCGAGCAATGGCAATTCGACAATCGGCCCGGCACCCACGCCCCATACGCCGAACGTTTGGCCAAAGTCGGCGGAGTGGCGCGGGATGCCCAGGCGGTCCGACACATCAATCAGCCCCACCACACCTACCGTGGTATTCACTGCAAAACGGCCAAGGGTGTTGACCGAACGGCGTGGGTTGCCTTGCAGTAGATCGTTGATAAATACCTTCGGCTCGCTGAAGTTGCTCGCGAAGTTATGCACACCCTGCTGGAAAAATTCCGGGAGGTAGCGGTAATCGCGAGCAACAGGCGCCAGCGCGTAGTTGTCCACCGCCCGGTTGAATGCAAACACACTACGGTTGACCCGTTCGGCCGGGTCATGCACCGGGTAGTTCACCTGCGCGCAGCGGGTGGACGGCGCTTTCGTCGGGTTCGCACAGCCCGCCAGGTAGGACACAGTCAGCAACAGTACTGCCTGGCGAGCCAGGTGGTGGGGGTAGGTCAGCGCACGCATGGGCACAGTCTCCGCAAAAGGGACGCCGATTCTGGCGCTGGTGCCTTGCGCAAAGATGTCCGGTTTATTGCGCCGTTGACGCTTTATTGCACGATTGAAATATATGACGGGCCGCGTCGAATGGTTTTAGATGACGCCTTGACCCAGCCAAGTGATGCCTGCCGGTGGACCTGTCGGAATTGTTGCAAACCTTGATCGACGACTACCGCGACCAGGCCATCGACCTGGCCTTTAGCGGCCCGCCATGCCTGGTGTACTTCGGCCGGCCCCTGGGCCTCAAGCGCGTGATGACCAACCTGATGGAAAACGCCATTCACTATGGGCACGCGCCGGAAATCGAACTGCAACAAGGGGCGCATCAAGTGGTGATCCGCGTGCGGGATCGCGGGCCGGGGATTGCCGCCGAGCACCGCGAACAGGTGTTCCTGCCGTTTTATCGCCTGGAAAATTCACGCAATAAAAGCACCGGCGGTGTTGGGCTTGGCCTGTCTACTGCCCGCGCTATTGTGCTGGAGCACGGCGGCACTCTCACCCTGGCAGAACGCCCGGGCGGTGGGTTGGAGGTGGTGGTGTTGCCGGTGTGATGACAACACCAGATCACGGTGGGAGTGTCAGGTGTGTGAGTCTCCAATCACCTTCGGCACGGTAAACCGGAACTCACTGCCACGGCCCACCTCACTCTCCGCCACGATCTTGCCGCCATGGGCCTGGACGATGCCTTGGGTGATATACAGCCCCAAGCCACTGCCGGTGGGGTTGTTTTCGGTCTGGGTCCAGTAGCGGTCGAACACATGGGGCAACTGCTCTGGCGCAATGCCTTCGCCGGAGTCGCGCACCGAGAACACGATTTCTTCGCCGTTGCTCATGGCGCTGATGCCGATATTGCCTTGGCGTGGCGTGAACTTGATGGCGTTGCCGATCAGGTTCGACAGCACCTGGAACAGCCGCTCCGGGTCACCGTTGATCAACAGACCAGGCTCGGCGTTGAACGACAGGTCGATGCCTTTTTCCATCGCCAGCGGTGCGAGCAACGAGTAGGCCTCTTCGAACATCTGGCTCACATCCAGCGCCACCGGCTTGACCACATAGCGCCCGGCCTCGATTTTCGAGGTGTCGAGCAAGTCTTCCAGCAGCACATTCATGCGCCCGGCGGCTTGCTGCATGGTGTCGATGGCCGAGGAAATCCGCCGCGAAGTGTGTGGGCCGTCGGAGCTGAAGGCCTTTTGCATCATGCCGCACAGCATCGAGATGACCGTCATCGGGTTGCGCAAATCGTGGGACACCACCGCCACCAGTTCATCGCGGGCGCGCACGGCTTGTTGCTCGCGCAGCACCTGGCGGGCCAGGTCGTTTTCCAGGGCGGAGCGACGCAAATCGTTGGCGGCGAACAGGTCGCCATGGCTCCACTTGGTGGAGATGCCGGCCATTTCGACTTTCCAGATTTCAAACGAGGTACGTGGGCGAAGGCGTAGGCCAGCGTTGGAGTTCTCCAAGTCCAGCGGCTTGTTCGGGTCGCCGCTCCAGTTGATGTTCTCTTTCACTTCCGGGCGGAACCACAGCACGCCGTTGTCCACCGGTTTAGGCAGGCTCATGGCCAGGACACCGCTGGCCATTTGCTGGAACTCAGCGGCTGGCGGGTAGACCGAGGCCAGGTTATGGCTGGAAAACACCGGCTCGCCGCTCTCTTGCAGCCACTTGTGCAACGCGCGGATTTGCGCCGGTTCCGGGCAGTTGCCGTAGCGGTGCAGTTGTTTGTCTTCGATGATCGCGATGCCGCCGGACAGGGTCAGGTCCATTAGCACTTGGCCTTGCTGGGCGAGGCCATCGAACACGTTGTCCGCTGAGGCTTTCATCGCCTGATTCAGCAGCGCCAGGGCCTCGACTTTTTCCTCGCGCTGGCGGCTCAGGTCCAGGGCTTCCATGGCGCTGATTTGCAATGACAATACCTGACCGATGGTCTGGCAGGCGGTGCGCAACTCGTTGGGTACCAGCAGCGGTTCACGGTTGCCGCAACTGATCAGGCCCCAGAGTTTGTCGCCCTTCATCAATGAGATGCTCATGGACGACAGCACGCCCATGTTCTTCATGTACTGGCAATGAATCGGCGACACACTGCGCAGGGTGGCGAAGCTCAGGTCCAACGGCTCGCCGCTGTCCGGGCGCAGCTTGGGCAGCAGTGGCACCGGCTCATAGGCCGCGTTGGGAATAATGCGCAGCCAGTTGGTGCGATACAGCTCGCGGGCCTGCTCGGGGATGTCGGACGCGGGGAAGAACAGCCCGTTGAACAGTTCCATGGACGGCGCCGACGCTTCGGCAATCACCTGGCCATGGCCTTCCTCTTCGAAACGGTAGATCAGCACACGGTCGTAGCCGGTCATGGCCTGGATTTCATTCACGCTGATTTCGTACAGCGCTTGCAGGGTTTTCGCCGCCTGCAAACGTTGCAGCATCTTGCCCAGATCACTGGTGCGACCCTTCACTGCCCGTGGCCGGAAGTTTTCCAGCAAGGGTTCGAACTCCAGCACCAGCACGCCCTGATGGCGATGCAGCAGGCCGTCGAACTTGGCACCGTTGAAGGTCACGTGCAGCGGCGGCGCGTCGATAAAGTTGTTGTGCTCAACCATGTGTTGCACGGCGGCAGCAGGCTCGGCGCCCAGTAGCGTATGCAGTGGTTGGCCCAACAGGGCTTCGGGCGCATGGTTGAACAGGCTGGCGACGTTGGTACTGACCTGAATGATCTTCAGGTCGGGGTCGGACAGCGTCAGCAACACACCATGGGGCTGGATCGCCCCGGGAAAGCGGATCGGCTCGTCGGCACAGTTGGCAAGCAGTTCCTCAAAATCATCGGGTTTCATAGCAGTACCTCCTGGCTGTCGAGCCATTGCTCAAAGCAGCTGAATGTCGAACGGGCCGCGTCCACTGCACGCTGTCTGGCTGACGCGTCCTGCGGCTGGCGGCCCAGATAGTCGAGAAAGTCTTTCCAGCGCCGACCGGTCTCGGCGCCATACACATTGAGAAATGCACCGCCGTTGTCGGCATCCAGGTCCAGGCGCTTGGCCATTTCCCGGCGCAACACCTGGCCGCCCAAGGTGGCGCCTTCCAGCACATACAAGGCACCGACGCAGGCGGCGGGGGTGTCGAGTGGCGGGAGGTGAGGGCGGCAGGGCAGCGCGTTGATGGCGTCGTCATTCAGGCCAAGGGCATGAAGATCGTTCAACAGCGTCGGGGTTTTCACACGCAGTACAGGGTCGAATCCTTCGGGGATCAACTCACAGTCATACAGCGCTGCTTCCATTGGTCCATAAAAACCGTAATACGCTTGGAGCAAGCGTCGATACCAGTCGGCATCCAGTTGTTCGCTGAAAAACGGCAGGCGCTTTTCCAGCGCGACATGCAGTAGGGCCGTGCCTGTGCGCAACGCTTCCAGCAATGAGGGCGCAGCAACGTCAGGGACCTGTGAATGCATTCAGTAAGCTCGAACTGTGGGCCTGCCGGCCGTAAATGACGCATAGAAGTGGGCGACGATTCTACACACCTCATGGCCATTGGCTGTATGCACAAGGCGAAGAGCCTGACCAGCGGATCAGAAAAATCGCTCCTTGCTCATTAATGACAGCAGCGCTTGTCCCAAAGTTCGGTTTAAGTGATGTCGCGACGCCATCAATGCAGGCGCGAGCCTTGTTGCGTCAGCGCCGTTTGCACACACTCAAGCAGGTGTTCGGCGCTCCACGGTTTTGGCAGGAACCGCACCGACCCCCCCAGTTGCGCCGCGATCTTCGTGTTGCCGGATGTCAGCACCACCTGCACTTCCGGCCATCTATGAGCCACCACCCGACTCAAGTCGTAGCCGTTGAGCAAACCAGGCATCTGAACATCACTGACAATCAGGTCGACCTGTTCATCATCACGCTCCAGAAAAATCATCCCTTCATCCGCCGAAGGAAACGAGGTGACATGCGCCCCGAATTCCTCCAGTACATCCACCATTAACGAGCGAATGATCTCGTCGTCTTCCAGCACTAAAATCGATGGCTGAGCCATGATCCTTACTCCACCATCAGGGGTTAGTAAGGTGGAGTCGAACGCGGCGGGATAGGTTCGATTGGATATGTCCTAAACGATGGGTGGTAATTCAGAGTGTCTAGTTTGCGTATTTGGCGGGAGGTGCGGCACGATGGCTGTGCTTTGTAACCCACGCAAAAGGCTATCAACCGTGAACGCTCACTTGATCGACCATGACCTCGGCAATCGCATGCTTAAAGTCGACCACGCCGGTGAGCATGGCGCGATTTGCATCTACAGCGGCCAACTGTTTATAGCCCGGCTGTTCAACCCGAGCCTGGTCGCGGAACTCACCGAGTTCCTCGGTGACGAGCGCCGCCACCGTGCCGTGTTCAACGCCGAGTTGCAGCGCCGAGGATATCCGCGTTGCCGCAGCTACTGGCTGTGCGGGCTCGGTGGGCTGGCGTTGGGTTTGCTCACAGGTCTCTGTGGTCGCAAAGCCATCATGACCACCACCGTGGCGGTCGAAAGCGTGGTGCTTAGACATCTGGCCCATCAGCTGCACGCCCTGCGCAACATCGACCCGCTGGCGGTGGCGGCCATTGCTTCGATTGTGGATGAGGAACAGCACCATCACGACCAGTCGGCGGCGCAGATCGATGTGAATGATCCCTGGTTCAAGATGCTGACGCCCGTGGTCACTGCATGGACCGAAGCGGTGATCTGGATGGGCATGCGTTCCTGACAAACAGGCATAATCGTCGCACCAGCCGATGTGGAGTCCCTATGAAGTACCGTGCCGTGATGACCCTCGCCCTGATCTTCAACACCCGTGCAGCCCTGGCGGCCGGCGATGCCGAGGCGGGCGGCAAGCTGTTCACCAAGACCTGCGGCGGTTGCCACAGCGTCGGCGAAGGCGCGCGCGGCGGGTTTGGGCCGGAACTCAATGGCATCATCGGCAGGCCTGCCGGCACCACCACCGACTATCAGTATTCCGATGCGATGAAAAATTCCGGCGTGGTCTGGACGCGGGACAAACTCGCCGCCTACATCGAGGCGCCGAAGAAGGTGGTGAGTGGTACGCGGATGATCTTCTGGGGGATCAGTGATCAGGAGAAGATTGAAAATATCCTGGCGTACCTTGAGACCTTCCAGCCCAAATAATCACTTGCGCACATTGTTGCGCCGTAGTCAGGAGCGCGCGCAACCGATGCTCGATCACGTCGGCATCGGCAAGCCTGCTCTCCACAAAAAAACGCTCACCAGAGAGATCGTGGCCAGCCTTCAAGGTTTGGAGAGTGCGGAACATTCCGTTCAATTCCGAGTCCAGTCAGCACACCCCCCTCACACCGATAAGGACATCCCGTGAAGCGAATCGCATTGCTCTCCCTCGCCCTTGCCCTGTGCGCCTGCCAATCCAACCAACGCGACTCCTCGCCGACCCTGCTTAAAGACGGCATCCAGTTTCGCCAGAAAACCGTGACCGTCGACGCCGAACACGCCAAAGTCATCATGAAAGCCGTGGGCGGCAACAACCCCGTCAAATTCGCCATCAGCCGCGAAGGCGACCCCGACCAACGCTCGGAAATCCTCGGCACCGTGGTGTATAACGGCGAAGGCCAAGTCTTCAACTGGATCGCCAAAACTGTCCAAACAGTAACCAGCGCCGGGTTCCGGCGTTTTCCACAGCTGGAAACCCAGGCCGATCCGGGTAAGAAACTCACCGTATTCGGCAGCGCTGGCAGCATCGGCAATGGGGATTTTTACAGCTGCGTGCCGCCGGTGAGCACGTTCGTTCCGGAGAAGGCCAAGGTGTATCTGGTGGAGTTCCAGTTCTCGCCGAGTCGTTCGGCGTGTATGCAGCAGGTGTTTGATATTACGGACCCAGCGAATCGGGTGTTGATTGGTGGGGCGGGGGGTGAGACGAAGGCGGGTTAAGCGGTTATTCAGCGGTGGGCATAGCCCACCGCTTGCGTGACGACCACCCCGTTGAAGGTGTGGGTGCAGCAGTCGCAATAAGGTTTCATGTTTTCGGGTGTCAGTTGTGGTTCTACCTTTTGCAGCAGACCTGCGTCGTCGACGTATAGGCCGCTGTAGTAGCTGTTTTCATCCGTTCTCACGTAATCCTGTTTCTCGCTTTCATGTAGCGCAACCACCCAGAACACCGGATTCGGCCGATCCAGGCGTGCGTTGGCTTCGCTGAAAACCGCGTCCCATGGCTGACCGACCTTGGACAACAGGAAGCGGAACAGCGGCGTGTAATCAAAACCGTGGCGTTGATGGTTGTGCATTGAACCTCGGGTGGCGAGCGTGTCTTTTTCGGTCTTGGTATTCCGTTCGTACCGGTAAGCGCCACCACTGCCGTGGCGCACGCCATGGGTTCGGGTGTTGACGGAGCGGTAGAGGAGGGGCTTTTTCGCTGTGGCTCTCATGACGCTTCCTTGGGTTGTTTTGGAGGTGGTGGCCAGGCGCCTTGGTAGCGGAAGGAGATTTGGTAGTCGAAAAGGTCCGGCTCTATCACCTGCCGGAAATGAGGTTGGAGAATTGCGATCCAGTTTGGCTGAACGTCAAAACCCCCTGCGTAGATTTGTGGTTCCTCCTGTAGACCAAGTGCGTTAAGAATACTGTCGTCCTCCTCAAAGTTTGCTGAGTATTCGTCTGCCTCCAAGTGTTCATTTATTTTGTTGAACCATTGCAGTCGTATTTTCATCGTCATAACGAATCCGCCACTCACTTTTGTATACGTCGTTCTTTTTTTGCCGGGCCGCGTTGCTCAGCGGTATAGGGGTCAAAGGAGCCTAGGTGTTTCACATCGCTGTACCTATAGACTTCAAGTTCGCCTTTTTCTGAATCCCATTCAAAAAGCCTCTTTCCTTTGGCGTCTTTCCATCGCTCACGAAGGCCGCCACCACTACGTTTACTATTTTTCTTCTTGAGTTCAATCAAACCTGGAAAACCAGTGATGTCCTCTGTTCTGGGGGCAGGAAAGTAATCGTAATCTGACTTTCTCAGCCCTTTCCGCGGCTCACTCACCACCACATACAGCGGCCGAACCCCAGACCCCATGGGGAACACCAGAATAAAATCCCGATACTGCGGCGGGTAAATCGGGTTCACCAGAATCTGCGCCGCCTTCTCCGTAGGCGGGTAAATCCAGATCACCGGCGCCTGCGGCGCAGCCTGCAACGCCGGAATCCCCAGCGTGTCACTTGGATCAACGGCAGGCGTCCAGATCAGCTCAACACCCTCACCCAAATCCGCTACGAACTGATCGCTGCGTGTTTGGAGCTGCACCACTTCAATCATCTGCCAGGCGGGGTTGTCGCCGGTGTAAAAACCATAGCCCTTGAGCGTACCGTCTTCCCGCTGCTCGATATGTAAACGCATCTGCGAACGCGCCTGCTGCATCGAGCGTAATTGCTCCTCGCTATACAGCGCGCTATCGCCCAGCTCCCCGGGCCACACCAGCGCTACCAACCCGCCTAACAGAGGCGCGGCCACAGAACCGATTGCGGCAGCGGCCGACTCCACCACCGCCGTACGCAACGCCAGCTGCCCCAAGCCAACGGGCAAGGCGCTGCCGCTGATCTTGCGCAGGGCAACAGCGCCCCGGCTGTCAACTTCACGGCCGCCCAACAGGCTGAAATGGCCGTACTCCGTGATCAGCTCAAGTGGTACGTAGGCAGTGGGATCTGAGTAGTGGGTGTGGCCGTCGGGCAGTTGGCAAGACTTCACGAAAACACAGCCAGGCGCTTTTGCGGGTGCAGATTTTGCGGCAGGGAATGGTTCGAATAAATCAATCAACGGTGAATAGGCCGCACGCTTTGGCTGTGGCGTCAGGATGCGCTGCTTGCGTAGTTGTTCCTCGGTGGGAGGGTAAAAGCGTTCTGACATGAGGGGCTCACTTCCTTGTGCGAGGGAGTGAGGCTACGGGGAGGGATCAGGGGGATGGAATTGGCATTTTTCGATGGAGGTTGTGGGAAAAGTAAGCGTGCTCTCTATAGCAGCGGGACGTTTACTACGTTCCAGGTCCTGGAGAAACCGCTGTGGTTTTATGGTGTGGGGGAGGGCGCTATCGGGGGCAAGTCGAATCGTCGCACCGCCCGTCCCACATTGTGATCGGTGTATATCCGCTGATCAGCTCAGCAGATGCTTGGAGATGATCCGCGAAATCTCAACGATCGACGTCTTCCCCGTAAATTCAAACTTCACTTTTCCCAGCGACGAAAAGTAAATCTCCAGCTCCGAATCCAGGTCAAACGTGCCGGATGTTTCCACCGAGTACGCGACGATGTTTTTGTACGGCAGTGAGGTGAAGTCTTTCTTGTTGCCGGTAATGCCCTGCACGTTTACGGCGATGATACGTTTGGTGGTGAAGACCACGCCGTCGCGCATGGCTTTGTAGGCGTCGATGACTTCTTCGCCGTCCAGCAGCAGGGCCGAGACGCGTTCGGCGTATTCGTTGTTTTGCTTGAGCTTGAAGAAGCCTTTGTTGTTGAAGTCGATCATTTGACGGTCCTTGTGGTGAGTCAATTAGAGCGCGTTATCGTTGGCGTCCATCGGGGCAAGCCCTCCACATGGCATCATTGGATGGCTTTTAGGTAGTCCTTGAGTGCGTCAAGCGGTGGGTTCAGTTCCTCCAGCGTGCGGGCTTGCCGCACGTCACCCGCCAATCGCTGCAACTCCCGCCCCAACACCGTATCCGCGCCGCCCAGTGCAGCCAGTGCCTGGTCAACACACGCACGCAACTTGAGCTGGATCGTCGGCAAGTCCCCTTGCCGCACAAGCAACCCAAACACCTCCCGCTCATACCCATCCATCACCAGGTCGTCCCTCAATACCGGACTGCCGCCGTCCTCCTCGTGCACGAGTTTGAGTGCAAAAAGCGCAACAGCTTCCAGCGTCAATTCCATGGTGTCGGTTCCTCTGGGGCGGGGAGGGCGATGATCACCGTTATCGGCGTGAAAAAAAAGACCTGCCGGGTTGGATGCAGGAGTAACAATATTTATTGGCCAGGTTCCAACTCGCCTTGGCGAGCGTATCCAGTCACCACATGGATCGGGTGCAAGGCAAACGTTCTCAAAGACAACGACGCAACCCATGCAGTCATCCCATGCCCAAGCACCTTTCAG